>JAEZAD010000031.1 GCA_023430565.1 Verrucomicrobiota bacterium
AACCGGCGCCCGCCCAGTGATCGGAGTGCAGCGGCGCCGCGAGCTCTCTCGCGGCTGGATCATCGCCTTGAACGAGCTTCTCCCACGACCGGACGATCGCTTCGCCATAAAGCGCGTGTCCCGCCGCGAGCGGATGCACGCCATCGTGGGAAAAAATCGTGCGTCCTTCCGGATCGTGCGTGCCGTGTTTCTTGTCGGCTTGAAACACCCAGCGTCCCGTCGCCAGTTGTTTCACGACGTCCACGCCAAACGCCACCGACGAAATGCCGTAGTGCGCCGCGACTCGTTCCATCGCCGCGGCAGAGGGGTTAAGCCGGCGCGCCTCGTAGTCGGACACCATGCCTTTCGAAAGCGTATAGACGAAGCAGACATCGGCCCCGGACCGGGCCTGCGCCAGTTTCCTCACGATCCCCTCCATCGCTCGTTCGATCCGCGCCGGTTCCTGCCCGCCGTCGTTGACGGCAAATTCGACGAACAGCAGGTCGGGCGCACGGTCGAGCACATCGCGCTGCAGACGGGCGACGCCCAGCGGCGAGCCGCTCCCTGGAATGGCCGCGAATACTTCCTCGATCTTCGCCTGCGGATAACGCTGCTGCAGAAACTCGCGCGTCTTCACCCTCCAGCCGTGAGCCGCGGTGATGCTGCCGCCCAGAAAGGCGACGCGCACCGTTCCGCCCGCACTTGCCTTGACATGAAAATTCCGCAGCCCGTGCCGCACCTTCAGTTCCGGCAAATCGCCCGCCGCCGGTTTCGCATTGAACCGCACCACCGCGCCACCTCCGGCCGGAAGTTCGAAGCGGAGCGAGGTTCGCGCCTCCGCGTTCTCGATTTCTCGTCGGGCAAAGGTCCGCGGCTCGGGGCTCGTCAATTCCACTGCCCGATAGTCGGCCTCACCCAGAAACGACAGATCGGGATTCTCGACCGTCGCGGGCTGGTCGCCATTCAAGAGGCTCAAGAACCACGTCGTGCCGCTGCGCCGGGCCATCACGGACAGTCGTCCGATCGCGCTGGGCGCGAGCACCCGCGTTTCGTCCCACACGGCCGGAATCGATTGCAGCACGTCGAGCGCCGGTCGCGTGGCCGGATCGTTCAACACTTTCTCCGGATCCTCCGCCATGATCTGCATCGGCGAAGTGAACTGGATGAAGGTCGCGAGCTGATGCGCCCACGAGGTCGGCCCCGGCTGCGAATAGGACAACGGCGTGTAGTCGCCGGCGCCAACGACGAAGCGCGTGAACGGCAGCGCCGCGTTGTGCGACGCCGGGATCGGGCCCTCCTTCATCTTGTTCAGCTCCAGCCCGCGGACGCCCTCCCGTGTAATTTCATTCGGATACGTGCGCGCTTCCCCGGTCGGTTTCGCGACGCCGTGGAAAATCACCATCAGCCGCCGTTCGGCCGCCAAGCGCAGCGCGGCGGTGGCGAAATCGATCCGGTCCTTCGACTCGGCATTGAGGAAATCGAGTTTCACTCCCACCGCGCCCGCCGTCTGCACCGCATCGAGGAAGGCGCGCAACTGCGCCCAATTGTCCGCCGGCGACGCGACCTCCTGGTAACGCTTCCACACCCACACGCCGACCGCCCGGTCGCGGGCATAGTCGACGATCCCGGCCAGTTCTTTCCACGGTTCCGGCCAGCCGAGCCAGCCTTCGTCGATCAGCGTGTATTCGAATCCCAATGCGATGGCGTGGTCGACGAATTGCTTTTCCTGTTCCGGTGTCCCGGTGCCCGAACTCCACCAGCGCCACACCGCCCGGCCCGGTTTGATATACGAGGTGTCCGCGAACAACCGCGCATCCGGCGGCGGCGCGAGATTCGCGATCAGATCGCTGTTGACCAACGCGTCCAGATCGGGCGCCACGAGTGTCACCCGCCACGGCGTCGTGATGGGACCGTCGATGACAAAACCCGCGTCGGCCTCCGTGAAATCCGCTCGGACCACCCGCGAACCCGGCGTCGCTCGCAACCGCAGCCCGCTGTAATTCTCCAACGCCGCCTCGGTCACGAGCACATAACCTCCGCCCGCCGACAACTCCGCAACCAGCGGCGCACCTTGGACCGGACCTTGTTTCGACACCGACCCGAGCTCGTCCACGCGAGCGGAGATCCATTCGCCCGCGTAGCTTTTCAGTTTCCAGTCGGAATCCCGCTCGAAAAACCACACGCGGCTCCCGGCTGGCAACGTCCAGCCCGACACCTCGCCGTTCACGCGACGCCGTCCCGCGCCCGGCACGATCATCCGCCAGGCAAACCCGTCGTCATAGGCACGAGCCTCGAGCACCGTTTCTGTTCGCCCACCCGCCGACACCACGGGCAACCGCAGTGTCCGCGCGCGATTGTGCGCGCGAGCCTTGCCGCCGAGCGTCGCATGACTCTCGTCCAACGCCCCGAAGACGGGCGCCCCCAGCATCACGCCGGAACCGAGGTCGACGCCGTCCACCGCCACCCCCGCGCGCGACGGCGCGATGATTTCGCGGCCATCGTGTTCGACCGAATAAACCAGCGCGCCGTCGCGATCGACCGCGAACGTTCCGCGCAGATTCCCGCCGGGGCTCTCGATCATCACCGGCGCCGCCGCCACCGTGAGCGTCAGACCAAACATCAGGACAAAATGGGTGCGAA
Source organism: Verrucomicrobiota bacterium (assembly GCA_023430565.1). Classification (GTDB taxonomy): domain Bacteria; phylum Verrucomicrobiota; class Verrucomicrobiia; order Opitutales; family Opitutaceae; genus Opitutus. The sequence continues at coordinate 2,620 of JAEZAD010000031.1, forward strand.
GGCTCATGATCGGTCAGTAGTCGTAAACTAGCACACCGAAGCCGAAGGCCGGCAGCTGCACCAACGGACCGTCGCCGCCGACCGGATACGACACTTTCTCCGCTCCCGTGCGAAGGCGCACGGTTTTCCACCCCGCGGCCACCTCGCCGAGGAGAGCGCCGGCATTTGCCCGCACCCGCGTCGTGGTGGGCTCCGCGCGCTGGTTCAACAACACCACGAACACACGCCGCGTCTTCGTCGATCGCGCTACCAACGTGTCCACCGCTGGGTCATCGACCTCCACTCCGCCCCAAGCGAGGGCGGCCTCTTCGCCGAACATCTGTCCCGGCGCGAATCCGTAGCTGCGATGCGGCCCGACCTTGGGCGCAATGAATCCGGCGGGAAAAGAAATCTGTCCGGCCGACCGCATCGTCGCCTCGGAAATCAAATAATCGGTGATCCAGCCGATCTGCCACCATGCGTGATGCGGAAACGCGCCGGCGCCGGCGTCCATGTTGTTCCAATAGTAAGAAGCGACGCTCGTCTCTGCATGGACGAACGCATCGCGGGCGAGGGCCGCCGCTCGCGCGAGATCGCGGAAAAGCGGTTCGCCCGTCAGCGCGTGCATGCGCACAAACAACCCCGCGTGCGTCGCCAAGAGGATCGGCCCGCGCTCCCACGCCGATCCGATCGCACCACCGTGCTCGAACCCCAGCCCGGCTTGGGTGATCTCCCAGTCCGCCCGCGCCCGCCCCTTGACCCACTTCGCCGCTCGTGTGGGCAGCGGATGCGTGAAGATCGATGTCACGTAAAACCTCGCCGTCGCCACGGCGGCGTCCCGGTAAGGCGCATGACCGGTGATCGCATGCAGATCGAGCAGTGCCTGTGCGAGCTGCGCCGTGGCGAAATCGGGGGCGAAACGCGTGTCGCCGCACACACCGAGAAAGCGGCCGGTCTCGACCGCGTTTTTCAACAGCCAGTCGGCACCGCGACGCGCGGCGTTCAGGTATTTCTCATCGCCCAAAATGCGATGGGCGACGAGCAAACCGTAGAAGGTCGGGCGCAGATCCGGCGTCTCCGTGTAGAGCGGTTTCTGCGTGCTGTGATCATAGGCTGTTTCCCAACTCCCGTCCGGGCGTTGCCAATCGAGCAGGCGTTCTGCACCGAGCCTCAGCCGCTCACGCAGTTCCCGGTCGTTCGGCGCGAACAGCAGGATGTTGCCGAGATCGAGCATCGTATAATACGTGACCGCCACCGGCTCGACGATGTCGCCCCACTCCTCCGTGAACCGGCGGCTTTTCGACAGATAATACTGCCCGCGCGCCGCGCCCTGAAAAAATCCCGGCTCGGTCTGCTGCTGCGCCAGTTTAAAATTACGCGCGAACGGCAATCGGTCGCGCACGAGCTTCGAATGGTGCGTCAGCTTTGCCAGCATCCACATCGCGCCGTAATCCGAGTTCTTCATCCCGTCCTTGTCCGATCCGAGAATGCCGCCGAGATAAGCCTGCGCGCCGATCGTCAATCCGCCGAATTCCTCAGTGCGCCACAACGAAGTCCGGTCGTCCGTCACGTAAGCGTGCAGTGCGGACAACCGATCCGACAGCGACCGTGCCGGCTGTTTCATCGCGATAAAATCCGGCAACCGATAGACGTCGTTGATGACGTGCTTGAGCACCGCGAACCAGTCGGCCTCTCGCAGCACATAGCGGAAGCGGAACGTGCGTTGCTCCCCCACGGCGAGCTGCGACCCCTCCTCGCCAAGCACCGGATGATAGAGCGTCGGCGCGAGCGCGCCTTGCCGGTTCATGTGCGAGAGACCGAGTCGCCAGACGTCCCGGTTCGCTTTGTCTTTCGGCCACGGATCCGCCGCCGTGCCGGGCGCGGCCACCACCGCGAGCGTGAGGCCCGCGCGGTTCGTCATGATCGAAGTGAGCGTCGACACGCTGCGCTCGCGCGCCAGCACCGGCCGGTCGGGCAAACCGTGACCGTAAGCGAGCGCGAGCGGCAGATTGGGATTCAGTTCACTGCCTTGGAAATATCCCGGCACCACGGCCCATCTCAGCTCGGCCGCCGACACTTCGGTCAGTGTCGGCGTCGCGATCGAAAACCAGCCCGACCGTTTGGCGGTTATCGTCACCGCCACTTCCACGTCACCGGGCGTCGATGGGTCAAGCCGCCACTCGGCGGTCAGCGTTGCCACGTCGGTTTCTCCGCGAAAAAGCGTGCGCCCGGCCGCTGTCCGCTCCACGCCGGTCGGGAAGAACGTCCGCTCCTGCCCCGCTTGATTCAGGCTCACCGACGAAGTCGCCGCCTGCCATTTCCCCGTCGGATACTTGAACCCGCTCGGAAACGGGTCCTCGTGTCCCGGCAGGAAAAACGGCGTCGGCGTTTTCTCGGGAGCGGCCGCTGAATACAGCAGCGTGTAACGTCCCAGCGGCGCGCCGGCGGAAATCTCGCCGGCCGATGTGTGCACCGCGGCCCGCGACAGGTGCCAGCCATCGGGCTGTTTCGACCATTCGAGTCGTGCGACCGAATCACTCAGCTCCACGGTCGCCGGTGACTCCGCGCCGCGGACCAGCGTGCCCACCATGAAAAGCGCTGCGACCACCCCTCCTCTGACCGCCCCGCGACATGGTCGGGCGGCCCGCTTCATCGTGGCTCGGCCTCCGCGTAGCACCGCACCGCGAATAGCGCCGCCGGGATGTTCTTCTCCGGGCGCGTGATTTCGATGCGAAGCGATTTCGTGGTGACCGTCTGCGGCAGCACGATCACGGCCCGCGTGTGGTGCTGCTCACGACCCTCCGCGAGCACGCGGCCGCTGTCGTCCATCAGGCGATAGCCGCGCGCGCAGAAAGGCATGCGGTTCTCCGGATGACCCCACAACACCGTCTCCATCGGGTGGTCGAAATCCGTGTCGAACATCAGCTCCACGCGCGCGATCGTTTGCGGCGCGGGCCACGTCAGCGTGACGGCCGGCGTTTCTTCGGCGAGAGCCGCGACCCACGCGTTGGGCTGGTTCGTCGGACGGGCGATGCCATTCGTAAGGTTCTTTGCCGCGAACGGCGCCAAGGGCCACTCGAGCGTCATTGCCAGGTTCTGTCCTGCCGGCCGGCGTTTTGGCAGCCAGAACTCGAACGAGTCGACGCCGATGTCCGCAGGCGGGGTCTGCACCGCGCTTTTCGCGACGGCGAGGTTGACCGCGTGGCAGAGCGAAAGCACGCCAGTGACGCGCTGCTCGCTGGTGCGGAGCTTGATCGCGGCATTGCCGAAGAAGCACACGAACGCATAGCGCTCGTCGCGAAACGTATGGCGAAAGACAATACGCACGGACCGGTTGCCGGGCGCGAGCGCGTGAACGGCTTTTTCCAGGACCACATCCGGCGTGTGATTATCCGGCCGGCTGCTTTCGCGGAGTTCGACGCGGAGTTCGGCGGCGGCGTCCACCTCGGCATAAACGGTGAGGTCGATCTGCGTGCCGGGCTGCACGGGCAGCATCATCGCCCAACTCGCATCCAGGCCGACCAGCGGGCCGCCGGGTGCGAGTTCGCGGAGCTGATATTCGCTGGAGGCCGTGATCGTCGCGCGTGGCGCCAGATCCTCTTCCTCGCGCAGCGGCACGCCGGGGATATGCTGGCCGGTGCGCTGCAACCGGCGTTGCAGCTCCGCCATCCGCGCTGGCTCGGTGAGCGCGCGCGGCGCGATCCCGTCCCGCCGGCAAAGCGCGGCGGCCATGCCGACCGCCTGAGCGGCATGCGCACAGGTGGCCATCACGCGGCTCGAGCCGAAAGCGACGTGGGTCGCGCTGATGATACGCCCGGCGAGGAAGAGATTGCCGATGTTGCGGCTGTAGAGGGAGCGATAGGGGATCTGGTAAACCCCCTTGGCGTGCCACTGGTTGCAGCCGGGTTTTTCGCTGAAGACGCCGTCCGCGGGATGCAGGTCGATCGACCAGCCGCCGAATGCCACGGCGTCCGGATGCGTCCGCTGTTCGACGACATCCTGCTGCCGGAGCAGGTAATCGCCCTCGAAACGCCGGCTCTCGCGCTTTCCGGGAATCGAGCCCACCCATTCGAGCGTGAGGTTGGCCGCCTCGGGAAACCGGCCGGAATTCTTGATGTGATTCCACACGCCATAGACCACGCGCCAGAGCTCCCATTTGATGTCCTCGGTGGCGTGAACGGTGTCGAGCCGGCCGCCGTATTCGATCCACCACAGTTTGCAGCCGGAGTCCTTCGCGGTGAAATTCCGCCAGCGCGGAATCTTCGTGATGTCCTGCAAGGCGTAACTCGGCGGCGTGAACGACACGGGGCGGCCTGCGTCCTTGGTGTAGAAATACAGCGAGTGCCCGAGCAGTTCGCCGTATTCCTGGGTCGGCGCGAATTTCTCGCCGAACTCCGCGCGGGATTCGGCGCCCATGCGGAACGCGGCCCCCGCCATGAAGCCGAGCACGCCGTCACCGGAGGCGTCGCAGAAGAGCGGCGCCGAAAGTTCATACAACGTGGAATTCTGCGAGCAGAAGGCGCGCACGCTGTGCACCGTGGCGGCGTCCTGCTTCGTCGCCTCGAAGACGGCGGTGTTGAGCAGCAGCGTGATGTTCGGCTCGCCGACTACTTTTTCGAGAAGGATGGTATCGACGATGCAAGGGTTGCCCTCGGGGTTGCGGAATACGTTCTCGACGAGGATCTCGTCGATCACCCCGCCCTCGCGCGCCCAACGGTTGTTGTTGCCCATGTGCGAGGTCGCACCGAGGACCCAGAGGCGCACTTCGCTGGAACTGTTGCCGCCGAGCACCGGGCGATCCTGCACGAGCGTGACCTTCACTCCGGCGCGCGCCGCTGTGATGGCGGCACAGGTGCCGGCCAGGCCGCCGCCGACGACGACGAGATCCGCCGCCAGGGAAACGAGCTTCAACTCACGATGCGAAACGGGAGATTCGATTTGCATACAAAAGGGGCGGCCTCAGGCCGACGCTGGCGTTTTCGCCGCCGGGCGGTGCACGCCGCCGAAATACAACATCGCCAGAGCGAGCGGGTGCAGGCACGCCATGATGAGGAACCATCCCGCGTAGCCCGTGCCATGCACGGCGTCGAGGACCGGACCGGCCACCGCATGCACGCCGCGATCCAAAAATCCTTCGGGCGGCCGGAGCGGGCCCGACGACACCATCGAGGCGACAAGCGTATTCATGAGAATGCCGCCGACGGTGCTGCCCGCGGCGACCACACTGAAAACCGTGCCGAGACAGGCCTTCGGGACGACATCGACCACGAGCGAGCTGATGTTGATCAGCCACGCGAGCGACGCGAAGACGGCGATCACGGTGAGCGTCAGAGCGGCGTTTAGACCCGCGACTTTCGCAATGAACGGCGACACCGGCAGCAGACACGCGCACCCCAGCATCACCCACAAGCGGCTGTGCGCTGGCGCGACTTTTCGCTTCACCAGCACGCCGGAGAGCCAGCCGCCCAACAGGCTGCCGACACCCGCGGCGGCATAGACAACCCACGTGATCGTGAGCTGGCCCTGCTCGAAGCCGCGTTCCGCGTTCAGGTATTTGGGAAACCAGAACTGGTAGAAATACCAGACCGGATCCGTGATGAGCCGGCCGAACAGCAGAAGCCAAACGACGCGGCTGGAAAAAACCTGCCGCCAGGTCCACGCCGCCCCGGTGGTGGCGCCGCCGGCCTTGTCCTCTTCCGCCACCGAGTCGTCGAGGAGCTTCAGCTCCGTCTCGGTGATGTGCTTGCTCTCGCGCGGCTGCCGGTAAAACAGCGCCCACGGGATCAACCACAGCAGGCCGAGCGCGCCGGTAATAATGAAGGCCATGCGCCAGCCGGCGCCGTGACCGAGGACGTGTTCGATCCACGGCAGCTTTTCGACATAGGGAAACGCCGCGAGCGGGATGACGATATACGGCGCCACCGTCGCACCGATCGTCGCTCCCATCGTGTAGACGCCGATGGCCAGCGCGCGCTCCCGCGCGGGAAACCATTCCGAGACGACCTTTGAGGCCGCGGGCCACACCCCGGCTTCGCCGAGGCCGAGTCCAAAACGAAATGCGCCCATCGAGCGCACGCCTTGCGCGGCGGCCGTCAGCATATTGGCAACCGACCACCAGCCGACGAACAGCACCATGCCCATTCGCGTGCCCAACCGATCGACCAACCGGCCGGATACGAGATAAGCGATCGTGTAGGCGACGAGGAAGATATTGACGATGTTCGCGTAGTCGCGGTCGGACATCCCCAGATCCTTCTGGATTGTTGGCGCCAGCGCCGAGAGCACCTGCCGGTCGACGTAGTTCAGCACTGCCGCGAGAAACACCAGCGTGATGATCCACCAGCGGAAATGGGGAATTTTACGCACAGCCTATTTCTCCAGGAGAACGGTTGCGGAAACCGGCGTCTGCCCGTCGACGGTGCGCCCCGTGAGTTGGAAGCTGAACGCGGTCGCGTCCTCCGTCAGCGGGACCGTGAACTCGAACGGATAGGCGGCGTCGGTGACCGAGACCTTCTCTCCGCCGGCGGTGTAATTCATCGTGACCTCCCGAAATTTCGGGTCGTCGTCCTGGAGATAAACGTAGGCGGTTTTCGCCGCCGGACCGAAATTAAGGATCATGGCGCGGGCGTTGCCCCACTCGATCTCGGCGTAATCTTTCGTCCAAGCCTGCGCCGGAGCCGCGGCAAGCAGCTTGTGCTGAAACTTCGGCGTGACGTTCAACCCCTCGATGACGACGGCCGTCTGGCCCATCGCGCTAACCTGGATGGGAAAGCGCCCGTCGCGCAGCATCACTTCCTTCGCGGGTGCACCGTCCGCGATCACCTTCACCGTGTAGCGGCCCTTCGCCGCCGCGGGTAGAACGTCGGAGTTGAAGACGGCTTCGGTGGTGACGGTCTCGCGTGACTGGTTGGCAAACGCCAGGTAGACGCGACCCTCGCCGCGCGCCGCAATGTAGTTGAGCTCGATCGAGCCGGTCTTGAGCAAACCCTGCGGCATCCACAGCACGGCGTCGCGATGGCCGTGGAATTTGCCCGGCCGGTCGCCGTAGAATTTGCTCTGCAAATACGCGTAGCCCTCGATGAAGCGCGACGGAAAATCGATCTCGCCGCGCGACCGCGCGAACGCATCCGTGACCAGGTAATCCAGCAGGATGCTCATGTGCGGCCAGATGTGATTATAGTGAAACGAATTCACGCTCAGCTCGAGGTGCGGGCGCAGCGGATAGTCCGCCTGCTCGTAGATCGTGGTGCGCGCGGTGTTGATGTGATAGCCCGGGAAGTTGCGATACCGGCCGATCACCGCGGAGCGCGCGACATCGTGCAGCAGTTCGTCGCCGGTGAGGGCCGCGATGCGCAGCATCCATGGCGCAAAGTTCGCCATGAAGATCGCGCGATGGCCCGACATCGTGCCCGAGGATTCCGGCGTGAGCCCGATTTCCGAGAGACGCCAGGCGGGAACTTTTTCCTCGGGCGCGCGCATCGGCTGGTGGCCTTTGCTCTTCAGATACCAATAGACGGGCGCGTTGCCGTCCGGATTAACCGTGATCTCCTCGTCCGGGATCTGCGGTGCCATCCAAGTGAACATCGTGTAACGCCGCGCTCCGAGTCGCGCGGCTTCGAGGTAACGGCGGTCCTGCGTGGCCTCGTGGAGTTCGAGCAGGTCGATCCACTTCGGGGCAAAACCGGTCCAGAAAAACAACCCGCCCTCGTTGAAATCGTCCGCACCTTCCGCCATGCGGCTGGCGAGGTAGGCATCGGCCCCGGCGCGCGCCTTGGCCAGGTAGCGTTCGTCACCGGTTGAACGATAGACGTGCAGGTTGTTCTGCCACGTGTCGCCAGGCGATGCATCGTCGAGGTTGAGCGTGCGGGAGCGGCCGAGTTCGCTCACCGCGAGCTGACGTAAAACCGGCGACGCCCCGTGCGTGATGCCGTAGAGCGCCGCGATCTCGCTGATCGGCGCGGACGGGCCCTTCAGTGCCCGCGACGGGCTCTGGATCTTCTGCTTCGGATCGAGGGAGAACAGGAATTTTTCGCGCGAGAGCAGGTATTCGGCGATCGGATATGCGCGCTCGTGGAAGATGCGTTCGTCGTCCGCCACCAGGGCGAGGTTGAGTGGGTTGAGCGCGGAGACGTTCTTCACCGCACCGGGGACGTCGGTCGAGTAGGCGCAGCCCTTCAGTTCGTCGATGAACCAGCTGTAGTCGCTCATCCCGTAGTCGATCATCCGGTCGAGTGTCTCGTTCAACGTGCTGATGGCGTTGCGGCGGTAATCGCGAAAACCATACAGGCGGCGGGCGACGTCCTCATAAGCGATCGTCGCCTCGCCCGCGCCGACGTAGAGCCGGAGCCGGAAGGTGAAGGCCTCCCCTGCGGCGCGTTGCGAGCCCATGCCACCGAGCAGCGGAGCGAACACCATCGGCCGCGCGGCCCCGTCCGACGTGCGCAGGACGACACCGAAGCGGCTATTTTCCAGCAGCGGCAGCGGGTCGAAGGGAAATTCCTCCGTGTCGACGACGACCCCGAGCACGGCATTGCCCTTGCGCACGAAGGTGGTGGGCACGGGACATTGAAAGCCCGGCGTGAGGAATGACTGAGAGGGAAACCGTTTCTCCTGCCAGATAAAGGGCTGCCAGAATTCGTCCGCGTCGCGCGGCGCGATCACGGGCGCACCGGTATAGCCAACGGAAAACCAGGCGGCGGTTTTCGGCGTGAACGTGTAGGTCAAGACCGGCTCGGCCGCATCCGCTGGCAAAGTGAGGGTCGCGCTAAGCGTGAATCGCGAATCTTCCGCGAACGTGTAGCGGATCGTGTCACCCGCGCGCTCCCAACGCGTGGCGCGGACGGTTTGCGTCGGCGCCGACGCAAAAACATCTGCGGTGCGCGAACGCGTGTCGCCTTCCAGGATGCGATCGTCGAACCCGTCACCGGCCTGCGCTTCCGAGCGTTTTGTTTCCTTCAGCGTCGTCTTCGCATCCGCGCCGCGGGTCTCCCAAGTCGGAACGTTGTAGGGCACATGCGCGATGCCCGCCGGACGCATGGCGAGCTTCGGATTTTCGTCGGTGATGAGAATCGTGAACTCGGGCCGGAAGCTCCATGATCCGGCGCCCGCGCGGCTGAGCTGCAGCGTTCCATCCTGACCGAATTCCGCAGCGTAAGCGGCCTCCGACGCCACGGACGCGGTTGTTTGCAGAAGGAAAGCGGCAAAGAGAACGATCAGCGGGCGAAAGGGTTTCATGGATGGATCGGAGGAAAGGCCATCAAGGCCGCAACCTGGACGGATGAGTCGACGCGACGTGAGCGCCGCGCCCGACTCGTGACGCCAGCCCGGCGACGCGAGTCGAAGTTAAATTACACCGCCGGCAAACCGAAGCCCGTGTTGCTTTGACGCCAGGCATGTTTGCGGCGGGTTGAATCAGAACCGAACACCCGTCGTAAAGCGAACCTGCCGGCCCCACGGGGCATACGCTGCGACGGTGATCTCTTTTTCGTCGAAAAGGTTCATGACATTCAGGCTGTAGGTCACCGTGAACTTCGAGGCGAGCTTGTGCGAGTAACTGACCAACAGGCCGAATTCACTCCGGCCCGGCAGGTAGAAGTCCGTATTCGTCGGGCCGGTGCCGTAGAAGCGGATGTAGCGATCCGTATATTGATAAGTCGCTCCGATGCGCAGGCCGTTCAGCACGCCGCCGGTGAAGTTGTAGCGCAGGGCCAGGCCGCCGGAACGCTCGGGCACATTCTGCCCGCCCGTTGGCTTGAGACCGATCAGGGAGCTCGTGGTCGCATGCTTGTAGATCCAGATATCGGTCCAGGCGACGTTGCCGAGGAGCGTCAGGTTCTCCGAGAGCTTGCCGGAGAAATCCAGGCTCACGCCCTCGCCCTTCGTGCCAGCGCCGGGGATGACCGACGGCAGGCTGGGGTCGGCCCCGCCTGGGTTCAGCGGGTTCGACGTCACTTCATTTTCCTGGGTCACCCGGTAGGCCGAGAGCGTGTAGGAAAGCCTGTTGTCCAGCACGACGCCCTTGAGCCCGACCTCAGTGCCCTTGGCGGTCTTGTTACCGAGGAATTCGCCAGTGTTCCGATCAACCTGTGGAGCGGGATCAAAAGCGGAACCGTAGCTGACATAGGCCACCAAAACCTGCGGAATGAGGTGGTAGTTCACCCCGGTGCTGTAGGTCATCTTGTCCACCTTACCTTCCGCGTTGCGGAGCGTAGGACTAGCGGAAAGCGGCTGACGGCGCTCGTATTCGGCCCAGTCCTGACGAAGAGATCCCGTCAGCACGAGCCGGCTATCAAGCAACTCTGCCGTGTGGTTCAACAAGCCGCCGTAATAAAAGCGGTCGAGAAAGAACGTGGAGCTGTCGGTCGCGCTCCAGAGCGCGGGTTTGAAGTCCGGGATCGGCAGCGCGCCGGCCACCTCGGGATTGAACGGATCCGGACGCTTCCACGAGTTCAGCTGCTGGGTGGTCGTGAGCCCGAGGGCCCGCAGTTCGTTATCCAAGGCTGTTCCCGAGAGCGCCCAGGTCTTTTGCTCCGTCTTGTCGTCAAAGATGTCCACGGTGAGCAGCGTGCGCTGCTTCACCCGGTCGCCGCGCCAGACCTTGGTCAGATCGATCTGCGTCCCCAGCTGCTCGTCGTCGATCGTCTGGTGGCTCATGGAGCGGTTCGCCGTCCACACGCCGCGGGTCTTGTCGACCCAGTCGGTGGCGTTCAGGAAAGCCACATTGGCGGCGGTCAGACGCGTGTCCCAGCTCGTGGGAGTCGAGGGGGTGTGCCGCTCAAACGCTCGGGTCGAGTAGCCGATGTTGGCGCGCAGGCTGAGGTCCGAGGTGAACCGGTGCTCGAGCTGCAGGTAGACCGAGTCGTTGAGGCGGTCGGTGCGGCGGAGCGCACCGTTCACGTTCGTGCTGATGAGGCGATCGGCCAGCTCGCGGTCGGGAATATCGTAGACGGTGGCCCCCGTAACGCCGTTCGCATCGATCCACCGCGCGAAAGACTGCGTGTCATTCATGATGCGCTTCGTGTGCTCGTATTCGAACGTCAGCTGCGTGTTCTCCGAAGCTTTCCAGGTCAGCGCACCCGAGGCGTTCACCGTGCGGTTGAACCAGAAATCGGTGGGCCGTTCGAAATCGTAGTAGGCCGCATCGACGCGATAGAACAGTTTCTTGCCCGCCAGCGGGCCCGTGACGTAGCCATCGACGCGCGCATAATCGTAGGACCCAATCCCGTAGTTCAAACCCGACTTGAAGGAGGTCTGCGGCTTCTTGGAGATGTAGTTGACGACGCCACCGGGCGAAACGCGTCCGTAAACCGCGGATTGCGGTCCCTTCACCACTTCCACGCGGTCGATGCTGCTCGAGTCCGGCGCCTGGCGGCGGTAAAAACCATTGCGGAAATAAGGGACAAAGAACCCGCGAAGGCGCGTGCCGCCACCGCCGCCCTGCGACGGATCACCCGCGGACATGCCGCCGACGAATGGCGCCTGCTCATCGAGGTCGTAAAGCTGGAACTCGCGCACGAACTCCTGCGTGAGCACCTGCACGGAATACGGCAGGTTGATGATCTGGGTCGCCACGCGCGTTCCCGAAGTGGACTCGGTCGCCATGTAGCTGCCGTCGGCCACACTGCTCACCGTGAACTCGGGCAGCACCACGACATCTTCCGATGCGGACTCCGGTTGGGTCTGGGCAAATGCCACCACGGCCGGCAAGGCGGCCGCCAGTAGCAGAATCTTTTTGAGAGAGGTCACTTCTTTCATGGGAAGGCGGGGATGGGAGGCAGGCCGGACTAACGGCAGTCCGGCATCGAGGGTATGCTTTTTGAAATGCGCCGGCCGGGACGAAGCTACAACGCCGCGAAGGGTCGACCGTTGACCTGGCAACTCGTCGTGCGTGTTCGCGCGACGCGAACGCGGTCACCGGACGCTTCAGTTGCGGCCGCGCGCCGATCATTCCGGCGAGAGGCCAGCCGACGGTTTCAGCTCGTGAAACCATTCGAGTTTCACCGGACCGAGCAGCCCGGATCGCACCAGCGGAGAATCGGATTCGTAATGCCGCCACGTGCTGAAGGAATGGCGACCGTTCGCACGGCAACCAGCGCGGCGACGACGACGAACAGTAGACCGGTCCAGCGAATCCGTTTCATGAAGTCACTCGCGAGCATACTCCGTCGGGGCGATAACATACCGCCCATCCGCGACGACCGGAAGAACGACCACGTGCGTGTCGCCATCGGGTCGGCTCCGCTGCCCGGCCACCGTCACCGGGTGGCGCGTGCGCAGAATGCAGTTACCCGCGCGCGTCGCGGTCAAGACGGCGCGCGACAGCCGGTTGTTTTCCCATTGTTGGTCGACGACGAAACCGCCGCGGGCCCGGAGTCCGGTCACTGAGCCCCGCGCCCAAGCAGCAGGCAGCGCCGGCAGCAACTCGATCTCGCCCGCATGGCTTTGCAGCAGCATCTCGGCGATCGCTCCGGTGGTGCCGAAATTTCCGTCGATCTGAAAACACGCGGTATCTCCGCCCAGCCGCGGATGGCTGGCCATGAGGTTCGGCCAGGTGGTTGTCTCCAGGTGCCGCTTCAACTGCTCGTGGGCGAGACCGCCATCTCCGAGCCGCGCCGCAAGGGCCATGCTCCACGCGCGGCTCCACGCGGTCCAACCGGCGTGGTGCGCCAACCGCCACATCAGCGACTGACGCGCGGCCGCGGCCAGCGCGGGCGTTCGTCGTGGCGTGATTTCGCCGCCGGGAAACAGCGGATAGAGATGGGAGAAATGCCGGTGCCCCGGTTCGCGTTCCTGCCGACCGCGCCCCCATTCGAGCAGCCGTCCTTCCGGCCCGAAGCCATAAGGCGCCATGGCCTCCAGCCGCGCCTGCACTTCGGCTCGCAGGGTTTCGTCGCGATCGAGGATTTCCGCGGCCTGCACAAAATGGGTGAACACTTCGCGCGCAATCGCCATGCTCATGGTGACCTCCATATCCGCATACGCGGGCTGGCCATCGTCGGCGACAAATCGGTGCTCGGGCGAATACGTCGGTCCGGTCACCCATGCGCCGCTCCGTGGATCACGCGCCATCGTATCGAGGTAGAACAGCGCGCAGTCCTTGATAAACGGATACGCGCGATCGCGGAGAAATTCCGGGTCGCCGCTGAAGGCGAAATGCTCCCAGTAGTGCCGGGCGATCCAGCCGGAAAAATCGGGCCAGTCGTCGTGCGCACCCCGCGCCCCGAAATTCGTCATGGCATGCAACACCAGTCCGCGCGCACCGTAGGAAAGCTTCGCCATCTCCCGCCCCGCCGGGATGGAGGCATCGATCAGGTCGAGGAGCGTTGTGTGGCATTCCGCGAGATGGGTGGTCTCGGCGAGCCAGTGGTTCATCTGCACATTGATGTCCGGCGTATGCTGCCCGAACCACGGCGGAAGCAGGCTGTCGTTCCACAGACCTTGCAGCGCCGGCGGCAGCGTGCCGGCACGCGACGAGGCGATCGCGAGATAGCGTCCGAACTGGAAGGCCAGCGCGAACAGATCCGGATCGCGGTCGCCGGCCTGATCGACGCGATTGTCCGCCACGCCCCACATGCGAGCCATGACGCGCCGATTGGTCGGCAAGTCCGCCGCTCGCGTGCGTCCAAGATCGAGCGATACACGGCGAAACAGCGCCTGATAATCGGCCACGTGCGCCGCGCGGATAACGTCGATCTCCCGCCCTTCGAGCGCCTCGAGATCGCGCTCCGCGCGCGCCGCCGAATCGCCGCCGCGAAAATCGGTGCCGACGGCCATGAGGAGCGTCACGCGGTCGGCCCCGACCACGCGAAAGCCGGTCTCGGTCGCGGTGACGCTCCCGCCGACGGACCGCACCTCGAACCGCGCGTCGAAACGCGTGCCCTCCTGCGCCGCCTGCCCCTGCCACGAGAAGCGATCGGCCTCGAGCGCAATCCAGCGGGGACGAGGAGGCGCCGTGACACTCGCCACCTTCGCCCCGAGTTCCGCATCGTAACGATACATGTCCGCGGCGACGTCCTTCCGGTAATCGAGGGTGGCGGAGAAATTCAACGCCCCCGCCCGGTCCGCGGTGAGATGGATCACCAACACCCCGTGCGGATGACTGCTGAACACTTCGCGCGCAAAACCCACGCCATCGACCGAGTAGCGGGTGGTCGCGATGGCCGTGTCGAGATCGAGGCTGCGGCGGTAGTTCTCCTCGTGCGCCACGCCATGATCGAACTGCAGGTAAAGGTCGCCCAGCGGTTGATAGGCGTGCCGCGTCGTTGTCGTGCCCGGGATCGGCCGCGCCGCGGGGAGATTCAGTCGGGCCAGTTCCTCCGGCGAAAATTGAAACGCCTCGGACGCCCGGATCTTACCGGCGAAGAGCAACTCCTGCCGCCGCCGCCGTGCCTCGGGTTTCGCCGGATCGGACCACGCGGGCACCGGATGGCCCGACCAGATCGTCTCCTCGTTGAGCTGGATGTGCTCCCGTAAAACTCCTCCAAACACCATCGCCCCGATGCGGCCGTTTCCGACCGGCAACGCCTCTTCCCAATAATTGGCCGGGCGATCATACCACAGGGTGGTCCGGCTCTCGGTGCCCAGCACCGCGCAGGACAACGCGAACACGAAAAAGCACAGGCCGGAATGCCGAAGGTAACGCATGAGAAAAGGGATCAGGCGGGGGACCGCAGAGGAATGGCCACGTTGAAGGAACCGTTCGGCTCGGCATCGCGGGTGAGGGACGCCGCGCAGAAAAGAACGGAAGGCCGGCCGTTCTCCAGCCAGAGCTGCGGCCGCTCGAGCGCATGCAGCGGCTGGAGCGTGCCGTTCTCGCGCACGATCGCGGTGGTGCTGACCAACGTGTGCCGGGCGGGCGCCCAATCGAAGCCGTTGGCCGACTGCATCAGCGCCAGCGAACGGCCCGCCCCCGTGAAATCTCCCTTCATGTCCTTCACGATGCCCCAGTAGCGGCTCCCATCATTCCAGATGAACGGATCCTCCGCGGGAAAACTCACGCCAGCCCGCGTGAACACGGGATCCGGTCGCTTGGTGAAGGGTCCCCTGGGTGCGGGCGCCGTCGCGACCACATGCACCACCGGCCCGCCGAAAGGACCCGGATGCCGTGTGCCCACGGCCTTGTAGATCATCAGGACGTCACCCGCCGGGCGAACGCAGACGGCAGGGTTAGAGCACATCAACGCATCGTGAAAACCCTCGCTCACATCGATCAACGGCGTGTCCGACCGGCGCCACGGCCCTTCCGGCGTGTCCGCCACCGCCACGCCGATGCGCTGGTTGTTCCTATGCGACCAGTTGAGTTTCCCGTCGGAAGGTTTCCGGTCGCCGCGGTTGCCCATGTAATAAAGATAATAGCGGCCGCCATGCGCGAGCACCGTGGGGTTATGCGTGCAATGTCCGTCCCAATACTCCGCCCCGCGCGCCGGCAGCGCCACGCCTTGGTGACGGTAGGGCCCCAGCGGGTTGTCGGCCGTCGCATGAGCGATCTCGCTGTGCGTGACCCAAGCCATGAAACCCTCCCGGATGGGCCAGCGCGAATAGAAGAGATGACAGACTCCGTCGCCGCTTCGCACCATCGTGCCGCACCAGACGTGATAACCCGGCACGGAGAAAATCGCCCGATCCGGCACGGGCTGCAGCCAATCCTGCAGGTTCAGTTCGGATGGTGGGTGCAACGCGGCCGAAGCTCGCGACAAAAATCCGCCCAAGCCGGCGGCGGCCAAGCCCGTGAGGCGAAGAAACTGGCGGCGGGTAACAGACATCGACGAAAGCAATTCGGTGCGAGGGGAAACGCCCGCGCTTTTCGGATGGCGGGATAACTCGCGATGAACAATCCGGGAAGGGATTCGCTGACAAGCGAGCTGCTGGAAAACCGTTGACCGAACGCATGGCCTTGCCCGCTCGGCCCACTCAGCGGGACTCTAGCTTGAGCGGCACGATAAAAATCCCACGCCGTCGGGCGGGGCGACAAGGATGAGCGCCCTCCCACCCTCTTGTTCGCGTATCAGCTTCAGACCTGAAAACAAAATTCAGATCTTCAAATTCGCTCCCGCCTCAGAACGGCACGTCTTCGTCCAGATTCTCCGTCGACGCCGGCTTCGGTCCACCGCTGCGCGGCGGCGGCGAATGCCGCTCGGGCGAAGGCGATTGATCGTAATCGCCGCCGCCACCCCCGCCGGCTCCGCCTTCGCGCTGCCCGCTGCCGAGAAACTGAAACCCTTCGAGCACGACCTTCAGTTTGCTGCGCTTCTGGCCGGAGGTCTTGTCCTCCCACTGGTCGAGCTTCAACCGCCCTTCGATGAAGAGCGGCCGGCCCTTCGTGCAATACTTCGAGATCGTCTCTCCCTGTTTTCCCCACGCCTCGATGTCCACGAACGTCGTGTCGTCGCGCATCGCGCCCGACTCGTCCTTGAACTGCCGGTTCACCGCGATGCCGAACTGGCAGATTGCCGTGCCCTTCGGGGTGACTCGCAGCTCCGGGTCGCGCGTGAGATTCCCGATCAAATAAACCTTGTTGAAGTTGGCCATGGGGAGAGGAGAGCTGCGAGGTTGCTTGCGAAGGAATTAACCGACTGCGTCCGTCGCGGCCGTCTCCGACCGCCAACGTGCATCCCGACGGTTCATAAACCGCCGGGGCCCGACGTCAAACCGTCAGACGCTCTGCACAAAGGTCCGGTAAACGTTGCCGTTCAACCGGAGCCGTTCCTTGAGCTGCGAAGGGGCCTGCGCCGGCGCCTTGAAGTCGATCTGCACGTAGGCGCCGCTCGTGAACTTGCGGTCCGTCACGCGCACGAAATCCTTCTTGCCGAGGTTTTCGACCGCGGTGACTTCGCCCTGCACGGCGGTGATTACATTCTTCACACCTTCGATGATCTGGTCGATCGAGTCTTCTTTTCCGCGGTTATCGAGGATGAAGGAGGCGCGGTAATTGCGTTGGGTGGCGTTCATTTTGGTTCTCTGCGATTGAGCTGATTCATGGCCGGTTCGACGCCGCGCGAGAGCAGCAGATCGAGCCCGGACAGGTAGAGGGGGAGTTGTTGAGTGACGATGGCGAGTTGCGAGGCGGTAAACTTTCCGAGGACGAAATCCTTGAGGTCCATTTGCGGCGGTTCCTTCGGTCCGATGCCGAGCCGGTAGCGGATGAATCCGCTGCCGAGATGCTCGAGCAGGCTGGCGACACCGTTGTGGCCGCCGGCACTACCGGTGACGGACACTTTCACCAACCCGAGATCGATCGTGAGATCGTCATAGATCGCGACCATCGACTCCGGTGCGATCTTGTAGAATCGCGCCAGCGCGCCGACGGAGGTGCCGCTGTCGTTCATGAACGTCTGCGGCTTCAAGAGATAACACGTGCCTTTGCCCGGTCGGTCCCAGCGCGCCACCTGCGCGTCGAACTGGGCGGCCGTTTTCCACGACAAACCGAGCTTCGCCGCAAAGGCGTCGATCACGATCCAGCCGAGATTGTGACGCGTCTCCGCGTAATCGCGGCCCGGGTTGCCGAGACCGGCAACGAGCGAAATGGACATGACTCAAAGAACAACGCCGGCGATCCGTCGCGGTCAAGCGACGGACCGGGCGCGATAAACTTACTTCTTGGCCGGAGCGGCAGGCTTCGCTGCAGCGGCGGCGCCGGCAGCCGGTTTCGCACCCCCAGCGGCGGGAGCGGCAGCAGCCGGAGCAGCACCCGCGGCCGGAGCGGCGGCACCCGCAGCCGGAGCAGCGGCGGCGGCACCCTCGGCGGAAGTCGCAGCGGCCGTGGTTTCCGCGGCGATTTCGGCGACCGGCTCGACGCACGAGACGACCGGCTGGCCGGGCAAATCGAGGAAATCGACGCCAGGGATCGGCTTCAATCCACCGACCTTGATCGTCTCGCCGACCTTCAGCTCGGTCACGTCGACAAGGATCGCCTCCGGCAGATCCTTCGGCAGCGTGCGGATGCGCAGCTGCTGCGTCGCCATTTCCAACACGCCGCTCTGATTCTTCACACCGAACGACTCGCCCGTCAGGCGCACGGCCACGCGAATCTCGAACTTCTCGTCGGCTTTGACCTCTTGAAAATCGATGTGGACATACCGGTCCGTGATCGCGTCGCGCTGCACTTCCTGAAGAAAGGAAAGCGCACGGTCGGCCTTGTCGTCGCGCTTGAGCTCGACGAGCACCGCGCGGCCGCCGACGGACTTCACCAGACGGGTGAATTCCGGGATATCGACCGAGAGCGACTCGGGGCTGGTGTGCTTTCCGTAGAGAACCGCGGGCACGCGGTTGGCCTTGCGGAGGCGACGGGAGGCGCTACGGCCGGTTTGGGCGCGATGCGCGACGTTCAATTCGAATTTTTGGCTCATGGTTTCGTTCCACCTGTCGCCCCGGAATTGAGGGCAGGCGTAATGGAAAAGGGTGCGAGCTCAAACGACCGCCCGGGCGAAGGCAAACAAAACTTTGCCCGCCCGCCCCGAGCGGACTGGACGGTGCTACCGTATCGCGCATGTCCTCACCCGCCAACCAACCCATCGATCCCCGCGTGTCGATCGGCCACGTTCACCTCAAAGTCGCCGACCTCGAACGCGCCCTCGCCTTCTACTCGGGCGTCCTCGGTTTCGAAATCACTCAACGCTACGGCCGGGACGCCGCCTTCCTTTCCGCCGGCGGTTATCATCACCACATCGGCCTCAACACGTGGGAAAGCCGCGGCGGATCACCGCCACCCGCCGGCAGCACCGGGCTTTTCCACGCCGCCATCCTCTACCCCACCCGCGCCGCTCTCTCCGACGCCCTCCACCGACTTCTCGCGCACCACATTTCACTGGACGGCGCCTCCGACCACGGCGTGAGCGAGGCGCTCTACCTCCGCGACCCCGACAACAACGGCCTCGAACTCTACTGGGACCGTCCACGCGACCAGTGGCCGCGCGACGCCTCCGGCGGCCTCGCCATGATCACCGCCCCGCTCGACCTCGACGACCTGCTGCGCGCCGCCGACACCCGCTAAAATCGGCCATCACGTCGCGCGATCACGGCGAGCCATTCACCGCGTCACCAATCCCCGACGCTCCCGTCCGCATAAAACGTCCGCTGCAACACCTCCTGCTCGAAGGGATGCTTCCGGATCTCCTCTTCATCGAGCTCGATGCCCAACCCCGGCTTCAGATTCGGCCGCACGATCCGGCCCTTCTTTTCAACCGTGAACCCTTCCTTCACCACGTCGCCGCGCCACGGCACGTCCTGGTGCACCGCCTCACAAATGATGTAACTCGGCGTCGCGAATCCCAGCTCCAGCGACGCCGCCGTGCTCACCGGCCCCTGCGGATTGTGCGGCGCCAATGAAACCCGATACGCCTCCGCCAGCGCCGCGATCCGCCGCGCCTCCGTCAATCCGCCGCAGTGCGTGATGTCCGGCTGCAGCACTGAACACGCCCCTTTTTCCAGCAGCTCGCGAAACGCATGACACCCCACCAGCCGCTCGCCCGTCGCGATCGGCGTCGTCACCGCCCGCTGGATCGCCGCGATCTCGTCCATCGTTTCCGGCCAGCACGGCTCCTCGAAGAAATACAGCCCGTAAGGCTCGAGCGCCTTCGCAAACTTCATCCCCATCCGCGGCGACGGCCGCGCATGACAATCCACCATGATGTCGATGTCCGGCCCCACCGCCTCGCGCATCGCCGCCACACACGCTTCCGCGAATCGCACCGGCCGGTTCCCTTCCAGCGACATCGTCTCCGGCACCGCCATCGTCTTGAACGCCGTGAACCCATCCGCCACCGCCGCGCGCGCCAGATCCGCAAACCGCGCCGCATCTCCCGGCGCCGTCTCGTAGAAATCCTCCATCTTCCCCCCGCCAAGATGACAATACAGCCGCACATAATCGCGCACGCGTCCGCCCCACAACTCGTGACACGGGACCCCATGAACCTTCCCGAGAATATCCCACAACGCGACGTCGATCCCGCTGATCGCCGTCCCGCGCACGATCCCGTTTCCATGCCAGAAATGCTGCCGATACATCATCTGCCACAGGTGCTCGATCCGCCGTGGATCTTCGCCGACCAGCAATTGCGACAAATCCTCAATCGCTCCCACCACGCCGCGCGTGTGCCACTCCAGCGTCGCTTCGCCCCAGCCCCAGAGACCCGGCTGGTCCGTTTCAACCTTCACAAAAATCCAGTTGCGCATGCGCGCGTGACAGACGTGGGCGGTGATCGCGGTGATCTTCATGGTGAAAAACGCTTGCCACCCTACGCCTCGTGATATTGTCGACAAGATCAAAACACAGGAAATGTCGCTCACCGATCACATCGCCGACGATCTTCGTCGTCGCCTCTCCACCGCTGCCGGCGCTCCCCTCGACCTTCGTCTTTCCAGCCTCGCCCAAGCCTACCAGGTCAGCACCCAGCCCGTCCGTCTCGCCCTCGCCCGCCTTCGCCGCGAGGGCCTGTTGAAAAAAAACGCCCCTCGCTCGCGCCGCCCCCGCGACGCGTCCGCCCCGCGCCCGAAGAAAACTCCCCGCGCCATCCCACCCGCCGATCGCGCCAACCGCGACCTTCACGCGCGTCTCTCCGCTCACGCCGTTCGCCTCAGCCTCCGCGGCGAGGAAACCTTCCTGCGCGAAGAATCCACCGCCACCCGCTTCGGCGTTTCGCGCGCGCTCGCCCGCGACGCCCTTCAACGCCTCCACGCCGAAGACGTCGTCGAACACGTCCCGCGCCGCGGCTGGCGCGTCCGTCCGTTTTCCCGCCAGGACATGGCCGACTTTCTCCAGGTCCGCGAAGTCCTCGAAGTGCGCGCCCTCACCCTCGCTTGGCCCCGACTCGAACGTGCCGACCTCGAGGAGTTTTTCCGCGGCAACGATCCCCGCATCGCCAAACCCGACAACCGTCTCCACGACTACTGGATCGACCGCTCGCAAAACCGCTACATCCGCCGCTTTTTCGCGCAACACGCGCCGTTCTTCAGTTCGCTCTTCGATTGGGAAGATCACGACGCCACCGCCGCCCGCCAAAGCTGCGAGCAACACCGCGCCATCCTGCGCGCCATCCTCGACGACCGGCGCGACGCCGCCATCGCCGCACTCACCACTCACATCCACGAAAATCACCCCGTGCTCTCCAGCTGGCCGGAACAACCCGCCTCGCCATGAACGCTCCCAAGCCCACCTCCGTCGCCGATCGCGCGACCGTTTCGCGCCGCCCGCTCGACTGGACTCGCACCCGCGCCGTCCTCACCCGCAACGAACAATGGATCCCCGGCGGTCTCGCCTCCCTCAACCGCCGTGCCGATCCCTGCATCTCCTTCGCCCGCGGCCAGGGCTCGCACGTCTGGGATTTCGACGGCAACGACTACATCGATTACCACTTCGGCTTCGCGCCCTACATTCTCGGCCACAACGACCCCGACGTAAACGCCGCCGTCGCCGCCGCCCTCCAGAACGGCCTATCCAACTTCGGCTCCGGCGCCACCCGCGAGGAGGGCGAGCTCGCCGAGCGCTTCCTCCAGTGCGTGCCCTTCGCCGACCGTGTCCAGTTCATGAATACAGGCAGCGAAGCCACCGCGCAGGCGATCCGCGTCGCCCGCGCCTGGACCGGCCGCTCGCACATCCTGAAAATTCAGGGAGGCTACAACGGTCACCACAACATGGTCGCCGCCAATCTCATGACGCCGCCCGACCAGCTCGGCGGAAAACAAATCGTCGGCGACGAATATCCCCTCGCCCCGATCACCGCCGGCATCCCGCCCGAGGAAGCCGCGCTCATCCACGCCGTCGAGTTCAACGACGCCGACGCCGTCGCCGCCGTCGCCCAACGCGTCCCTCTCGCCGCCATCATCCTCGAGCCCGTCCTCCAAAACATCGGCGTCGTGCGCCCCGCCCCCGGCTATCTCGAGGAACTCCGCTGCCTCGCCAACGAACACGGCTTCCTCCTCATTTTCGACGAGGTCAAAACCGGCTTCCGCGCCAGCATCGGCGGCTATCAAACGCTCTGCGGAGTCGCGCCCGACCTCTCCACCTGGGGCAAGGCCATCGCCAACGGCATCCCGCTCGGCGCCATCGCCGGCAAGCGCCCGTTCATGGACCTCGTGTTGCACCAGGATCCCGCGAAACGTGTCCTCCTCGCCGGCACCTACAACGCCCACCCGATCCCCATGGCCGCCGGCCTCGCCACGTTGAAAAAACTCATGGACCGTTCCGTCGGCGTGTATCCACGACTCGAACACCTCGGCGCCACGCTGCAACAGGGCCAGGAGGAAATCCTCCGCCGCCACGGCCTGCGCGCCGTCGTCTCCCGCCTCGGCAGCGCGAGCTGCCTTTACTTCATGGATCGTCTGCCCGCAAATTGGTGGGAAATCGCCAGCCGCCACGACATGGCCGCCGACAAAGCCCTCCGGCTCTCCCTCATTCAGCGAGGCATTTATCAGATTCCCATTCCCGCCAAACAGGCTTCCCTCAGTTTCGCCCACTCCGACGACGACATCGCCCGCACACTGGAAGCGCTGGATGAATCCATCGCTGAGTTGAAACAAACCCACCCGCACGTTTTCAACTGACCCATGCGACTCGCCCGCTTCGGCCCCTTCCGCCAGGAAAAACCCGCCCTCGTCGACGCCCAAAACCGCCTCCGCGATGCTTCCTCCCTCGCGCCCGACTGGACGCCCGGCTTCTTTCAATCCGGCGGACTCGAAAAGCTTCGTAACGTAAATCCCGATACGCTGCCCCTCGCGCCCGGCGACTCCCGCCTCGGCTCCTGCGTCCCGCGTCCCGGCAAACTCATCGGCATCGGCCTCAACTACGCCGACCACGCCGCCGAATCCGGCATGGCGATTCCCGCCGAGCCCATAGTTTTTCTCAAAGCCACCAACACCGTCGTCGGTCCCCACGACGACATCCTCGTCCCGCGCGGCTCCGAAAAGACCGATTGGGAAGTCGAACTCGGCGTCGTGATCGGCCGCGAAACCCGCTACCTCGCCTCCCCCGCCGACGCCGCCGCCTGCATCGCCGGGTATTGCATTTCCAACGACGTTTCCGAGCGCGCCTTCCAGCTCGAACGCGGCGGCCAGTGGACCAAGGGAAAATCCTGCGACACCTTCAATCCCCTCGGCCCCTGGCTCGTCACCCCCGACGAAATCGCCGACCCGTCGAACCTCGGCCTTCGCCTCTGGGTCAACGACGAACCCCGCCAAAACGGCAACACGCGCACGATGATCTTTAACGTGCCGTTCCTCGTTCACTACTTGTCGCAATTCATGACCCTCGAGCCCGGCGACGTCATCACGACGGGCACTCCGCCCGGCGTCGGCCTCGGCATGAAACCACCCCGCTACCTCCGCGCCGGCGACATCGTCACCCTCGAAATCGACCACCTCGGCCGCCAGCGCTCCCTCTGCCGCCCGTCTTGAGCCAACCAAGCTCCGCCCGCTAGTGCTCGATCTGAAATCGCATCCATTGGTGCCCATTCGCGGTTACACCAAACTGCGCCGAAAACGGGTTCACCGTCTCCGGGCTCCACCCGTTTCCTCCGCGCCGGTCATCTTGAGAAACCCCCGCCTTTTCGCGGGCTCACCTTTCTCATGCCCGCCGCCCCCGCCACCGCCGCGAAGTTCCGCGACTGGAGCCTCCTGCTCCTCTGCAATTTCATCTGGGCCTCCCAATTCGCCCTCGTGAAACTCGTCCAGGACGAGGTCGGCCCGCTCTTCACCACCGCGTTCCCGATGCTGCTCGCCACGCT
The DNA here is from genome assembly GCA_023430565.1 of Verrucomicrobiota bacterium. Classification (GTDB taxonomy): domain Bacteria; phylum Verrucomicrobiota; class Verrucomicrobiia; order Opitutales; family Opitutaceae; genus Opitutus. The sequence goes on from JAEZAD010000031.1 coordinate 26,313, forward strand.
CCTGCTCGCGCCCGTCGTCGGTTGGGAGCGTCACAGCCCCTCGCGCAGCCTTCCTCGCGCTCGCGTTCGTCTTTCCGACCTCGCCGGCTTCGCCACCATCGGACTCTGCGGCCAGGTCGTCGCTCAGCTTTTCGCCACCTGGGGCACCCAGCGTTCCCTCGCGTCCAACGCCGCTCTCATCTCCCTTTCCCTCCCCGTCGCCACCGCGTTGATGGCGTTTATTCTGCTCCGCGAGCGCATGACGCTCCTCCGCTGGATCGGCTTCGTCCTCGCCATCGCCGGCGTCCTCGTCGCCTCAGGCAACGATCTGCGCACCGCCGACCTCGGCTCCCGCGGTTATCTCTGGGGCAATCTCATGGTCTTCCTCGGCGTCCTCGGCAGCGCTTTCTACAACGTTTACTCCAAGAAAATGCTCCTGCGCTTCACCCCGCTCGAGGTCCTGCTCGGCAGCTACATTTTCGCCTGCCTCTTCCTCGTCCCCACCGCGCTCCTCGCCGAACCCCAGGGTCTCACCCAACTTTCCCAACTCACCGCACGCGGCTGGACCGGCCTCCTGCTCCTCGCCGTTTTTCAATACTGCGTGTCGATGATCCTGTTCCTGACGGTCCTCACCCGTCTCGACGCCACCCAGGCCGCGCTCTCGAACTATCTCATCCCGATGTTCGGCGTCATCATCGCCTGGCTCCTCCTCGGCGAACGCCTCCAGCCCATGGCCATCGCCGGCGGCGTCCTCGTCCTCGCCAGCACGCTGCTCGTCACCGTTTGGGAAGACCGCCTCAAACAACGCCACGCCCTCGCGCGATGAACTCCGACGCCTCCGCCTTTCCGCCTTCCTTCGCCGGCAAAACCGTTCTCGTCACCGGCGCCGGCCGCGGCCTCGGCCTCGAAATCGCCCGCCACTTCGCCCGCGCCGGCGCCACGCTGCACCTCTTCGACATCGACGATTCCCTTCTTGCCGACGCCACCCGCGTGCTCGCCCCGTTCGGCGTCGCTGTTCACCCATCGCGCGTCGACGTCTCCCGCCGCGACGACGTCGAACGCGCCATTGCCGCCGCCGAGGCGCTCGCCCCCATCGACATCCTCGTCAACAACGCGGGCATCGCCCGCGAATCCGGTTTCCTTCACATCTCCGAACGCGAGTGGCGCGAGATCCTCGACGTCAACCTCACCGGCCTCTTCTTCGTCGCCCAAACCGTCACCCGCGCCATGGCCGCCCGTCGCCGCGGCGTCGTCATCAACATGGGCAGCAAAAACGGCCTCGATGGCGAAGCCGGATACGCCCACTACAACGCCTCGAAAGGCGGCGTCGTCATGCTCACGCGCACCATGGCGCTCGAACTCGCCCATCTCGGCATTCGTGTGAACGCGATCTGCCCCGGCTACATCCAGACGCCGATGTCGCAGGAAATCGATTCGCCCGAGTTCGTCCGCGAATTCGTCGACCGCTACATCCCCCTCGGCCGCCCCGGCCGCGTCGAAGACGTCGCTCCCGCGTTCCTCTTTCTCGCCAGCGAAGGCGCCGCTTTCATCACCGGCCAGGTCCTCGTCATCGACGGCGGCCAGCTCACCGGCCAAAAACCGTCCCCCGACCTCCTCACCCGCCTCGCGAACCCCGGCGCGTAACCGTCCTCCACCGCGCCTTCCCCTCCGGGTTCCGTGTGCTTTCGCGCCCTTTCGCGTGATTCGCGGGCAACCTTCGACGCCTCCGCACAAAGGTCCGCCTCGCGTCCGTCCGCATCGTCGCGCCCTTCGCCTCCCTCATTTCCACGCTTCCCCTCCGCGGCCTTTTCGTGCGATTTCCTTCCGCTTTCGCACCCATGCATCTTCTGGTCACCAACGACGACGGCATCCACAGCGTTTTTCTTCACGAGCTCGTCCACGCTCTCCGCGCCGCCGGCCACGTCATCTCGGTCGCCGCCCCCAAAACCGAACAAAGCTGGATCGGCGCCGCCAAATCCCGCAATCGCCCCGTTCACGCCTGCCTCAGCGATCGCGGCCTCGCCTGCGACACCTGGGTCGTCGACGGCACCCCAAGCGACTGCGTCAACATCGCCCTCGGCCACCTCTTGAAAACGCCCGTCGACGGCGTCGTCTCCGGCATCAACACCGGCCGCAACGCCTCCCTCGGTTTCATCATCGCCAGCGGCACCATCGCCGGCGCGTGGGAAGGCGCTCTCCACGGCCTCCCGTCGATTGCCTTTTCCCAGGACCTCACGAGCGAACTCTACGATCGCTTCAAAGCCAACCGCGATACCCCGGACGCCGACCTTCACGCCACATTGAAAATCTCCGCCCGCCACGCCGCCCGCCTCGCGACCGATCTTCTCTCCACCACGCCTCGCCAAAGCTTCATCGTTCACAACGTCAATTTCCCTCTCACCTGCCGCCCCGACACCCCCGTTCGCCGCACCGCGCCCGCCCGCGTCGTCGTGCCCGGCCTCTTCAGTCCCGCCCAGGACGACGGCACGCATCGCCTCGTTTTCCGCCTCGGCGAAGACCTCTCTCCGCGCGACCTTTTCACCGACCGCATGGCCCTCGACGCCGGCGAAATCAGCCACACCGTCCTCGACTACTCGAAACTCGGCGCCTGACCCACGCTGGTCGCGCCGCGGCGCCCCCACCGCGCATTTGCTCGGCAAGACCGTCCGCCGCCCGCGCAAATCACCATCCTTTCACGTCTCCTCGCCCCCGCACTCTTGCCACGCCCCGCCGCCGCACCTTCGCTCATCCACGACTATGCAGCTCGTGATGTTCGACATGGACGGCACCCTCACCGACAGCTTTTCGCTCGACGAAAACTGCTACGTGCTCGCCATCGAGCAGGCGCTCGGGCTCTCGAACGTCGTAACCGCCTGGGACACCTACACGCACACGAGCTCGTCCTACTGCCTCGAGGAAATCGTCCGCCACGCCCGCGGCACGCCGCCCTCGCCCGCCGAGTGTCAGGCCGTGCAATCCCACATGGTCCGGATCATGTCGGAGATCCAACAGACCCGCGGCCGCAGCACGCGCGAAATCCCCGGAGCCGCCGCCGCCCTCCGCCACCTGCGCGCTAACGGCGTCGCGATCGCCCTCGCCTCCGGCGATTGGGAAATGACCGCCCGCCACAAACTCGCTTCCGCCGGCATCCCTTTCGAAAACCTCCCGTTCGCTTTCTGCGACTGCTCGCACGCGCGCACCGAAATCATGCGCACCGCCCTCGAACGCGCTCACCAGCACTACAGCTGCACCAACTTCGAACGCATCGTCTACGTCGGCGACGCTGCTTGGGATGTCCGCGCCTGCTTCGATCTCGGCTGGCCGCTCGTCGCCATCGGCTCCGGCGCGCACGCCGCCCGCCTCGAATCGCTCGGCGCCTCGCACGTCCTCCCCGACTATCGCGACCTCCCCGCCTTCCTCGCCGCCGTCGCCGAAGCCACCGCCCCGCTCCTCAAAACCGGTTGAGGATCGTCGGATTCGCTGCCTCTTCGAACCGCGGTGCCCTCACCGCGGTTTTTTCTTTCGTGTATTTCGTATCTTTCGTGGTTTCTCTCCGCTCCTTCCGATGATCGAAGTCCGCCATCTCACCCGCGTCTTCCGCACCTACAAGAAACAACCCGGCTTCTGGGGCGGCGTGAAGGGACTGTTTCATCGCGAGTTCGAGGAAACCGCCGCCGCGAAAGACATTTCCTTCGATATCGCCGAGGGCGAATTCGTCGGCTTCCTCGGCCCCAACGGCGCCGGCAAGACCACCACCTTGAAAATGCTCTCGGGCCTCATCTACCCGACGAGCGGCACCGCCCGCGTCGCCGGCTTCGATCCCACCCGCCGCGAAAACGCCTACCGCCGCATCTTCGCCCTCGTCCTTGGCCAGAAAAACCAGCTCTGGTGGGACCTCCCCGCGATCGAATCCTTTCAACTCCTCCGCGCCATCTACGCGCTGCCGGATCACCAGTTTCAATCCACCCTCGACGAGCTCGTCGACCTCCTCGACATCCGCGCCAAGCTCAACGTCATGGTCCGCGAGCTCTCACTCGGCGAACGCATGAAGATGGAGCTCATCGCCGCTCTCCTCCACCGCCCCCGCGTCCTCTTCCTCGACGAACCCACCATCGGCCTCGACGTCGTCTCGCAAAAATCCGTCCGCAACTTCCTCCGCGACTACAACCGCCGCCACCGCGTCACCATCCTCCTCACGAGCCATTACATGGCCGACATCAAGGAGCTCTGCGAACGCGTCATCGTCATCCACAAGGGCTCGAAAATCTACGACGGCGCCCTCGACCGCCTCGAAACCACCTCCGGCGCCCGCAAGAAAATCATCTCCTTCGTCCCCGCCCTCGACGAAGGCGTCCGCACCGCCTCCCTCGCTTTTCCGGACACTTGGCAATCCCAACACGCGCCCACGACGCGCGCGCCCGACGGCAAGTTCACCCTCACCGTCACCGGCGAAAAAGTCGTCGCCGTCTCCCAGGAAATCCTCAGCACCGGCCCCGTCGCCGACATCACGATCGAGGACGTCCCCCTCGAAGACGTCATCGCCGAACTCTTCAGCGCCCAGTCGTAAGGTCGGGCGAGGCTACGAGCCCGAGCGAGTGGCCCGCTCCTCCAATACCCCCGCGAGCTCCCGCGTGACTTCCACCACGCGCGCTACCACGTCCTCCAGCGTCCCCGCCGCCTCCAACTCCGTCAGCCACGCTTGCGCCGCGGCTCCCCCCTCGTCGCGTATCCGTTGCCGCACGACTTTGATGCTCGCCAGCGTGTGCGCCGCCTTCGGTCCGCAGTCCTTTCCTCTCACCGCCACATACGCCAGCCGCACCGCCGAAAATCGCACCGCCTCCAACAAAAACCACGCCCCCAGCCGCTCCCCGCGCGCGAACAGCTTTCCGAATTTCTGCCGGTCGATCTCCGCCCCGTCCAGCAACGCCCGCACCTCCCGCGGCCCCACCGGCGCCTCCTTCACCAACCCCGAAACCTCCGCCTGCTTCAATGCCCCGCGGTGCTTGAAGATCACCGAGTCCACCGACACCACCGGCGCCTCCGCCCCGCCAAACACCAGCAGATCCACCGGCACCTCCCCCGCCAACAGGCACTCGTAGTTCCACAGCGTCGGCCCGAGTTTGCTCAACCGCCACCGCGCCCGCGATTCCGGTTGCACGCCCGCCAGCCAGCGCTCGAAGTCCGCTTCCCCCCATCCCGGCGCGTGTATCCGAATATCCACGTCGCTATGCTCGTCCGCCGCACCCACCGCCCGGCTCCCGGAGATCCACAGCGCCGCCACTTTCTCTTCGTTCAGCAATTGTTCGATCCCGCGCGTCACCACCCCGCCCCCGCGCCCTTCCGCGAGCCCGCGCCTCCACTCCGTCCATTCGCGAGGTCCGCTCACGCCCGCCCCTCCGGTGCTTCCGTCGCCTCGAACATCCGGCACGCCAGCACACTCCCCTGCGCATCGCGGATCAAATCCGCCGGCGACCACAAATCCCGCCGCTGCGGCAACGCCATCCGGGCCATGTGCGACACCAGATAAATACAGCCCGGCTCCGGCTCCGGCAGTCCCGTCACCCCGCCATACGTCCCCTCGATCACCGGCACCGCATGCCCGCCCAACTCGATCGTCTGCGCCTGCCGATACGCGACCGACACCCGCGCATTCCCCGCCGACGGAAACACCGTCTCCGTCCCATCCGGATGCCTCACCGCGATCGGATGCGGACACAGATTCACGAACTTCATCGCCCGACTAAAACGATCTCACCACTCCCCGTCCCGCCGAAAATTATTTTCCGCTCCCGCGTCCCTCACCCGCTACCTCACCCCCGCCGGCCACCGCCACGCCTCCCCCACCAAACCTTTCATCAACTCCCGCATCGTCGTCGCACACCTCTCCACTTCCGCCTTCAACGCCTCCGTCTCCCGTTTCGCGCTGACGCCCGCCGCCTCCACTTCGCCCGCCGCCGCCACGCGCTCGAGCCGCCGTCCTTCCGGAAAGCTCCGCTCGCCGCGCCGCAACTTCACTTCGTGCAGCAGCCTTAGATTCGCCTCCGCCAGCGTCCGATGCAGCATCCGCTGCGCTGCGATCAATTCCCCGCGCTCGATCTTCCGCCGCGTCCACACCACGTCGCACACAAAGCTGTCCGCCAGCGCCCGCGCTTCCTCATCGCTGAGCCGCGGATCGTCCACCTCGCTCACCACCTGACGATACAGCCCGCCCCACGTCTGCGAGCCTTTCAAAAACCGCCAGCCCGGCCGAATCACCACCGCCAGATCCTGCAACGCCCGCCGCAGTTTCGCCGAGCGCTGATGCAGCCCAAACCCGACCGCCCACCGCGCCAGCCGCAAGGATTTCTCCGGCACGATCACGAAATCCGCCTCCACCCCGTCCGCCAGCAACGCCACCTTCGGCACCCCGCCGATCGCCGCCCGCCGCACCGCATAAACGTCCGGCTCGATTCCCGCCGCTTTCAACCACGCCGCGTCGCCAAACAACTCCGGTCGTCGCGCAATCACCTGGAAATCCCAGTCCGAATGCGCGTCCGCCCGCCAGACCGCATCCCGCTCCTCGCGCACCCTCGACCCGATCAACACCAGCCCCGACACCGACGCCTCACCTCGCGCCCACTGCGCGATGCTCTCTCCGAAATTCATCCCCGATTTAGCCACGAGCGTGAGCGAGTGGACGCAATCTCACTGACTCCGCAACGAAATCAAAATCTCCGTCCCCTCCAACCCCGGCCCCGCATGAATTTCCCCGCGGTGCAGCCGTAACACTTCCTTCGCCAGAAACACCCCCATCCGTCCCTGGTTCGGCACCGCCCCATCCGTCGGCTCCGGCAAAATCCCCTCCAGCTCCAGTTGCTTCCCCTTGATCGAAAACAACGCCGTCAGCTCCGTCCGCGCTCCCGTCGACCGCACCTGCAACGCCAGCTCCTTCGTCCCGAGTTCGCCACGGTTTTCCGTGATCGTCGCGATGATCGACCGCAACGCGAACTCCAGCAGCTTCCGGCTCGCCGACAGCACCACCGGATCCGGCCCCACCTCCACGCGAATCCCCAGCGACGACCCCAGCCCCTGCGCAATTTCCCGCACATCCACCGCCTCCACCGGCGATTCGTGCAGCGTCTGCATCAACGCCAGATTGCGGTTCAACCCCTCCAGATTCGCCACGTCGCCTTTCACCGTCTCGATCAACGCCCCCGGCAGCGGCTGCTCCGGCGTCGCCTGCCGAAACGTCGCCAGCGACACCAGTGAGTTCCCCAGTTCGTGACTCAACGTCAGCGCCAGCTCGTGCAACAACGTCCGCCGGCTCGCCCGCTCCCGCACCGCCGCATCGTGCACCTCCGCACTCGCCTCCTCCCAAAACGCCCACACCCCGCCCGTCTCCGCCACCAGCCCCGCACTCGCGCGAAACGGCTGCCCCGCACACGGCCACACCCGGCATACTTCCCGCGACCGCCGCGCCTGCCCGATCAAATCCCGCACCACCAGCGGCACATGCCGCGGCACACTCTCGTCCGGCGCCAGCACCAGCGTGCTCGGCAGATACTTCGACCCCAGCCGCGCCTGCTCCGCCAGCTGGTTCAACCGGCTCAATTGCGCCGACTTCGCCAGAAAATGCCGCAGCAGCCGCGCAAAGAACACCGCCCGCGTGTGATCCCCGTCGTCATACGGCTGCCCATCGTCCCGCACGCCAAACGCCATCAACCCCAACAGCCGCCCGTTGTCGTGCACCGGCACCAGCAGCCGCGCCCCCCACAACGCCAGCCGGTTCCGCACCGCCAGCTCCGCAATCGGATCCGCCGGACTATGCCAATACGGTCCGTCGATCACCGCCGGATGCGTCTCCAGGTAGCGCACCAGCGGATCGTCCACCGCGAAATACGACGTCCCCCGGTCCGCCCGAAACCCATCCGGCTCCCTCAAAAAAAACACCGCGTGCGACGCCCGCAGCAGATACCGCGACGCCCGCCGGAACTCCGTGATCAGCCGCTCCCGCGTATCCAGATTCTCGATCGCCCCTTCGATGAAATCCCACAACTCCGCCGCATCCGCCGCCCCCGCCCCGCGCGCCGCCGCCCGCACCGGCTCCACCCGCTTCGCCTTGTCCGCCAACAACTCCACCATTGTCTCCTTCTGCGCCAGCTCCGCCACCAGCGGCAATAATTCGCGCAGCCGCGTCGCACTCTCCTCGTAAGACAGGTAAACCCGCGCCCGCGCCGACAGCCGCGCCTGCTCGAACGGCAGGCTCCGCGGCTCGCCCACATAGATCGTCGGACACTTCACCAACGCCGGCGGCAGCGAATCCTCCGCCGTCGCATCCAACACCACCACCGCCGAAAACCCCGGCGAAGACCCGCCCGGCAGCATCATCGGCCCGAGGCGTAGTGCCGTGCTGCCCGGCGGCAGTTGGCGCTCCCAGGCATCCGCCAGTCCGGAGTCGGTGGTCGCGAGGATTACTAGGCTGGACATGTATTCGGGTGGCACGCGTTGCCCTCAACGCGCAGGAAGCACGAGGGTGGCTACGTCGGACAGGGGAAGACGATGCGAAAAAGAGCACCGCGCCCCGGCACCGACGGGTCCACCGAGATCGTTGCATCCAGACCTGCCAGAATGTCGCTGCAAATGGCGAGCCCCAATCCGAAACCCGACGACTTCGTAGATTGAAACGGCTGGAACAAACGCGGCCTTATCGCCGGCGAGATCCCCGGCCCGCTGTCCTCCACCATCATCTCGATCCCCTTCGCCACATTGCGCGTCGCCACCTTCACCCACCGCGGCCCCTCCGGCTGCGTCTCCACCGCCTGGATCGCGTTGAAACAAAGATTCAGCAACACCTGCTTCGCCGCCGACCCGTCCGTGAACGCCCGATCCGGATTGGCCTGAAAATCCGTGAGGAATTCGATCCGCTTGTCCGTCGCCTTCGCCGCCACCAATTCCAGGCTCGTGCGCAGCACCGGATGCAAATCGATCGGCTCGGCCTTGTAGACCCGCGGCGACGCGAGATCGAGCAACTGCTCGGTGAGCCGGTCGATGCGCGTGACCTCGTCGCCGATCAGCCCGAAGAACTTTTGGCGAAACACCGGATCGTGATGATGCTTCGGCAGCAGGTGCACGAACGTCTTGATCGAGACGAGCGGGTTGCGGATCTCATGCGCCAGACTCGCCCCCAACAACCCCACCGTCGCCAACTGCTCCGCATGCTGGACTTTGACGGCGTAATGCGCCCGCTCCATCGCGCTCTCGATAATGGAGCCCAATTCCTGGAGTTCGGTCACCTGAGGATGAGTAAAGGGCCGACGAGACGCCGACACGCCCACCCCGATCAGCACGGTAAGCGCGGGGCCATCGCTCACGATCGCCAGTCCGAGTTCCTGATCGCGAAGAAAGTTTTTCAAGGCGTCGCGTTCGGCACTAGATCTTTCGCGCGCCAGACGCTCCGGACTGGCCCAACGAAGCTGCCGCAAAGCGTGAAGCGCCGGATTGTCACCGGTCAATTCCACTGCGCTCCCGAGAAAACCTTCTTTTCCGCCGGTGAGGACAATCGCTCGCTCCGATTTCGACCATCCCTTGAGGACTTTCATGAACGCTTCCTCTAGCTTGTCCGGTCGCGATTCACGGCGAGCCGCCTGGAAGGCAGCGCTTCTCCATTCCGCGTCCGAACGACTCAATCCAACTGTCCTTCGGAGTTTGGGCTGGATGTAACTGGAGAAAGAAAGTCCCCCTGCGACAGCGATCAATATTGCGACCACCTCGGAAAAATAAAGTCCCGCCAAGGCATAGATCGACCAACCCACAAGAGCCGTCAGAGCAACCAGAAGTGAACTCGCCACGCCGAGGGCCAAAATATAACGCCCATCCAAAACCCGCGTGGTCACAATCGCCCACGACGTCCCGGTGTAGAATGCGAGGACCAGCACCGACTGCGCGCGATTGAATGCGGAATTTCCGGTCAATGCTCCCAACACCATGAGCGTGATGACCGCGCCCGCCGCGGCGATACTGCCCAACAGCAGGAGCTGCAGCTCCAGGCGCCTCACCCCCGTTAGCCGGCGAGCCTGCAAGACGGCTTGGACAAGAATGCCCAGGATCATCGCCCCCACCCCACCTAGATACGCCAGATAACCCCATCCATACAAACGACGCTCTCCAGTGGAAGCCTCCGGCACAAAGTAGGGAGTAAAACAGATCCAGATCAGCCACGCGCCGGCAACTGCCCACGGTAGTGCTGAACGCAGATGGCGCAACAGCCCGCGATCCGGCTCGGCGGCTGTTTGTTTCACCAGCCACATCATCAACACCACGCCGACCGCGACCGCGCACGCCATCCGCACCCACCACAACCGGTCATCCCCAAAACCCGCCCTCCACTGACACAGCAGCCACGCGGAAACGCTCACCGAAAACGCCAGAAACGCCCGGTTCAGGCGCCGCGCTGGGTTTGCCCACGCCACCAACACACCCACGACCAAGGCACAAATTCCCGCAACAACTCGGAAATCCAACATCATCGATCGAGGATCAAACACGAATTCGATCCCGAGATGCCATGCGCGTTGATCATCACGTGGTCGGAGTGCACCCACCTTGGCTTGGACGAAAGATTCAAGGGACACGAGGGATCAGGCCGTTCCCAATTCACCGTCGGCAACACCACTCCTTCCCGAACTCCCATCGCCGCCGCCGCAACTTGCATTGCGCCTGCTGCTCCAAAGGGGTTCCCAATCGCGCCCTTGATGGAATACGCGGGAACGCTACCGAGATGTTTACCCAGTGCCTCCTGCAAGATAGTCGACTCCGCTCGATCGATCCCGGCATGTCCCGGCCCCCAGGTGCTGATGCTGTCGATGTCCTCGGGTTTGAGCATCGAATTGGCCATGGCTAAGCGTATGGCGGGCAACAGCCCCCCACAAAGGTCGCCATTCACATCGTTCGAATAGCCAAAGCCGTTCAAATAGGCGTAAGCCGGGCGCGGACTCTCCTCCGCCTCAAGGATCACGAAACAAGCTCCTTCACCGATCACGCCCGTCGTGCGCCATAGATCGAAGGGGCGACCAAGCTTTGCCGCATTTTCACTCGTGGTGGGCGACAGATTCGCGGCCCGTAGCTCAAGCATCGGATGCTGATACAGGGGAGCCTCCGTGCCGCCCGCGATCACGATCGACGCTTCGCCGCGTCGAATCATGTCAGCCCCGAAACCGACCGCATCCAACCCGGAACAACATGCGCTTTGAAAAGACACCACCCGCGCGCTCGTCTCCAACGCATGCACAATCGCGCTGCTCGTGGCACTGCCAATCGCGTCGCGAATCATCTTTGGGCGCGCAAAACGGGACCCCTTCCGAGCGACCGCCAGAATCGAGGTCTGAATCACGTTGGGATCCATCAAGGCGGATCCCACCATCAGCACAGGATCAAGTGACCGCAGCGCATCGCGCGACAGACCGGCATCACGCAAAGCAAGCAGCGTCGCCGCGATCCCGAATTGGCTCATCCGCGACACCCCTCGCGCCCACTCCTCGTCGAAGTAATCCGCGAGCTTGAAACTCTTTACCTCGGCAGCGACGAACTCTCCATGCTCGTCAGCCAGCTTCGTAAATGGCCGCACATAACTCCGGCCCGCGAGCATCCCTTCCCAAAACGCTTCCCGCCCGATCCCCGCCGGTGTCACCGGACCGATGCCTGTGATCTTTACGCGACGGCGCTTCATCTCGCCGTCACGTCGCCGCCGGAAAACTCATCCGGACCGTCGTGCCCTGCCCCGGCGCCGACTCCAGCGCCAGCGTGGCCCCGTGCGTGCCGAGCAAATGCCGGCAGATGCTCAGTCCCAAGCCCGTGCCATTCTCCTTGTTGCTGAACCCCCCCTTCAACGCCCGCCGCACGTGGTCCGCATCCATGCCGACCCCATTGTCCGCCACCGTCAGGTCCACCCGGTCCGCCGTCCGCACCACCGAAACCGACAGCTGCTTCGCCCCCGCTTCCAGCGCGTTTTTGAACAGATTCTGAAACACCCGCATCAACTCGAACTTCGACCCGCGAATCATCGCCGACGTCAACCCCGTGAACTGCACCGAGATCTCCCCGAAAAACACCACCTGCCGCACCTCCTGCACCACCTGCACCAGATCCAGCCGCGCAAACTCCGTCGCCTGCTTCGACGCCATCCGCCAGTTCTCCGAGAGATGGTGGCAATACTCCGCCGCCTTCTCGACGATCCCCGCATAATCCCGCAGCCGCCGCCCGCGCTCCGCATCCTGCGCCGCCACCGCCCGCGCCTCCTCCACCAACAACGTCGCATAACCCACCACCACCGTCAGCGGATTGTTCAGGTCATGCACCAGCTCCACCGACGCCCGCCCCTGCCAGATATGCGGCTCCTTCTGCTCGATCTCGCGCTTCAGCGCCGCATTCATCTCGCGCGCCTCGTTGCTCAACTTCGCCTGCTGCCGCCGCACCCGCGACGCCTCCGACTGCTTCCGCACCGCATCGATCAACTCCGCGATATCCGGCGGCTTCCGCAAATACTGGTTCGCCCCCGCCAGCATCGCCTGCTGCGCCGTCATCAACGTCCCGTAGCCGGTCAACATCACCACCGACACCAACGGATCGATCTTTCGAATCTCCTCCAGCGCCCGGATGCCATCCATCTCCGGCATCCGAATATCCAATACGATCACCGCATACGTTTTCGACCGCAGCTTCGCCAGCGCCTCCGCCGCCCGCTCCGCCGTGTCGACAGTAAACTCGGCCGAAAGCGTGAACGCGATCGACTCGCGCGGACCATACTCGTCGTCAACCACCAGGACCAGCGGCTTGTTGGCCGTGACCGGTTGTGCAGGAATGTTTTCAGTGAGCATCGGCGGACACTGGGCGAGCGTCGTTCTCCGGTTGATCGCCGGCCAAACTACCCTCGATTTCCCGTCGTGTTTGCAGGTGCAGCCCCCAGCTGTCAAGGAACGCATCCGGCATTGCACCATGTCCAAACAGGCCCGAGTTTTTTGACGTGATTTTCATCACCGCCCTCGCCTCCGCCGTTCTCGCCGGTCTTCTCGTCTGGCTCTTCCTCTCCGCCCGCCACGCCTCCGTCCGCGAACGCCTGCGCAGTGCCACCGCGGATACGGACCGCCTCGCCGCCGAACTCGCCGCCGCGCGCGCCGAGTTCTCCCAACTCTCAACCCTCAACTCTCAACTCTCCTCCTCCCTCGCCTCCGAACGCGCCGCCGCCGCCGAAAAACTCTCGGCCCTCACCGACGCCCACACGCGCCTCACGACCGAATTCAAAGCCCTCTCCGCCGACGCCCTCGCCCGCAACAACACCGCCTTCCTCGAACTCGCCCGCGAAACCTTCGGCAAACTCCAGCAGCAATCCGTCGGCGACCTCGACAAACGCCAGCAGGCGATCGACGCCCTCGTCAAACCGCTCCGCGAGTCCCTCCAGCAGGTCGACGCCAAGATCGGCGCCATCGAAAATGCCCGCAAGGAAGCCTACGGCACCCTCTCCGAACAGCTCCGTTCCTTGAATACCGCCCAGCTGCAGCTCCAGACCGAAGCCTCCCGCCTCTCCACCGCCCTCCGCTCCACCACCTACGCCGGCTCCTGGGGCGAACTCCAGCTTCGCCGCGTCGTCGAGATGGCCGACATGCTCGGCTACTGCGATTTCTGCGAACAGGAAACCTCCGGCTCCCTCCGCGCCGACCTCGTCGTCCGCCTCCCAGGCGGCCAGCGCATCGTCGTCGACGCCAAGACGCCCCTCGAATCCTTCCGCGCCGCCTCCGAAGCCACCGACGAATCCGTCCGCGCCGCCCGCCTCCTCGAGCACGCCCAAAAAGTCCGCGGCCACATCGACGCCCTCGGCGCCAAAAACTACTGGGAGCAATTCCAACCCGCCCCCGAATTCGTCGTCCTCTTCCTCCCCGGCGACCAATTCCTTGGCGCCGCCCTCCACGCCGACTCCACGCTCATGGACCGCGCCATCACCAAACGCGTCCTTCTCGCCACCCCCTCGACCCTCATTGCCCTCCTCAAAGCCGCCGCCTACGGCTGGCGCCAGGAATCGATATCAAAGAACGCCGAGGAAATCAGCCTCCTCGGCCGCCAGCTCTACGACCGCATGGTCACCTTCGCCGACAACCTCGAAAAAATCGGCCGCGCCCTCGACACCGCCCTGAAGGGCTACAATTCCGCCGTCGGCTCCTTCGAAGCCTCCGTCCTCCCCAGCGCCCGCCGCTTCGCCGAACTCGGCGCCCGCGGCGCCAAGGAGCTCACCTCCCCCACCACCGTCGACACCACCCCCCGAGACATCACCAAGCGCGCCTAAAGAATCGTTCTCGTAATCGTTCTCTTTCTCGTTCTCGCCTCCAGCAGCTCCCAGCTCCCAGCTCCCAGCTCTCAGCCTTTCAGCATTTCAGCGTTTCAGTTTTTCAGCATTCCCCCCCATGTCCCTCCCCGGCCGCTGGCAAATGATCCGAGCCGAATTCGACGGCGCCCCCGCTCCCGACCTCGTCGTCCAGCACACCGAGCTCCGCTTCACCGCCACCCACTACGCCATCTATTTCGACGGCGAACCCGCCGACCAGGGCACGTTCGAATCCGCCGGTGACGCCGACTCCAGAAATCTGATACTCCACCCGGAATCCGGCCCCAACGCCGGCCGCACCCTCCGCTGCCTCTTCCAACTCACCGGCGACCGCCTCCGCATCTGCTTCGGCCTCGACGGCACCCCACCCACCGCCTTCGCCACCGCCGCCGACTCCCACCGCTACCTCGCCACTTACCGCCGGCTCTAAACCCGTCGTTCTCGTAATCCTTCTCTTTCTCGTTCTCCCCGATTCCCACCTTCCCACCCGAATCCCCCGCGCCCGTTCCAAACGCCCCACCCCAGTTCGCCACGACATTTCCCGACCACTGATTTTCGAAGTTTGGATTTTCACTGGAGCTTGGCTCTTGGTGCTTGGAGTTTCCCTGCGTGCACCTCTCCGGCCTCTTCATCTACCCGGTCAAATCTCTCCGCGGCATCGCGCTCACGTCCTGCGCCGTCGACCCCCTCGGCCTCGTCGGCGACCGCCGCTTCCTCGTCGTCGATCCCGCCGGCCAATTCCTCACGCAACGCACCGTCCCGCGCATGGCCTTGGTATCAACCGCGCTCTCCGCCGACACGCTCACGCTCTCCGCCGAAAATCACGGCCGTCTCTCCGTCCCCCTCCGCACCCCCGCCGATCTCCCCGCCGCCCCGCTCTCCGTCTCCATCTGGCGCAGTAAAAATCTCCTCGCCGACGACTGCGGCTCCGAACCCGCCGCCTGGCTCTCCACCGTTCTCCACACGCCCGTCCGCCTCGTTCGCATCGGCGAAAACTTCCGCCGTCCGATCCTCTTCAAACCCGCCTACGCTCCGCCCTCCATCTCCGCCGAAGCGCCCCGCCTCGAAGGCCGTATCGTCAGCGACGAACTCTTCACCTTCGCCGACGGTTATCCGTTTCTCGCCGTCAGCGAAGCCTCCCTCGCCCACCTCAACGACCGCCTCGTCTCCCGTGGCGCCGAGCCCGTCCCCATGGACCGCTTTCGCCCCAACCTCGTCCTCTCCGGTTGCGAGCCCTTCGCCGAAGACACCTGGCCGCGCCTCCGCATCGGCGACATCGTTTTCCGCGCCGCTGGCCCCTGCAGCCGCTGCGCGATCACGACAACCGACCAACTCACCGGCGAACGCGAAGGCCCCGAGCCCCTCCGCACCCTCGCCTCCTTCCGCCGCGATCCCGACGACCCCAGCGACGTTAACTTCGGCCAAAATCTCGTTCACGACACCAAATCCGGCACGCTCCACCTGGGCGCCTCCGCCGCCCCTCTGCCCACCTGATCGCTCCGCACACCCATCGCCATCTTTGTCGCCTTGAGTTTGGTCCTTCACTGGAGCTTGGATCTTGGTCCTTGGAGCTTTTTCCCCGCCAATAGCGGGTCCGCCCCGATAAGTTGTCTTCCCCCGACGTGCGCCCCCGCGCGCACGTCATGCTCTTCCTCAACTCCTCCCCGCCTCACGCGCTCGCCGGCAGCATTCGCGATCATCTCGCCGCCCGCGGCCCCGACTTCGCCGCCCGCGCCACCGGCTTCTCCGCCTGGCTCGAACAACGCATCGCCTTCGGCGGATTCCCCTTTTCTAAAAAACTCCTGCAGCCGCCCGCCGCCTCCACCGCCGTTCGCCTCGCCGACGGTTCCATCGCGTCCGGCCTCAATTTCGCCTCGCAGGACTACCTGAATCTTTCCGGCCACCCCGCCGTTCGCGCCGCCTCCCTCGACGCCCTTCATCGCTACGGCCCGCATAGCGGCGGCGCCCCCGTGCTCGCCGGAGCCGTCGAACTTTCCAGCGAACTCGAATCCACCCTCGCCGATCACCTCGGCCTCTCCTCCGCGGTCCTCTGCCCCACCGGCTGGGCCGCCGGCTACGGCGCCATCCGCGCCCTCGTCCGCGACACCGATCACGTCGTCATCGACCAACTCGCCCACAACTGCCTGCACGAGGGCGCCGCCGCCGCCACGCGCAACCTCCACCTTTTCCGCCATCTCGACGTCGATCACGCCCGCCTGAAACTCGCCGCCCTCCGCGCCCGCGACCGCGCCAACGCCATCCTCGTCGTCACCGAAGGCCTGTTTTCCATGGACGCCGACACGCCCAACCTCGCCGGCTTCCTGACGCTTTGCCGCGAGTTCAATGCCTTCCTCCTCGTCGACGTCGCCCACGATCTCGGCAGCACCGGCCCGCACGGCACCGGCGCGCTCGGCACCCAAAACCTCCTCGGCCAAATCGACCTCGTCGTCGGCAGCTTCTCGAAAACCTTCGCCACCAACGGCGGCTTCATCGCCGCCCGCGATTCCGCTCTCGGCGACGTTCTCCGCTACCTCGCTCCCACCACCACGTTCAGCAGCGCCCTCACGCCGCTCCAGGTCGCCGCCGCCCTCGCCGCCCTGAAAATCGTCCGCTCCCCCGAAGGCGATCGCCGCCGCCTCGCACTCCTCCGCGCCGCCCACACCCTTCGCACCGCCCTCACCGCCCGCGGCCTCCCGCTCCTCGGCCACGCGTCGCCGATCGTCCCGGTGCTCGTCGGTCGCGACGACATCGCCCGCACCGCCGCGCGCACTCTCTCCTCCGAAGGCATCCTCGCCAACCTCATCGAATACCCGGCCGTCTCCCGTGCCACCGCCCGTTTCCGCCTCCAGGTCATGAGCGATCACGACCACGCCGCCTGCCTCACCGCCGCGACCCATATCGCCGACGCTATCGATTCCGCCCGCACCGCCTGCTCTTCCCTGCTCCGCTAACGTCAATGGAGGCGCGGGCTCCCCCACCCTGCGTAGCCTTCAAAAAAATTCCCCTACCCACTAGCGGCTTTCGCCCGCTCACCAGTCATAAGCACTGAAATGCCCGCGCCGGCTCCAATCCTACTTTCCGCCTCCCGCGCAGAACCGCCTTTGCACGCGCCGCTCCGATCCTCTACGCCATCCGTTGTCAACATGGCAGACCCCGAGCCCGAGCCGCGTCATTCGGAATTCGTCCGCCTCTATCGGGCCACGCTCGCGCCCCTGCGCCGCTACCTCACGCGCTTCCTCGGCGACCCCGACGAAGCCCAGGACATCGCGCACGACGCCTACCTGCGCGTCTATTCCGCCGAGGCTCACCGCCCCGCCGAAAAACCCCAGGCGCTCCTCTACACCACCGCCCGCAACCTCGCCATCAACCGCCTCAAACGCCGCCACCGCTCACCCGTCACCCTCGACCCCGCCACCTCCGCCGCCGCCGCCTCCCGCGAACCCGGCGTTGTCCAGCAAGTCATCGCCCGCCAGGAACTCCAAGCCCTCGAACACGCCATCGCCGAACTCCCCCCCGGCTGCCGCGCCGTCCTCCTCCTGCGCAAAGTCGAAATGCTCTCTCACCAGGAAATCGCCACACGCCTCGGCATCGCCATCAGCACCGTCGAAAAACAACACGCCCGCGCCCTGCGACTTCTCAAAGCCGCCCTCGTAGCGGCGAGCGCCAGCGAGCCGACTCCGCCTCGCTCACCGTCCCGCCAACACACCCCGGAGGCCCGTTCATGAACACACCCTCCCAGCCTTTCGATCCCGCCGCCGACGAACGCGCCGCCCT
>JAEZAD010000199.1 GCA_023430565.1 Verrucomicrobiota bacterium
CGGCCGGTGGCGACGCCGAGGGTGCAAGCGCCAATGGCTTTGCCGCAATCGATGTCGTGAGGCGTGTCGCCAATCACCCAGACGCGATCGGCGGGAAAGGTGACCGCGTGGTGAGAGCAGGCGCGGCTGACGGCGTGGGGGCCGAGATCGTTGCGGAGTTCGCTGTCGTCGGCGAACGCGCCAAAGGCGAACGGAGTCCAGAGGTTGTGATGACGGAGCTTGATTTGAGCGCCGGCGCGGAGGTTGCCCGTGAGAAGGCCTTGCGCGACGTCGCCGCGGGCGGCGAGGGCGGCGACGAGCTCGCGCACGCCGGGGAGGATGTGGGCGTGGGGATTGTTGAGCTCGGACGGCAGGGCGCGGAGGTAGCCGGAGAGGTAGCGGCTGATGTTTTCCGGGGTGAAGGGGAGCGCGTATTTGGCGAGGACGTGGCGGGCGATCCAACGATCGGTGCGGCCGGCGATCTCGACGCCGTCGAGGTTGCCTTCGACGGCGAACTCGGTGCGCAGTGCGACAACGAGGGCGCGTTCGCCGGCGCCGCCGGAAAGAATGAGGGTGCCGTCGATATCCCAGAGAACGAGGGTCTTCATCGGGTGAAACCGGGATGAACGCGGGGCGTCATGGAGTCGGCAAGAATGTTCCGGTTTGCGGAACAGCGTCGTGGAAATTCATTCCCAGGAGGCATTAGATTTTACCCATGAAAACGATTCTTTGGATGGTGATGTTGGTGGCGGGCGTGGTGGCGTGGAGCGGTTGTTCGACGCCTGAGACGCGGATTTCGAAACAGCCGGAGCTCTTCAATTCGCTGACGCCCGAGGAGCAGGAGATGATTCGCGAGGGGCGTGTCGGGCTGGGGTTTACGCCGGACATGGTGAAAATGGCGTTGGGCGATCCCGATCGGATGCGGGAGCGGGTGGACCAGAGCGGGCGGAGCGAGGTGTGGTCGTATATCGCTTACGAAGGCCCAGATGGAATGTTGTTGTATCGCGGGTGGTATCACCGCGGATGGGCGAGCCCGTATTATCCGTATTACATGACGGTGCCGGGGCGACGGGAGCGTTCGCGCGACGAAGTGGTGTTTCGCGATGGGCGGGTGGTTTCGGTTGAGCAGGAGAGGTAGGAGCGCGCGGGGAAGCGCGGGCTGAGCTCGGCGCTACTGTGCTTGGCGGACGGAGACTTCGACGTGGAGTTCCTTGGTGGGGGCGCCGCGGTAGGTGCCGCTGACGGGGCGGACGTCGCCGTAGTCGCGGCCGGCGGCGATTTTCACGTAGCGTTCGTCGGCGGGGCGGTCGTGGGTGGGGTCGTAGGCGGCCCAGCCGTAGCCGGGCAGGTGAACTTCCACCCAGGCGTGCGAGGCCTCGGCTTCGTCGGGCCGCCGGCCGGCGTTGAAAAAATATCCGCTGACGTAGCGGGCGGGGAGACCGGCGAGGCGGCAGAGGCCGATCATCACGTGGGCGTAGTCCTGGCAGACGCCGGCGCGGAGCTGGAGGGCTTCGGTGGCGACGGTGCTGACGCCGGTCACACCGGTCTTGTAGGTGAAGGTGCGATACACGTGGCCGCCGAGGAGGCGGGCTTCGGTCCAGGCGTCGGTCGGGCGATGCGTGGCGAGAAATTCCTGCAGTTCGTGCCGGAGTTCGACGCCGAGGGGGACGTAGTGCGAGTCGACGAGGTATTCGGCGTAGAGTTCGTCGGCGGCGGTGACGCCGTGGTGGCGCGGGCAGGGAACGGCGGGGATGGTGGGGCGCCGCGCGTTGGGCGTGGTTTCGATTTCGGATTTCGCCTCGATCACGAGGCGGTCGTGGGCGCCGGCGAGGTCGAAGTAGTGGACGCGGTTGCCGTAGTAATCGAGGTAGTCGCGGATTTCGGCGGCGGCGGGGGAGAGGTGGAGATCGAACTGGCGGGCGGACTGGTCGCAGTCGTCGACGGGGCGGAGGCGGACTTCGTTGAAGCTATCGCGCACCGGGCCGGCGTAGATGAAGGTCGTGCGGTGAAGGACGTGGAGCAGCATGGGAGGGCGGCGATGCCGCCGGGACAAGGGGGCAGGGAGCAGGGAGCGACGGCGAAGGCAAGCAACGGAAACGTGGGATGGCCGCGGTCGTTTACTGCTGCTGTTGTTGTTGCTGCTGCTGCTGGTCTTCCGGAAGCGCCTCGGCGGGATAGAACATGGTGGTTTGAACGACTTCGTCGCCGATGCGGTCGAGGGATTTCTGGGCGTCGAGAAGGAATTCGTGGAGGCCTTCCTTGAGGATGTCGGAGATGGTGAGCGATTGGAGGTCGGCGAGGAGGCGGCGGGAGGTGCGGGCGGCTTGCGTGCGGACGCGCGGGCCGGTGTCGCCGAGGATGCGGCGGAGGAGTTCGTCGAGTTGTGCGACGCAGTAGGTGAGGGAGCGGGGGAAGGAGTCGGAAAAGATGAGGAACTCGGCGACCTTCCAGGAGAGGATTTCGCGAACGTAGAAGCGGCGGTAGGCTTCGAGGGCGCTGGCGGAGCGGAGGACGGAGTGCCATTGCGCGGTGTCGACGGCGCCGCCGACGTCGGTGGCGTTGGGGAGGAGGATGTGATACTTCACGTCGAGGATGCGCGTGGTCATGTCGGCGCGCTCGAGGTATTTTCCGAACTCGATGAATTCCCAGCCTTCGTTGCGGGGGAAGGTGGAGTCGGTGAGGCCTTGGAAGAGGTGCGAGTGGCGTTTGATGTGCTCGAAGAAGTCCTGCGGGCCGTTTTCCCAGACTTCGGAGGAGCTGCGGTTCTTAAGGAAGAGGTAGAGCTCGTTGATCGTTTCCCACATTTCCAGCGAGATCTGGTCGCGGATCATGCGGGCGTTTTCGCGGGCGGCGTAGATGCAGGCGAGGATGGAGCTGGGGTTGCGGAGGTCGAAGGCGAAGAAGGCGGTGACGGTCTGGTTGGTGGCGGCGGGGTAGAGCGTGTCGAAGAGTTCCTCGCTGCCGGAGCTGGCGATGATGGAGCCCCAGTGGCCCTTCAGGGCGCCGTCTTCGATGTCCTGAAAATCGAGGAGAAACTGAAGATTTACCTCGAGGAGGCGCGTGATGTTTTCGGCGCGTTCGATGTAGCGGGCCATCCAATACAGGGAGTGCGCGACGCGGGAGAGCATCACGGTGGCCTGCGGGCGATAGATGGGGACGGTGGGCATGTTTAAGATCCAAGCTCCAAGATCCAAGCTCCAGAGAAACACCGAGCATCAAGATCCAATGGGTGTTTGGTGTTTGGATCTTCTCTGGAGCTTGGTGCTTGGAACTTGGAGCTTTTCACAGTCATTCGTTTTTCTGGAGGACCCAGGTGTCCTTGGAGCCCCCGCCTTGGGAGGAGTTGACGACCAGGGAGCCTTTGCGAAGGGCGACGCGGGTGAGGCCGCCGGGGGTGACGGTGATTTTATCGCCGTAAAGGATGTAGGGGCGCAGGTCGATGTGGCGGCCTTCGAGGCGGCCGTCGCACCAAGTCGGGGAGCGCGAGAGGCTGATGGGATCCTGGGCGATGAAGTTGCGGGGATTGGCGGCGACCTGGCGGCGGAAGTCGTCGCATTCGGACTTGGTGGCGGCGGGGCCGATGAGCATGCCGTAGCCGCCGGCTTCGTTGGCGGACTTGATGACGAGCTTGGGAACGTTATCGAGGATGAACTTTCGATCGGCGGGTTCGGAGGCGAGGTAGGTGTTTACGTTCGGGAGCAGCGGATCCTGATCGAGGTAGTATTTGATGATCTTGGGGACGTAGGCGTAGATGACCTTGTCGTCGGCGACGCCGGTGCCGATGGCGTTGGCGAGGGCGACGTGGCCGGAGCGGTAGGCGCTGACGAGGCCGGGGACGCCGAGCATGGAATCGGGGCGGAAGACGGTGGGATCGAGGAAGTCGTCGTCGATGCGGCGGTAGATCACGTCGACGGGCACGAGGCCGGCGGTGGTGCGCATGAAAACGCGGGAGTCGCGCACGAGAAGATCGCGGCCTTCGACGATGGGGATGCCCATCTGGCGGGCGAGGAAGGTGTGCTCGAAGTAGGCGCTGTTGTAGACGCCGGGGGTGAGGAGGACGACGTTGGGACGCTCGCGGCGGGTGGTGGCGACGTGGAGGAGGGATTTGAGGAGGGCGTCGGGATACGTTTCGACGGGTCGGACGCGATAGCTGTTGAAGAGCTGGGGAAACGCGCGGCGCATGGCGGCGCGGTTTTCGATCATGTAGGACGCGCCGGAGGGGCAGCGGAGGTTGTCCTCGAGGACGAGGTAGCTGCCGGCGCCGTCGCGAATCAGGTCGGTGCCGCAGATGTGGATGTAGATGCCGCGCGGCACGGCGAAGTTCATGAACTCGCGGCGAAAGTGTTTTGCGCCGAGCACGAGCGCGGCGGGGACGATGCCGTCGCGCAGAATCTTCTGCTCGTGATAGATGTCGTGAAGGAAGAGGTTGAGCGCGGTGATGCGCTGCGCGAGGCCGGCTTCGAGCTTCGACCATTCGGCGGCGGGGATGATGCGCGGGATGAGGTCGAACGGGAAGATGCGCTCGGTGCCGGCGCCGTCGCCGTAAACCGTGAACGTGACGCCGCGGCTGAGGAAGGCGAGGTCGACGGCGGCGCGGCGCTGATTGAACTCGGTTTCGGGCAGCTTGCTCAGGCGCTCGGTGAGGCGGCGGTAGTGCGGGCGGACTTCTCCGCCGGGAGCGAGCATTTCATCGAAAAAATTTCCGGCCTCGTAGCTGGGGCTGAAGATCGACACGTGGGTGAGTTGAAGGGTCCGGTTGGCGTTTTAGCAGGAGTCTTGCCAGCGCGGAGGAGCGGCCGCGGGAGCGGGGCGGCCGAGGCCGGGCGCTACCACGGGAGCGCGAGCATGAGACGCATGGTGAGCGGTTGTTTGGCGAGCGGACGGCGAGCGAGGCGGTGAAAGAGGCGCGGGACGGGGGGGAGCGCGGCTTGCCAGGCGCCGCGTTCGCGCCAGGCGTCGTCGCGGGAGTAGCCGGCGTTGCGCGGGTGGCGGACCTCGATGCGGTCGTCGATCACGGTGCACCAGCGGTGGTGTCGGGCGATGTAGCCAAGTTGAACCTCGAGGCCCCAGCCGCGGCGGTTGAGGCGGGTGTCGACGGGGCAAAGCTGGTGCAGGATGCTGCTGCGAACGGCGAAGCAGAAACCGTCGACGAAGGTGACGCGGCGGAGGCTGCCGGTGCCGCGGTTGCGCATTTGCGGTTGATCGGAATGCGAAGCCGAGGGGGCGTAGATGCCGATCCAGGGGCGGGTAAAGGCGCGGCGGGCGAGTTCGATGGCGCGGCTGTAATCGTCGCAGGTCACGTCCGAGCACCAGATGAAGATGGGATCATCGGGGGCGAAGTGTTCGGTGTGCTCGGCGAGGGCGTTGAGCAGGCCGGAGTAGAAGACGTTGGGCAGGGTGATATCGAAACCGCGGCGATCGTCGGGCGTGAGGGAGGAGCCGCTGTCGATCGCGATGGTGCGCGCATGGCGGGCGAGGTTGCGCTTGAGGTCGAGCGCTTGAGTCACGTGGCCGTGATTGAGAATCGCGACGAACATTGCCGGCTGGAGTTGGCGAGACGGACAGACGGCAGATTGGGGGCGATGTTCGCGGGGGCGATGTTCGTTTTGAGCTGAAACGCATGAATCGGCGATCGCCCGACCGGGCGGTGGCGGAATTCCCGAGGGGAGGGTCGGCTTTACTCGCGTGGGCGGGGCGTCAGAACGGCGCGTGCATTTTGGTTTGGAGCACGTAAGATCGGGCCTATGCGACGAGGCGCTGCCGAAAGTGGGCGAGCGCGGCGCAGCGACTTTATGGCTACTGCAATCGTGTTACTGAAAATCGATCACCGGAAGGTGACGGGAACGGCGGAGAAGCTGCTGGAGATACGCGACATCACGGAAGTGTATTCCGTATCGGGCCGCTACGATTTGCTCGTGATCATCAAGTGCGAATCGATCGACAAGATCGAGTATGTGATCACGGACGAGTTGTTGCGGACGGAGGGGATCGTCGAGAGCGAGACGATGTTTGCGTTTCGGAGCCTGGAGAAGCGGGAGGCGGGGAAGGGCGTGGACGTGGATTGAAATGCGGGCGGCGCGGCTCGGCGGGGACGCCTCGCCCGCCGGGGAGGCAAGAGCCTGCGACTAGAGGGCGTGAATGGCGGACTTGCTGACGGCGAGGGCGGCTTCTTTGACGGCTTCGCTCATCGTGGGATGGGCGTGGATCGTGCGGGCGAGGTCTTCAGCGCTGCCGCCGTATTCCATGTGCGTGACGATCTCGCTGATCAGTTCGCCGGCGTTGTGGCCGAGGATCTGGGCGCCGAGGATTTTGTCGGTCTTGTCGTCGGCGACGATTTTGACGTATCCGTCCGTTGAAGACATCGAGATAGCGCGGCCGTTGGCGGCGAGGTTGAATTTGCCGACTTTGACGGAGAGGCCCTTGGCTTTGGCGATGTCTTCGCCGAGGCCGACGCTCGCGACTTCTGGCGAGGTGTAGACGACGGCGGGGACGAGGTCCCAGTTGATGTGGCCGGCTTTGCCGGCGATCCATTCGGCGACGGCAACGCCGTCTTCCTCGGCTTTGTGCGCGAGCATCGGGCCGGCGACGACGTCGCCGATGGCCCAGACGTTTTGCGCGGAGGTGCGGAGGTGGGCGTCGACTTTGATGCGTTTCTTTTCGTCGAGCTGGACGCCGGCTTTGTCGAGGGCGAGGCCGTCGGTGAAGGGGCGGCGGCCGACGGCGACGAGGACCTTGTCGGCGGGGAATTCGAGTTTCTTACCGTCGCGCTCGGCGGTGAGAATGCCTTTGGCGAAGCCGGTGACTTTGGCGCCGGTTTCGATTTTCAGGCCCTGTTTCGTGAGGAGGCGGGTGAAGTTGCGGACGATGTCGTCGTCGTAAGTGGCGACGATTTTCGGAAGGAATTCGACGACGGTGACGTCGGAGCCGAGGCGGGACCAGACGGAGCCGAGTTCGAGGCCGATGGCGCCGCCGCCGACGACGAGGAGTTTCTTCGGGACGGAGGAGAAGGCGATGGCGTCGTCGGAGGAGACGACGGTTTGGCCGTCGAATTTGAGGAACGGGAGTTCGACGGGGGCGGAGCCGGTGGCGATGACGATGTTGCGCGCCTGGAGGCGCGTCGGCTCGCTGGCGCTCGCCGCTACGAGAACCGTGTTGGCGGAGACGAAGGAGGCGGTGCCGGTGAAGACGGTGATTTTGCGGGCTTTGGCGAGTTGGGCGACGCCGCCGACGAGTTTCGAGACGACCTCGTCTTTGCGCTTCAGGAATTGGGCGAGGTCGACGTCGACGTGGCCGAGTTTGATGCCGTGTTCGGCAGCGTGTTGTTTGGCCCAGGTGACGTGCTCGCTGGAGTGGAGCAGCGCCTTTGAGGGAATGCATCCGACGTTGAGGCAGGTGCCGCCGAGGGTGGAGCGTTTGTCGACGAGGGCGACTTTCAGGCCGAGTTGAGCGGCGCGGAAGGCGCAGACGTAGCCGCCGGGGCCGGCGCCGATGACGATGAGGTCGAAGGAAGACATGAGTTCGTGCTCTTGATCATTATCGTGCTCGTGATCGCCGGCTCGAGTTTTCGATCACGAGCACGATTACGATCAGGAGCACGAGGGCTAGACGCCGAGGATGAGGCGCGTTGGGTCCTCGATGGCTTGCTTTACTTTGACGAGGAAGGTGACGGCTTGTTTGCCGTCGACGAGGCGGTGGTCGTAGCTGAGCGCGATATACATCATTGGGCGGATGACGACCTGGCCGTTGACGGCGACGGGGCGCTCGTTGATGGCGTGCATGCCGAGGATCGCGCTTTGCGGCGGATTGATGATCGGTGTCGAAAGGAGCGAGCCGAAGACACCGCCGTTGGTGATCGTGAAGACGCCGCCTTCGAGGTCGGCGAGGGTGATCTTGCCTTCGCGGGCCTTGGTGGCGATGGAGCCGAGCTGTTTCTCGATGTCGGCCATGCCGAGGGTGTCGCAATCCTTGATCACGGGGACGAGCAGTCCTTTGTCGGTGGATACGGCGACGCCGATGTCGTAGTAGTGATTCTCGACGATGTGATCGCCGTCGATCTGCGCGTTGATGCCGGGGACTTCCTTGAGCGCGTGGACGACGGCTTTGAGGAAGAAGCTCATGAAGCCGACCTTCACGCCGTGTTTTTTGACGAAGTCGTCCTGGTATTTTTTGCGCAGCTCCATGACGCCGGACATGTCGACCTCGTTGAAGGTCGTGAGCATGGCGGCCTCGTGCTGGGCGGAGACGAGGCGCTGCGCGATTTTCTGGCGCAGCGGGGACATTTTGCGACGAGTCTGGCGACTCGTCGCGGGCGCGGGGCGAAGGGCGCTGGGCGATGGGGCGGATTTGGCGGGATCGGGCCTCTCGCCTTTCGCCTCTTGCCCTGCGCCTGCGCCGCCGCTGGCGGCGGCGAGCATGTCGCCTTTGGTGACGCGGCCGGCTTTGCCGGTGCCGGGGACTTTTGAAGGGTCGATGCCGGATTCTTCGGCGAGGCGGCGGACGGCGGGGGAGTCGGTGGCGCGGGATTTGGCGGGGGCGGTGGATTTGGTTTCTCCGGCGCCGGCGGCGGAGGCGGCCTGTTCGGATTGAGGCGGGGCGTAGGGGTTGGGCGTGGCGGAGGTCGCGGTGGCGTCCTTGCCGGTGGCGACGTTTTCCGGCTCGCTGGTGCTCGCCGCTACATCCGTATCGATGCTGGCGACGACCTGTCCGATTTTCACCTCGGCGCCTTCGTCGGCGGAGAGGGTGATTTTGCCGGCGGCTTCAGCGGTGCCTTCGGAGGTGATCTTGTCGGTCTCGAGCTCGAAGAGCGGCTGGTCTTTTTTGACGACATCGCCGTTTTTGACGTGCCACTTGGAGAGGATGCCGGAGCTGATGGATTCGCCCATCGGCGGGATTTTAACTTCGAGTTGGGGCATGGGAGGAGGGCGCCGGGTGGCGCGGAGATGGGAGATGGGAGTTGGGAGATGGGCGATCCGGCCCGAGAACGAGAAAGAGAACGAAGAACGAGAACGATTTTTAAATGTTGAAGGCGTCTTGGAGGAAGGCGGCTAGTTCGAATTTGTGGAGGGCGAGGGCGCCGACGGCGGGGGAGGCGGCGGCGTCGCGGCCGGCGTAGAGCGGGGTGAAGCCGAAGATCTTTTGGAAATGCGGGGCGATGAAGGACCAGGCACCCATGTTCTGCGGCTCCTCCTGGCACCAGACGATACGGGCGCCTTCGTAGTCGTCGGCGAGTTGGGCGAGGCGATCGGTGTGGAGGGGATAGAGCTGCTCGAGGCGGACGATGGCGGTATTCGCGATCTTGTTACGGTCGCGGTAATCGCAGAGGTCGTAGTAGACTTTGCCGGAGCAGAAGACGACGCGCTCGGTTTTCTCGGGGCGACCCGGGTCGTCGAGGATTTCCTGGAAGTTGCCGGAGTGGAATTCTTCGAGTTTCGAGGTGGCGCCGGGGTGACGGAGGAGGGATTTCGGCGACATGACGACGAGCGGCTTGCGGAAGTCGCGCTTCATCTGACGGCGGAGGCAGTGGAAGAAATTCGCGGGCGTCGTGAGGTTGACGACCTGGATGTTGTCCTCGGCGCAGAGCTGGAGGAAACGCTCGAGGCGGGCGGAGGAGTGCTCGGGGCCCTGGCCTTCGTATCCGTGGGGGAGGAGGAGCACGATGCCGGAGGCGCGCTGCCATTTCGATTCGCTGGAGGAGATGAACTGGTCGATGACGACCTGGGCGCCGTTGGCGAAATCGCCGAACTGGGCTTCCCAGATGCAGAGCATTTGGGGGTAGTCCATCGAATAGCCGTAGTCGAAGCCGAGGACGGCGGCTTCGGAGAGGAGCGAGTTGTAGACGCAGAAGGCGGCCTGGTCATCGCCGAGGTTTTTCAGCGGGACGTATTTCTCGCGGGTTTCGTAATCGTAGAGAACGGCGTGGCGGTGGCTGAACGTGCCGCGTTCGCAATCCTGACCGCTGAGGCGGACGGGCGTGCCCTCGAGGAGGAGCGTGCCGTAGGCGAGGGCTTCGCCGAAACCCCAGTCGATCGGGCCGCCTTCCTTGTGGGCCTGGACGCGGTTTTCGAGGAAGCGCTTGATCTTGTTGTTGAGTTTGAAATTCGCGGGAACGCGCGTGAGGCCGGCGACGACGCGCTCGATGAGCTCGGGGCTGACGCCGGTGTTGATATTGGAGTGCCGGTAGGCGGGCTGGATGAAGCCGGTGGAGCCCTCGTATTTTTTCGCCTCGATGGCCTTCGATTCGGAGGCGCTGCGGGCGGTCTCTTTTTCTTTTTCGCGAGCTTTTGCTTTTTGAAAATTGGCTTCGAGCGCGGCGGAATATTCGTCCTTGATCGCGTCGGCATCGGCCTGCGTGAGGCTCCCCTCGGCGATGAGTTTTTCGGTGTAGATCGTGGAAGCGAGGGAGTGCGCCGCGATCTTGCGATACATCGTCGGCTGGGTGAACGCGGGCTCGTCGGACTCGTTGTGGCCGTGGCGGCGGTAGCAGACCATGTCGATGACGACGTCGCGCTTGAAGCGGACGCGGAATTCGAGGGCGAGCTGGGCGACCATGCAGACGGCCTCGGCGTCGTCGCCGTTCACGTGGAAGATCGGGGCCTCGATCATCTTGGCGACGTCGGTGCAGTAGCGCGTCGAGCGGGCTTCGGCGGGGAGGGTGGTGAAACCGATCTGGTTGTTGATGACGAAGTGAACGGTGCCGCCGGTGCGATAGCCGGGGAGCTGGGAGAAGTTGAGCGTTTCGGCGACGACGCCCTGGCCGGCGAAAGCGGCGTCGCCGTGAATCAGAAAAGGCAATACGCTGCGGCGATCGGTGGTGTCGCCGCGGACGCGCTGGCGGGCGCGGGATTTGCCCTCGACGACAGGGTTGACGATCTCGAGGTGGGACGGGTTGGCGGCGAGGCGGATTTCGACCTGCTGACCGGACGAGGTGTTGAGGATCGCTTCGTAGCCGAGGTGGTATTTCACGTCGCCGTCGCCGGCGACGGACTCGGGGATGTAGTTTTCGGAGAACTGTTCGAAGAGGAGCTCGAACGGTTTGCGGAGGATGGAGACGAGGACGTTGAGGCGGCCGCGGTGGGCCATGCCCATGACGATTTCGTCGACGCCGAGCTCCGGGCATTTCTCGATCATCGCGTCCATGCCGGCGATGAAGGTTTCGGCGCCTTCGCCGGAGAAACGTTTCTGGCCGACGTATTTCGTGTGGAGGAATTTCTCGAAGAGCTCGGCTTTGTGAAGGCGGCGAAGGATGCGGGTCTTTTGTTTTTTGGAGAACGACGGCTGGTTGTTGGTTTCCTCCATGCGGGCCTGCAGCCATTCGCGGGCCTCGTGGTCCTGGCAGTGCATGTATTCGACGCCGATGTGACCGCTGTAGGTTTGCTGGAGCGCGGCGAGGATGTCGCGGAGCCGGTGATGGCCGCCGCCTTTGAAGTTCGTGAGCGTGAAGGATTCGTCGAGGTCGGCTTCCTCGAGATTGAAATGGGAGAGGGCGAGGCGCGGGTGCGGCGCAGGCGGTTCGCCGAGGGGATCGAGGTGGGCTTGGAGGTGACCGTGAGCGCGGTAGGCGTTGATGAGGCGGGCGACCTGGCCCTGTTTGACGCTATCGAGAATCTTGACGTTGGCGGGTTGGGCGCCGCCGAGGGATCCGCCGCTGGAGCCGAGGGTAAAGCCTTGGAAGAAGGCGCGCCACGTCGGGTCGACGGAGTCGGGATTCTGCTGCCACGCCTCGTAGGCCGCTTCGAAGAGAGCGGCGTTGGCCGAGGCGGAGAGATTAAGCGAATTCATGATTTGAAATGCTCGCCGGGCGCGATGGGGGAGAGAACGGTTGCGCTCGGCGGGTCATTAGAAAAGGGTCGGACAAAACAACATGGGAGAAGGTATGACACAAGTGCGCCGTGGACCCAGACGGGGTTTGCAATCGCGCTTAACGAGGGTAACTGCGGAATAAGTTTTCGCACGTCGCACATGGAAAATGAGATCAAGACCTCGGTGAGCGCGCTCTTGGACGCGATCAAAGCGTCGGATGGCCAGCGAGTTGCGTCGGAAATGGAGCGCTTGGACGGGATGCTGGAGCGCGGACGTGGAGCGCTGCATCCGCAGCTGGTGCATTTCTTGCAAAACCGGAGTTACGCGAAGGCGCTGATGTTTTTGGGCGGCGAGAGCGGGATTCCGGTGGGGGTGTGTGGCGGCCGGGCGGGGGCGGCAGGAAACGCTGAAAAGCTGAAAAGCTGAAAAGCTGACACCTGCGACCTGAGACCTGAGACCGGAGACCTGAGACCTGAAAAAGCGGACACGACGAAATAGAGGAGCTCGATGGCTAAGGGAGATAAGATTTCGACGGAGGGCGGGAGCGGGTTGGGGCAGAATCCGTTTGC
>JAEZAD010000226.1 GCA_023430565.1 Verrucomicrobiota bacterium
CGGTGTGGCCGGTCCAGTGCTCGGGATCGAGGGCGGCGTCGTTTTCGGGCAGGTGGGGATCGCCGGCGTTGCCGAAGATGCTTTCGACGAAGTCGAGGTTGGCGACGAGGCTGCCGGGGACGAAGAAACGCGTCTCCATCGCGCGCGCGGGCGTGAAGCCGGGGACGGCGGGGACGACGGTGGGGCGGAGGTAAAGCGAAACGAAGCACTCGGCCTGTTTCGGCTCGGCGGCGGTGAAGGGGAGGCGCGCGAAGTCGGGCGGCGGTTGAAGCGCGATGCGGAGGAGGCGGCCGAAGACGGCGGGCGGGACGGCTTTTTTGTCGTCGGGAATGGGCAGGCCGCCTTCGGTGACGTGGAAGATGCCCTGCGTGGTGCGGCGGTCGGCTTTGGGGTTGTGCAGGACGCCCTGGCGAACGCGGCGGGAGGTGAGGATGGGGCTTTGGTGTTCGTCGCGCGACGGCGGGAGGGAGATGACGCGGGCGAGGCCGGGGCGGTCGAGCACGAGGGTGACGGCGGGGAGGCGGGGCGTCTCGACGTGTTGCTCGAGGTAATCGAACAGGAAATTTTGGATACGCTGGTCGACCGGGCAGAGGTGGCGCGAGAGGGCGCGGTCTTTTTCCCGGCTGAGGGCAACGAAGCTGGTGACGAGATCGCCGAGACCGTCGTCGCCGAGGGCTACTCCGGGTTGGGAGATCTCGCGCAGCTTCAGATTGAGATAGGCGAGAGAGCGAGGATCGTTGAGGGCAGCAGGGATCGGCGACGACATGGCGAAAACGGGATGTGTTTGGCGCCAAAAGCAAAGGTCGAGCCGTGAAGTCGGCAAACTAATAGGCTGCGCAAATTGTGCGGAGAATTGCGCGCGAATGGCGCGGGGCCGGGTGTCGCCCCTTGGCGTCGGGGCAAAAAAAGGGGCGGATCAAGGATCCGCCCGATGGGTGGGAAGCGAGGGCGCCGGCTCAGTCGAGCTTGATCTGGAGGTCGGTGGTGACGCGGTGACCTTCGCAATCGAAATGGAAAATGTGACGGGTGGCGGATTTGATCGCGGCGATGGAGAGTTTATGCCCGCGGACGATGGCGGGCAGCGTGAGTTTGCACGGGTAGCCCATGTCGCAGAGGGTGTTTTTGAAGCCGCCGACGGTCATGTTGGTGATCTCGCCGATGGCGTCGTGGATGACCTCGTTGCCGTGCATTTCGACCTCCTCGGCCGTCATGCCAAGAATGCGGGAGCTGGAAATCTTGGAGAACTCCTCGGTGAGGCAGAGATAGATGAGACCGTTGGCGGCGCCGATGAAGCCGACGCTGGCGACGATCATCGTGGAGGCGAGGGGCAGGGTGACCGATTCGGGCGGGGCCGCGGTGACGAAGGTCGCGTCATGGCCGGCCATCGTGCGGAACACGCTTTGGACGGAGCGGATGATGCAATCCTGAATGACCTGATCGGTGATGGGCGAAGAAGCGGCCGTCATGAATAAAGTGTGCGGGCTAAGATTCGGACGCGCGGGGCTTTCCTGAAGACAAGTTTTTGGCGGTGACGGCAGCAGAGGGACTTAAGAAAAAGGGAGTTGGGCGGGGAAACGGGGGGCGGCGAGAACAACCCTTTTCCGGCGGTCGTGCGTCGTTATGAATGAACTTCTATGCGAATCCTTCCGTTGGTCGGTTGCCTGGTGTTGTCGTTTTGCGCGTGGGCGAGTCCGCCGCTGGCGGGGCGCGAGTTTTCGGTGCGGGAGTTTGGCGCGACCGGCGACGGCGTGACGCTCGATTCGGACGCGATCAACCGGGCGATTGTGGCGGCGGCGGACGCGGGCGGGGGGACGGTGGCGTTTCCGGCGGGCGAGTATCTGAGCTATTCAATCCGGCTGAAGAGTCACATCACGCTGCGGTTGGCGGCGGGGGCGACGATCATTGCGGCGGAGCCGCCACCGGAGGGGCAGCCGGGCGGTTACGATCCGCCGGAGCCGAACGCGTGGAATCAGTATCAGGATTTTGGGCACTCGCATTTTCGGAACAGCCTGATCTGGGGCGAGAAGCTGGAGAACGTGGCGATCGTGGGGCCGGGGAGGATTTTCGGGCGCGGGTTGTCGCGCGGGAATGGGCGGCGGGTGGCGATGGGCGTGGGCGAGCTGCTACCGGTGAAGGACGGGGAGGAGCTGCCGGATGTGCTGAAGGCGGAGGGCCCGTTCGAGCCGGCGGCGCGGCCGGATCTGGTGCCGGGGCCGTTTGGATATCCGAATGCGCGCGACGCGCTGCCCGCGGGCGTGGCGAACAAGGCGATCGCGTTGAGCGAATGCCGCAATGTGACGCTGCGCGACCTGACGATTCTGCACGGCGGGCATTTTGCGATTCTCGCGACGGGCGTGGACAATCTCACGATCGACAACCTGCTGATCGACACGAACCGGGACGGCATCGACATCGACGCGTGCAGCAATGTGCGCATCTCAAACACGAGTGTGAACTCGCCGTGGGACGACGGCATCTGCCTGAAGTCGTCGCATGCGCTCGGTTACGCGCGGGTGTGCGAGAACGTGACGATCACGAATTGTTTCGTGAGCGGGTATGACGAGGGGACGCTGCTCGATGGGACGCGCACGCGAGAGACGAAGCGGTTCGGCGGGGTGATGGGGCGGATCAAGCTGGGGACGGAAGCGGGCGGCGGGTTTCGGAACATTACGATCAGCAATTGTGTGTTCGATTACTCGCGGGGGCTTGCGCTCGAGCAGGTGGACGGTGGCGTGCTGGAGGACATCGCGATTTCGAACATCACGATGCGCGACGTGCAGAACGCGCCGATTTTCATCCGGCTGGGCGCACGGCTGCGGCGGCCGGAGACGACGGAACCGGGCAAGGTGCGGCGGATCCTGATCGAAAATATCGTCGCTTCGAATGTGGCGCCGGATCACGGGATCTTGATCGCGGGGTTGCCGGGGCATCCGATCGAGGATGTGGTGCTGTCGAATCTACAATTCCACTACACGGGTGGCGGCACGGCGAAGCAGGCGGCGCGGGAGGTGCCGGAACTGGAGAAGGCTTATCCGGATCCGGATGTGTTTGGCGTGATGCCGTCGTGGGCGATGTTCGCGCGCCACGTGAAGAACCTGCAGGTGCGGGATGTTGATTTCAGGTTGGCGAGCGCGGATGCGCGGCCGGCGGTGACGCTGGACGATGTCGGCGGTGGGCGTTTCGCGAATGTGCGGGTGACGACGGGCGGAGGGGAAAAGGAGTGGTCACTGCGGAACGTGAGCGGGGTGACGGTGCGCGAGGCAACGGGATTGGAGGATGGCGCACTGAAGGCGGGGGAGGTTAAATGACACGTGACGTGGCGCGGGGTGGACGGCGAGGACGCCATCCCTCCAGGCCCGTTCAGCGGTCGGGCGGGAATTCGTCGAAGCGGCGGGTGGTATTTTTGCCGCGGAGGCGGGCGTCGGCGAAATCGAGCAGCGCGGACCAATCTTCTTCGGTGAACGTGTGACCGTGGTCGGCGTAGTGGACGCCGAGGCGGGCGCGAGCGTTGAAAAGGTTGTAGACGGGCTGGGCGGCGAGGAAGGTTTGGCGGACGGCATGGGGAAGCGAGACGCTGTCGGTTTTGCCTTCGAGGGCGAGGAAGGCGCGCGGGGCGATGAGCGCGAGGAACCCGTGTTGGTCGAAGGGAAGGCGATCGGTGTGACCCCAGAACTGGCGGAGGTGGGGCGAGAACCAGTTGGGGTATTTGCGCATCATTTCGCCGAGGCCTTCCTTGCCACCGCGGCCGGCGCCGCTGAAGCGATACGCGCCGACTCCGCCGCCGCCGGTGACGACGGGGGCGGTCAGCGCGATGCGTTCGTCGAACGCGCCGGCGATGAGGGCGGATTTGCCGGTGCGCGAGACGCCGGTGACGATGATTTTCTTTGGGTCGATGGATGGCTCGGTGACGAGGTGGTCGATGATGCGCGAAACGCCCCAGGCCCAAGAGCCGAGGAGGCCCCAGTCGTAGTTTGGGTATGCGGGGAAAAAGCGGGTGGTGCGGAACGCCCAGGAGCCGTCGTCGAGGCGAAGCGTGGTGTCTTCGCCACAGTCGTTGTGATTAAAAATCGCATACGCGTAGCCGCGGCGGAAGACGTCGGCGTGGCGTGTGGCGATTTCGGCGGCGGTGAGTGGCGGGCGACGAGGTGCGGCGTTAGCGGCGTCGGGCGCGGGGCCGATCGCGAAGAGGGCGTTGAGGCCCTTGCCTTGGCCGAATCCGAGCGGGAGGCGCGGAAGTAAAGGAGCGCCGGGCGGGGTGCCGGCGGGGGCAATGACGACGGGGAAAGGACCTCCGGCGGCGGGTGTGAAGAGGCCGACGTGGAGGGAGAGTTTTTGGTCGGGGCCGAAAGTGAGTTGGAAGAGGCGGTAAGTGACGGTGTTTTCGTGCAGGGATTCGGAGTGGAGTTCGCGAGCGCGGACGTTGCCGGGCGAGGGCGGCGTGCGGCCGACGGCGTAGAAGTCGAGGATGCGGCGGATCTCGGCGCGGCGTTGCGGCCAGTCGGACGAGGAAGTGATGCGTGTGCCGTCGGAGCGAACCAGCGGATCGGGGAGATCGGGGCGTAGTGGAAGTTCGGTGACGCGGGGAAGCGAGGGGAGCGTCGTGGCGACTGGAGGCAGCGGGATTTCGCGGGGATCGGGGCCGTCGACGGGAGCGACGGGGAAGGAGGCGAGCGAGTTGAGGTATTCCTCGATGTTGGTGTAGCCGTTGCGGTCGCGATCGAGGGCATGGTCGTGCGGATCTTTTGGGTCGAGGCCGTGAGAGGTTTCCCATTCGTCGGGCATGCCGTCTTTGTCGGAATCGGCGGGCGGCGGGGCGGACTTCAATTCGGGCCAGCCGCCGACGTCGGTTTGGGAATCGATGACTTTGCCGGTGCGGTGGCGGACGTCGGAGACGAGGCGCGCGTCGACCGGATCGCGTTTCGGGCGGGAGGCGCCGGCGTCGGCGAGGACGAGAGCGAAGGCTTCGAGGGCGGAATGGGTGTGGACGGGTGCGGCGGAGAAAGGCGTGTCGGAGAGTTGGAGTTGAACTTTGCCGTCGGCTTCACGGGCGCTGAAGAGTTGGGAATTGTCGGCGGTGAGGGCGTCGTGGCCGTCGACGACGTTGCCGCTGACGTGGAAGCGGAGATTGGAGGGGAAGCCGACGACGATGGGTTTGGGGGCGCGGGTGTCGGGGCCGGGGCGAATGTAGTTGGCGACGTAGTTGGCGTTGAAGGTGCCCTGGGTGAGGCCGGCGGCGGCGGTGATGTAGTTGTAGACGACGTTGTTTCTGACGTCGAAAAATGGATACGGCGGGCGGCCGTAGTTGTCGCCGAGGCGGGGATTGCGCGAGTGGGTATGAAGCCAGAGGTTGTGATGCCAGGAGACGGGGCCGGAGGCGCGGGAGAGCGAGCCGAGGCCGTGGTTGCCTTTGGCGTGCTTGCTGTGATGAAGGGCTTCGCCGATGAGGCACCATTGGACTGTGACGTTGGCGACGCGGCCGGAGAGCGAGAGGCACTCGTCGATGGCCCAGGTGGCGGAGCAGTGATCGATGATGCTGTTGGCCGCGCCGGTGAAGAAATCGGCGCTGTCGGCCTGTTCGCCGGATTCGTCGCCGAGGCGGAAGCGGAGATAGCGCACGACGACGTCGTGCGTGGCGATGGCGAACGGTTGATCGCGGAGGCAGATGCCGTCGCCGGGCGCGGACTGGCCGGCGAGGGTGAGGAAAGGTTCGCGGACGATCAGCGGTGATTTCAGGCGGATCGTGCCGCTGACGCGGAAGAGAACGATGCGGGGACCGGCGGCTTCGCAGGCGGCACGGAGCGAACCAGGGCCGGAATCGTCGAGATTGGTGACGAAGAGGACTCGGCCGCCGCGACCGCCGGGGGTTTCGGAGCCGAAGCCTTCGGCGCCGGGGAAAGCGGGGATCGCCGTGGCGTGAGGGGTCAGGAAGCTCGCAGCCGGGAACAGAAGAGCGGCGAGCACGAGCATCTGCGAAAAGCGATTATGGAAGGGCGTCATCAGGCGAGCGGGTGAGCCAGGCGACGAAGGGACGATCGCTGGCGGGAGAGGCGAGGGTGGTGATTTTTCCTGCGGCGATCGATGGGGCGGCGGTGAGTTCGCCAGTGGCGGAGTCGAGCCAGTGGAGGTTGAACGCGCCGCTGTCGGAGGAGAGATCGAGCTCAACGGTGGCGCCGGACATCGTGTAGACGAGGTAGGCGCGGCCGGGGGCGGCCAGGCACCAGGCGGATTCGGGGTGGTTGCGGACGAGCGGGACGGGGCGGGTTTGCGAGCGGAGGGAAGACGGAATGTGGCGGTCGATGGCGGCGGAAAGAGCAGGGAAGTCGTCGGGAGCGTGGAGGAGGACGAGCGACGGAAAGGCGTCGCGGTATTCCCGATACGCGCGGTAGCGCATGGCGGGGGTGCTGCGGCGGATTTCGGCGGCGAGTTCGCGGAATTCGGGGGAGCTGACGATGTTGGCGCCGAAGTG
>JAEZAD010000327.1 GCA_023430565.1 Verrucomicrobiota bacterium
CGCCTTCGGTGAAGTCGTAGGTGCTGATGCCGTTGACGCGCCATTCGCGCAGTTCGGGCACGTTCGTCCCGTTCTGCAGCTTACGCTGCGCCCACTCACCACCGACGTTGTTATACCACTGGAAGGATGCGGTTTCGTTACCCGCGCCACCCCACCAGATGCGCATGTCACCCGCCGCGGTGTTGTTGATCGCATCTTCGTAACCCGCGATGAATTCGGCGAGGTTCGCGCCACCGATGTTCGAGCGGGTGGCTTTCGTCTTGGCCGCATTGACGAGCAGGCGCCAGTTGCGGACCGGCTCGGCCGTGAGCTCGATTTCGTAACCTTCCGAGGTGCTGTCCTCGGTGAGGGCGAAGCCGTTCGGCACCGTCGCGGTCAGGCCACGGGGATTGGACTGGGCGAACGGATCGTTGAGGTTGATGCCCCACGCTGCGTAGAAGCGGGGGTCAACCTTCGCCTGCCAGGCGCGCCAGGCGGCGACGACCTCCGCCTCACGCGCGGCCGCCGCCTCCTGCGTCCCATACTCGCCACCCGTGCCGAAGTTGTAGAGGCTGTTGCCCGGATCCCATTCTCCGTTACCCGGGCGGAACTGTGCCGACCAGCCCGGAGGCTGCGGCGCGCCCTCGGGGCGGTTGTTCACCTGGTTGGTGATGATCGCACCGCTCGGCTGATTGTTCAGGCCGAAGTCGTATTGGAACGCGTTGGCCTGGGTTCCACCCCAGACCTGCGAGTTGCCAAGGAAGCCGGCGCCTTGCAGACCGGAGCTGTTGGCGTTCGTCGCGGCCGTCTCATACTTGTTGATACGGAGCGAATACTTGCCGTCCCGGGTCTCGAGGATGATACCGTAGTCCTTCGTCTCGCCTTTCGGGAGCGCGATCTGCTCGCCATACACGTCGACCCGGAGAGCTTCCGGTTGGAAGTTGGCCGACTTGTTGAAGAAGGCGCTCACGCGAAGCGGGAAGCCAGCAAGAGCGTCCTTGAACCAGGGCAATTCGTCAAAGTGGGTGACGATGCTCCATGCCTTGGATGTCTCCTCGAGATCGCTCGGGTTGGCGCGACTCAAGTTGTAGACGTCAGGCGTCAGATTCATATAGCCATATTGGCGCGTGTAAATGGGCGGATTGGGGTCGTCAGCCGTTGGATTGGGATTCGCAGTGTTGGGGTTCTGCGAGTGGCTCCAGCCTTGGGCGCGGTCCTTGCGGTATCCGAACGTGCCGACGATCGCACCGTCGAGCAACTGGCCCTGCCAGACGAGCACCTTGGAGGTCGTGCGCTTCTTCTGGAGACGAGCGGTGGTCGTCAGCAGATCGCGGTTGCCGGCGGCCGCTTCCGAGTCGGTGATGTTCAGCGGGTAGTCGTTCCTCCAGCCAACATAATTGGCAAGGTTTTCCGCCTCCCAGGACTCGTAAGGGTTGTCCCCATACTGGTAACCGTCGTCCCCAGCGTTGTCGACATACCACTGGTGCGTTGCAGCATCGCTCGGATACGTAGCATAGCTCCAAGGAGCGGCGGGATCGACATAGTTTGGATCAGTGGGATTGAGCGAGCGGTTCCAGTGCGAGTCAAAAAGCCGCATCGAGCCGGAGGTGAGTCGGATTTCGTTCTCGAGCCGGGGCAGGTTGGCGCCGGAAGCCGAGCTACGGTTCGTCAACGAGGGCCCGAGATACATCACAGCGCTTGGAAGGTAATTCTGACCTTCGTTCCAATTGGCGGTATTGTTAAGGAAAGCACGCCAGGCCGGATCTGTGATCGCGTAACGGGCCCAACTGCGGTTGTCGGTCTTCTGCTCGTCACGTCCCCACAGGCCGGTCAGGGTATGACGGCCGAGGAACTGGGCGAGGATGTTGCCCGAACCCTCTTCGTTGAAGTCGTGGGTCACGAATGCCGTGGCCCGCTTCGAACTACGATCGCTCCGATAGGAGTTGTTGCCGCCGGAGCCGTTGTCACCGACGAACGCGCGACCGAGGTTCTGATTGGGCGTGCCGTCTTCGAAAGGAATTCGCACGCCGCCCCGTTCGGCGCCCTCGGGGGTGCCATCGGTATCGGTCGTGTTGATGTCGATGTAGATACCCTGCTGACCACCGGACATGAACGAGATCTGACCATTCTTATACTCTTCGCGATTGTAGGTCAGATCGAAGCCGATCTTGTCGTCCAGGAAGGTCTGCGAGAGGCTCAGATTGATGACATTGAAGTCCTGCCACTCCTTCTTGTTGGGACCGTCAAGGAGGTTGTTGTAGAAGTCGAAAACCGTCGGGTCGGTGATCGAGTTGTCCTTGTAGACGCCGAACTCGGCAAACTCAAGGCCCGCGCGCTGGGCGTAGGTGCCGTAGCTGTTGAGACTGACGAGACGGTTGAAGTCGAAAGAGCCCACGCCGTTGTCAGGCTGACCCGAGCTGTTGATACCCCAATTGCCGCGGATTTCCTGCAGCATGTAGCGGTTTGGCGT
Organism: Verrucomicrobiota bacterium; assembly: GCA_023430565.1. Classification (GTDB taxonomy): domain Bacteria; phylum Verrucomicrobiota; class Verrucomicrobiia; order Opitutales; family Opitutaceae; genus Opitutus. The sequence continues at coordinate 2,450 of JAEZAD010000327.1, forward strand.
GCTGCTGCCCATCGTGTCGAAATACCCAGTGGCGCCGCCGATGGCATTGCCGAAGTTGCCAATCCAAGGGTTGAAGTGCGGGTTGAATCGGCCGCCATAAGGCCCGCCGTTGATGGCCGGGCGGGTCAACCCGTGCGGAAAGGCGCGTTCGGGCAACGGGCTGTAGAAGTTGTCGTTCTGCGCCATGTGCGGGTTGATCGTCAGCTTGTTGAGATGCTGGTAGGTGCGAGCAGCACCCGAGGTCACGGGGTCCCCGTTGATGTTCGTGCCGTTACTGGTATAGCGTCCCTGTGAAGTGCCGTTCCAGAACCACGGCGTGATGAAGTCCAGGGGAGGCAGCGTGCGCGGACGGTTGGAGCGGACCTTGCCCGCCTCGCCGTTGACCTTGAAGATCGTGCGGGCCGAACCCTTCTTCAGGAAGCCAGGCTCATAGCGCAAAGCTCCGGCGACGCGGTGGTCGTCTTGGAACGCCGGCCGCTGCTGGTATTTCGTATTGTCAGCGACCGCCATGATGCGGATCGCGAGCTCGTCTTTCAACAGCACGCGATTGATGTCGAGCGTTCCGCGGATGCTGCCGTGGTTGTCCACGCGGA
>JAEZAD010000336.1 GCA_023430565.1 Verrucomicrobiota bacterium
AGGACGTCAGCTCCGTCATCGAGCTCACCTCGTCGAAAATCGTCGAGGCGCTCCAGGCCCAGTCGATGACGTTCTACCTCGTCGAGGGCAACGACATCACTTTCAAGAACGTCTACTACTCGCCCACCCTCTGGGCCCAGGACGCCTCCCTCGAGAAGAGGCTCCAGCAAACCGCCGCCAAGCTTCTCGCGCTCAAACTCCCCCTCGGCACCGGCGTCGTCGGCAAGGTCATCTCCACCGGCGAGCCCCTCTTCTTTCGCAACTCCGAGACGCAGGCCCCCATGATGGCCTCGCTCGCCCAGACCACCGGCTTCGAGGTCCGCTCGATGCTGACGGTCCCGCTGAAGACCAACATCGTCATCGGCGCCATCCAGGTCCTCAACAAGGAGCAATCCGCCGGCACCGGCGGCGAGTTCACCGAAAAGGATTTGGCTCTCCTTCAGGAGGTCGCCGAATACTCCGCCACGCTCATCCAGCGGATGGTCGACCCGAAATTCCAGCTCTCGGCCGACGACACCGCGCGCTTCGTTTCCAAACTCACCGATCTCCCGCTCGTCACCAAGCCCGACGAAATCGAGATCGACGACAAACTCCTCGAGGTCGTCGGCGACGCCGTCATCCGCCGCGAGGGCGTCTTCCCCCACAAACGCGTCTCGCCGACCTCCGTCGCGGTCCTCATGACCAACCCGCTCGACTACGCCAAGCGCGAGGCGTTTTCGCAGGCGATGGATCTGGCGATCGAGGACGTCAGCGTCGTCTCCGCCACGCTGTTCGACTCGCTCCTCAAGAAATATTTCAAGGACACCACCGCGCCCGGCACCACCTCCGTCGACATCAGCTCCGTCGCCGAGGAGATCAGCACCACGTTTTCCTCCGACGTCGTCGGCGACGTCAGTGCCGCCGATCTCGAGAGCGAAGACTCCGCGCCCGTCATCCAACTCACCAATCGCATCATCGAGGACGCCTACGTTTCCGGCGCATCCGACATCCACATCGAGCCGATGGAAAAAGACCTGTTGATCCGCTACCGGATCGACGGCCTCTGCCAGGAAAAACTTCGCCTCCCGAAACAGGTCACCAACGCACTGATCACGCGCCTCAAGATCATGTGCAACCTCGACATCTCCGAGCGCCGCCTCCCGCAGGACGGACGCATCGTCTTCAAGAAATACACCAAGAAGAACATCGATATCGACCTCCGCGTTGCCACCGGCCCGATGAAGGACGGCGAGAAGGTCGTCATGCGCATTCTCGACAAGCAGAAGTCGACGCTCCCGCTTCCCGCCCTCGGCTTCTCCGACGAAAATCTCGCCAAATACCGCGAGTGCATCCGCCAGCCCTACGGCATGATCCTGCACTGCGGCCCGACCGGCTCCGGCAAGTCGATGACGCTCTACTCCGCCCTCGGCGAAGTGAACACCCCCGACGTCAACATCCAGACCGCCGAAGATCCCATCGAATACACGCTCGCCGGCATCAACCAGATGCAGATGAACCGGCAGATCGGCCTCACCTTCGCTCGCGCCCTGCGCTGCTACCTGCGCATGGATCCTGACATCATCCTCGTCGGCGAAATCCGCGACGAGGAAACCGCACAGATCGCCGTCGAGGCCGCGCTCACCGGCCACTTGCTCGTCTCGACACTGCACACCAACGACGCGCCTTCCACCGTCGCCCGCATCGGCGAAATGGGCGTCGAGCCGTTCAACATCTCCGCCTCCCTCGTCTGCGTCTGCGCCCAGCGCCTCCTCCGCCGCGTCTGCAAGAACTGCAAGATCCCCTACGAACCGCAGGGCCGCGAAAAATCCATCATCGAGAAAGCGCTCGGCTGGAACGGCCAGATTTTCAAAGCCAACCCGCAAGGCTGCCCGATGTGCAGCGGCACCGGCTATAAGGGCCGAGTCGGTATCCACGAATTGATGACCAACAGCGAAGAGCTGACCGAGGCCATCAACAAGGAAGTCGAAGTCGCCGACCTGAAACGCATCGCGATGCGCACCGGCATGAAGACGCTCCACCAGGATTCCATGCTGAAAGTGAAGATGGGCCTCACCACCATCGAAGAAGCCCTCAGCAACGTCCCCCCCGACCTCATCCTCTAGCCCCGCTCCCTCAGGATGCGCGGGTGCCCTCACCGCGCAAAGTTGCGCCCGCCCCCGGCGCTTTTCTTCAATCGAGCTGCGCCGCGATATTGCACACCGCTGTCGTCACTGCTGTGGTGGATGCATTCCTCCATGCTTCACTACCCCTCCTTCCGCCTGTTCTCGGCCGCTTTCCTCGCCGCGCTCCTCACCGCGCCCGCCGTCAGCCAGATGCAGCCCCACGCGCGTCTCGACGACCAACTTCTTCCGATCGTCGCGTGTAGCGAAAAAGACATTACGGTTCTCCGTTCCGGACGAAAGCACCGCACGCTCGACCTGAACTTCGAAATCCGCCGGGCCCCCGGATTCGCCGACGGCTTTGTCCAGATCTCCGATGTCCACGCCGACACCGATCCGCTTCGCGACGCGCCCCTCAAGGAACGCACCCACCCCAGCGCCATCCGCTTTCGCTACACCGCCAAACTCACCGCAGATCGCGCGCTCGACGACTGCTACGCGCTTCTCACCTTCATCGGCCAGGGTTCCATCCAACGAAAACTCATTCCCGTCGGCCGCCTCGCCGCGGGCAAACCCAAGGAAATCGAAGTCGAGCTCCGCAGCCAGGTCGACGGCCCCGGCTCCCTCCATCTCTTCTCCGAAACCCTCGAGGTCCGCTCGACCGAACACCCCGACACCTACGACGTCCAGGCCTTCTATGACGACTTGCTGAAAAACGTGAAGGGCATCGCCGCCGCCGAACTTGTGAAATTCAACGACGTCAACCCGCACGAACTTTCCGTCGACGGCCGTCAACTCGCCACCGTCCGCAAGCGCGACGGCAAGAAGGAACTCATCGTCTACGACCTCTCGTCCATGAAACTCCTTTGCCAGGTGCCCGTCGCCGAGGCCGACGACTATGTCGGTGATCTCACCTGGGTCTCCGACACGGAGGTCGCGTTCATCGCGGAAGACGATTATGAGAGCAATTCCACCAGCCAATACCACCGGTCGAACTCGCAATTCCGGCTCCATCTGCTTGATGTGCCAAGCGGCCAATCCGAGCGACTCTCCGCCGACGTTTACTCCATCATCGCCGCCCTGCCCGAGCAGCGCCATGTCCTCGTTGTGATCGGCGGTCGCTACGGCAGCGCGTTCTACAAGCTCGACGTCCGCACGAAGAAGACTTCCGACCTCGAGGATCCTGCTTACGGCTTCTACCTCTTCGACCGCCACGGCGTCGCTCGCGTCCGCATGAAATTCGAAAAGGACCGGCAGGAATTCTTCTGCCGGCCGACGGCGGACTCCAACTGGCGCCGTATCGACGACCTGGTGAAACAGCCCGGGCTCAATTTCGATAACAAAGCCGCTCACCGCCTCGACCGCGTCGCCGACGTCCACTCCATCGGGCCCGACGGCGACACGCTTTATGTTTCCACCCGGCTCGGCACCGACCGCTTCGAGCTCGCCGCATTCAGCATGTCCGAGGGCGTCATCAAAAAGACCATCGCCCGGCATCCGCGCTACGACCTCACCACCAATGACGGCGGCCTGGCTCGTTTGCTCTTCGCCAAAAATTCCCCGCAGCTACTCGGCCTCGTTTTCGAGGCCCAGAAACCGCAGGTCGTGTGGCTCGATCCGCGCTACCAAGCCGTGCAGAAGGCGATCGATCAGTCCTTTCCCGACCACCTCAACTTGCCCATCGACTGGTCCGAGGACGGGGCGACCTTCATCTTCATGTCCACAAACGACCGCGATCCCGGCACGTTCTACGTCTTCCGCGCGGCGGAAAATCGGATCATCGCGGTGCTCGAATTGGGCGCTCACTTGAAGGACCGCGCGCTCGCCCGCACCACGCCCGTCGAGTTCCGGACACGCGATGGCCAGAAGATCGCCGGCTACGTCACCCGTCCAACGGACTCCAGCGGCCCCGCACCCCTGCTCGTCAACGTCCACGGCGGCCCCATGGCCCGCGACAGCTGGCGCTTCGACGCCACCAACCAGTTCTTCGCCACCCGCGGCTACCTCGTCCTCCAGGTCAACTACCGCGGCTCCTCCGGCTACGGTGCCGCCTACCAAAACGCCGGACTCCTCGCCCGCCTCGACACCGTCGTCATCGATGACATTGCCGACGCCGTCCGCCACCTCATCGAAAACGGCGAAGTCGACCCGTCCCGCGTCGCGATCACGGGCGCGAGCTTCGGCGGCTGGGCCACCTACATCAGCCTCGCCAAATACCCCGACCTCTACCGCGCCGGCATCGCCGTCGCCGCCGTCTCCAGCTGGCGTAAAACGCTCCGCGACGATCGCTGGACCTTTAACAACCAGGTCGCCTACCGCTTCTGGAAAACCCTCCTCGAGCGCGAAAACTTCAAAGCCGACGAGCCTTTCATCGATCCGTTGCTCCGCTCCGCCGAAATCAAGCAGCCCGTTTTCATCATCCACGGCGAACTCGATCCCATCGTCCACGCCACTGAAGCGAAGGAAATGCTCAACGCCCTCCGCAATCACAACGCCAACGTCCAGGCCAAATCCTTTCCCCTCGGCGGCCACGGCAACTGGAACGTGAACGACCGCGTCATCTATCTTAACGAAATGGGCGCCTTCCTCGAACGACACCTCGCACCCGCCGCTCCGACCCTCGCCGCCGCGCCCTGATCCGCCAGCCGCGCCCCACTCGGTTTTTCCATCGCCAACGCCCGCGGCGCGCATTCTCTCGCTCCCGGAATGCCCGCTTCTCCCGTCTTCGTCGGCTTCACCGGACATCGCCGGCTCGCGGACCAGGCCCGCATCGCCGCCGCGATCCGCCGCGCCCTCGACGAGATCGCCGCCCACACCCGCGCCCGCCTCGTGGGCGTCTCCTCGATCGCCAGCGGCGCCGACACCCTTTTCGCCGAGGAACTCGCCCGCCGCGACGCCCCCTGGCTCCTCCTCCTCCCCTTTTCGCTCGAGAGGTTTCGCAACGACTTCGAACCCGACGAGTGGGCGCGCGTCGAAGCCCTCCTCCCCCGCGCGCTCAGCACGCACGTCGAATCGCGCACCGACACAGCCGACCACGCCTACCTCGAATGCGGCCACCGCACCGTCGACGAAGCCGACGTGCTCATCGCCGTCTGGGACGGCCAGCCCGCCGCCGGCCCCGGCGGCACCGCCGATATCGTCGCTTACGCTCGCGCCCGCCAAAAACCTCTCATCGTCGTTCACGAACCCTCCGGCCAGCTTCAACCCGAACGCCTCGAACGTCTCCCCGCCGCGCCCGCTCTCCCCGATCGCGCGCCCTCCACCACCGGCCGCGCCGCCGCCGAAGCGCTCCTCGCCGCCTCCGACCGCCGCGCCCGCGAGCTCCGCCCCCGCGCCACCAATCTCGGCCTTCTCCTGATTATCGCCCACCAGCTCGCCACCGCCGTCGCCATCGTCGCCCTCGTCTGGGTCGGCATCGCCATCGTTCAATCGACCGCCACCTGGTTCAAACTCGCCATCCTCGCCGCCGCCCTCGTCACCCCGCTGCTGCTTCATCGCGCTCATCACGGCTGGCTCCATGCCCGTCTCCGCGCCGAGATCGTCCGCGCCGCGCTGCAACTCTGGCCACTCCCTCATCCCGAACAAACCTTCGCCGCCCTCCGCCTCCCCGGCTTCGAATCGCTCCAGCGTCACCTGCTCCTCCTCCGCCTCGAAGATCGCACGGCCGCGCGTCCGTTCGACGAAGCCCGCTCGCACTACCTCACCCATCGCGTCCTCGATCAGCACACCTATTTTTCCACCCAGGCCGGACGCGCTCACCGCAAGCTCACCCGCCTCCGCCGCGCCGCCTGCGCGTGCACCGCCGGCGCGATCCTCTGCGGCGCCAGCCTCGCGTTCCACCTGCCCGCTTGGGGCGCCATGTATCCGTTCGTCAAGCTCGCGGCCCTCACGCTTCCGCTCGTCACCGCCACCCTCATCGGCGCCGCCCTCGCCCTCGATTACGGCCGCCGCGCCGCCCGCTACCGCGAACTCGCCGACTTTCTTGCCGACGCCCGCGTCCGCCTCGAAAACGCCCGCAGCCCCGCCGGTCTCGACCGCACCGCGCTCGAGATCGAGCGCACGCTCCTCTTCGAAGTATGGGAGTGGTATTCACTCGCCCGTTACGCCTTCAGCTCTCATTGACCGTCGCTTCTCTCTTTTCCAGCCCGTGAAACGCATCCTCACCCTCGACGGCGGCGGCATCCGCGGCGTTTTCAGCCTCGCGATCCTCAAGCACATCGAATCCCTCTTCCGCCAGCATCGCGGTCGCCCCGATCTCGTCCTCCGCGACGAATTCGATTTCTTCGCCGGCACCAGCACCGGCGCCATCATCGCCACCTGCCTCGCCTGGGGCCTCGGCGCCGACGAAATCCTTCGCCTCTACGAGGAGCGCGGCTCGGAAATGTTCGCCCGCGCGATGTGGCACCAGCGTTTCTTCCGCAACAAATACCGCGCCGATGTCATCGCCGATTTCTTCCGCCGCCAGTTCATCGAGGACGACGGCACGCCCGCCCTTCTCGGCACGCAAAAACTCACGCACGCCGGCCAGCTGAAATACCTGCTGCTCGTCATGCGCAACGCCACCACCGGCTCCGCGTGGCCCGTCTCCAACAACCCCGCCGCCCTCTTCAACGCCGCCGACGACCCCGGCTGCAACCTCAACGTCCCCCTCTGGAAACTCCTCCGCGCCAGCTCCGCCGCCCCCACGTTTTTTCCGCCCGAGGAAATCACCCTCGGCGGCCGCACCAGCCTCTTCGTCGACGGCGGCCTCACGCCTTACAACAACCCCGCGCTCATCGCCGCGCTCATGGCCACGCTGCCGACCTATCGCATGAACTGGTCCGCTCGCGCCGAAGACTTGCTCGTTGTATCCGTCGGCACCGGACACGTCCGCGCCCAGCTTCGCAAGAGCCAGGCCCGCGAACTCCACACCCTCGACTTCGCCCGCTACATCGCTCCCGCCATGATCTCCAGCGTCGCGATGGAGCAGGACATGATCTGCCGCGTCCTCGGCCGCTGCCTTCACGGCGCCGACATCGACATGGAAGTCGGCAACCTCCACGGCGACGGCCTGCTCTCCGACGCCGATAAAAAATTTACCTACGTCCGCTACGACCGCCGTTTCACCGCCGACGAAACCGACGCCTTCGAGAAAGCCACGAAGAAACAATTCAGCCTCGATAACCTCGACCTTATCCCCGAGCTGAAAAAATTCGGCGCCGACTACGCCGCCGCCCACGTCCGCCCCGAACACCTGGCACTCTAGCGGGCTCTACGAGGATCGGAGCGTTTCCAAGATCGTCTGTCATTCTGAGCGAAGCGAAGAATCCAGGTGTGCGCCTGCGGCCGTCGTTTCCGGAAAATCACAAACGGCTTCGTATTCATCCCCCTCGCACCAGTTCCCGCGCCCTCCGCCGGAGCTCCTCCCGCTCCACCGCCAACCGCAGCGACACATACCGTTCGCTGTCCAACAGCACGAGCCCGACCCTCGATCCATCTTCCGCAAAACACGCCT
>JAEZAD010000057.1 GCA_023430565.1 Verrucomicrobiota bacterium
AGCCTTCGCTCGGCCATGCCGAGGCCTACATCAATGTTCATCTGTCGAGGACAGGACCGGGTCATCATGGGAAAGCGATGGGCCCGTTTGTGACGGTTTCGCGGGAATCGGGCGCCGGCGGCGCGACGTTTGCGCGCGCGCTGGCGGTGCGGCTCGACGAGGAGCTGCCGGGCGACGTGGCTTGGACCGTATTCGACCGTAACCTCGTGGAGGAGATGTTGCAGTCCGAGCACTTGTCGCCGCGGCTCGCGCGTTTCCTGCCGGAGGATCGGGTGTCGGAAATCGATGCGTCGATCGGCGAACTGCTCGGTCTGCATCCGAGCCTTTGGTCGTTGATCCAGCGCACGAACGAGATGATGCGCGAACTCGCGCGGAGAGGGCATGCGATCCTCGTGGGACGCGGGGCCAACTTCGCGACGGAGAGTATCGGAGGCGGCCTGCACGTTCGGCTGGTGGCGCCGGCGCTGCAGCGGGCGCAGCACATGGCGCAGGAACTCGAAATACCGCTCGAGGACGCGGCGCGGCGCAATGCGCGGATCGACGTGGCGAGGCGCAATTTCGTGCGATCGGTCTTCGAGGGCGAAGTCGACCGGGCGAGCGGCTACGACCTGACGATCAACCGCGGAACGGTGTCGCTCGAAGTCGCGGTGGAAATTTCGCTGGCGGCCTTGCGCGCGCGGGTGACGACCGAAGTTCCGACGTAGCGAGCGCCGAAGACTCGTCATTTGGGAGCGAGGGCGGGTGGGCCGCGACCGGACGCGGGTGCGCGGGGGCCTGACGGGGCGTTCGGGCGGGCTACCGATGGCGGGTCGGCGCATGGGGCATTACGGTGCGGCCATGGGCATCGAAACCATTTTGATCGTGATCGGCGTGGCGGTGGTGATCGCGGTGGCGGTGGGCGCGAGTCGCGCGAAGCGCAAGGCCGGGGGCACGCAGGCGCCGAAACCGCAGACGCCGTCCGATGTGGACCGCGGTTGAAGCGGAGGATCGCGCGGCGACGAAACGCTGACGCGTTGCGCTACGGTCGCAGCGTGCGTGGGCGACGGCGTTTTGTGACGAAAGGGTGACATCATCCGCGTCGCTTGCGGGCGATGGTCGCGGTAGACCATGCCCATGCCCAATGCTGCAGCCGCACGACGCCTGATTCCCTGCGATCGCCGGTGGGAGTGGGCGTAGGAGGACGCGAGATGAAAAACGCAGTCCCCTCGATGAGCACCGATTCCCGGTCCAGCGGTTGGTTGCGGGTGTGGCGGCAGTGGAGAACGCTGGCGGTGTGGGGCATCGCGTTGGCGGGCGGGGGCGAGTTGTGGGGACTCGATCCGGATCGCAGCCTGACCCAATACAATTGCCAGACGTGGCGGCGGTCGAACGGACTGCCGGCGAGTGCAGTGAACGCCATCGCGCAGACGACGGACGGGCGGATGTGGCTCGGGACGTCGCATGGCTTGGTGGCGTTCGATGGGACGGGTTTTCGCGTGTTCGATCCGACGTCGAACGACAGTGTGCCGTCGAAGTCGATCGCGGCGCTGGCCCAGCGGGCGGAGGGTGGATTGTGGCTCGGGCTCGAACGGGGGGGATTGGTCCACGCCGATGCGGGGGGATTCGACCGGATCCCGGGGGCGGACTGGAGCGGGCCTTACACGGCGATGCACGCGTTGGTGTGGAGCCGGAAGGGCGGGCTGCTGGTGGCGGGGACGAATCTGGCGGGCGTGCTCGACCCCGCCGGTCACTTTGAGTCGCTGGTGCCGGTGCCGGAGGCGGACGTGAATGCGATCTGTGACGACGAGCGCGGGCGGATCTGGATGGGGACGGTCGACGACGGGGTTTTTTACTGGGAAAACGGGAAGGTGTTCGAGTTTTTGGGCGGGGCGTTGCGCAACCGAATCGTGTCGTCGATCGCGATCGGGCGAGATGGCAAGATCTGGTTGGGAACGGCGAGCGGGCTGCTGTGCTACTCGCCGGAGTTCGAAAAGCTCCCGCTGGGCGAGGTGGCGGGCTTCAGCTCGCAGCCGACCTCGCTGCTGGTCGACCGTCACGGGGCGGTGTGGATTGGCACGGTGACGTCGGGGTTATTTCGGTATCACGACGGGAAATTCAGCGGGATCCGCAAACGCGACGGGCTGGCGAGCGATCGGATCCTGGCGCTGGCGGAGTCGGACGATGGCAGCATCTGGGTGGGCACCGAGGACGGCGTGAGCCAGTTGTCGGACGTGCGGTTCCCGGTGCTTTCGACGCCCGAAGGTCTGGCGCACGAGGCGTGCCTGTCGGTCACGCAGGCGCCGGACGGAAGCGTGTGGATGGCGACGCCGAGCGGGGCGTCGCATTTCCGGGACGGCCGGTTCACGAACTACGGGATGGAGGAGTCGCACGGGTTCACGTCGCGCTGGATCAAGCGCGTGTTCCCGGCGCGCAACGGCGACGTATATCTGCTCAACGGTCGCCGAACGATCGACCGGTTTCGGGACGGGCGGGTGGGGAAAAGCTGGCAAAGGGAGCACTGGCCCGCGGCGATCGCGGAGGATTCGCGCGGCGTGGTGGTGGCGTTCGGACCGGATTTGATGCGGCTGGAGAACGATGAATTCGTGCCGGTCGTGCTGAAGGACGGTTCTCCCGTCTCGCTGCGATGGATACGCGACGTGATCGTCGCGAAGGACAACTCGATCTGGATCGCGGCGATCGAGGGCGTGCAGCAGATCAAGGACGGCGTGCTGCGGAATATCTGCCATGAGAACGCGGTTTATCACAGCACGTTCAATCATGTGCGGGAGGATGAGGATGGGGTGATCTGGGCCGCGCAGAACACGGGCATCGCCCGGATCAAGGACGGCAAGATGAGCCTGATCACGCAGGAGCACGGGCTGCACGAGAACGAGGTGTATGCGATCGTGCCGGATCGATTGGGGAATTTCTGGATGGATTCGAGCCGCGGCATTTTTCGCGTCAGCGCGAAAGAGTTGAATGCCGTGGCGGACGGGACGGCGACGCGGCTGACCTGCACGGTTTACGACGGCGAGGATTCGGTGAAGACGACGAACAAGACGGCGCAGGAGTTTTCCGGCTGTCGATCGGCCGACGGGCGGGTGTGGTTTCCCAGTTCGCAAGGCGCGATCATGATCGACCCGGCGAAAGTCGAAGGGCCGCGGGCGCCGCCCGTGGTCTCGATCGAACGGGTGATGGTGGATGGACGGGAATTCTCCGGGACAGCGGTGCCGAAGTTGGAGCCGACGGCGGGCAATCTGCAGTTCGATTATGTGGCGCTGGATTATCGGGCGCCGCAGAAAGTCCGCTACCGCTATCGGCTCGAGGGCTACGAGACCGCCTGGATGGAGGCGGGTGCACGGCGTTCGGCGTTCTACACGAACGTGGGACCGGGCGAGTATCGATTCCAGGTGCAGGCGTGCAATGGCGACGGCGTGTGGAACACGGCGGGCGCGGGCGTGGCGTTGACGCTGCCGCGGCGGTATTACGAAACGGGCTGGTTCCGCTCGGCGGGCGGAATGATGGCGCTGGGGTTGCTGGCGTATGGCGGCTGGATGCTGCACCTGCGGAGGAAACACGCGCAGCTGCGGCAAACGCACGAGATGCTGGAAGCGAAGGTGCGCGAGCGGACAGCGGAGTTGCGGGCGGAGATCGAGGAGCGCACGCGGATGCAGCAGGAAGTGGAGCGCGTGCATCGCGAGCTGATCGAGATTTCGCGGCAGGCGGGCATGGCGGAAGTGGCGACGGGCGTGCTGCACAACGTGGGCAACGTGCTGACGAGCGTGAACGTATCGACGACGCTGTTGAGCGACCGCGTGCAGGAATCGAAGGTGGGATGGGTGAGGCGGGTGCGGGATCTTCTGGCCGAGCACCGGGGGGATCTCGCCGAGTTCCTCACGAACGATCCGAAGGGGCGGCAGCTGCCGGGGTTCATCGACACGCTGGCGGAAACGCTCGCCGAGGAGCAGGCGACGCTCGCGAGCGAACTGCGATCGCTGCGGAAGAACGTGGAGCACATCAAGGACATCGTCGCGATGCAGCAGAACTATGCGACGGTGTCGGGCGTGACGGAGAAGGTGTCGCTCGTGGAGCTGGTCGAGGACACGCTGCGGATGGACGGGAGTTCGTTCGACCGGCACGCGGTGAAGCTCGTGCGCGATTTTCGCGCGCAGCCGGTCATCACGGTGGAGAAGCACAAGGTGCTGCAGATTCTGATCAATCTGTTGCGCAATGCGAAGTATGCCTGCGACGAGTCCGGCCGGCCGGACAAGGAGATCACGGTGCGCGTCTCGATGGACGGCGATCGCGCGAAAATCACGATTGCCGACAATGGCGCGGGGATCGCGGAGGAGAATCTCACGCGGATTTTCAGCTTCGGTTTCACGACGAAGAAGAAGCACGGGCACGGCTTTGGTTTGCACAACGGAGCGCTGGCGGCGCGAAACATGGGCGGCGCATTGACGGCGCGCAGCGATGGCGCCGGGCGGGGGGCGGAGTTCACGCTGGAACTGCCGATGACGCCCGAGAATTGAGATGAGGACGACCAACGCACAAGGCGGACGAAGGGCACGGGCGCGCGGGTGGTGGCTGGCGGCGATCGCTTCGATCGTCGCGGCGGGCCAGGCGTGGGCGCTGGACCCGGAGCGCAGCGTTTATCAATACAACTGCCAGACCTGGCGTCGCTCGAACGGATTGCCGGCGAATGCGGTCACCGCGATCGCGCAGACGAACGACCGGCGGTTGTGGCTCGGGACCTTCCAAGGGCTGGTGTCGTTCGACGGGGTGGCGTTTCGAACGCTGGACAATCTGGACGCGAACAAAGCGATCACGTCGCTGGCGTCGCGCCAGGATCTCGGGTTGTGGATCGGGCTCGATCGCGGCGGGCTGCAGGGGTGGGATCGCCACGCGGTCACGCCGATGCGCGGGTCGCAGTGGGACGGACCGTTCTCGACGGTGCGGGCGTTGACGCATCTGCGGGATGGGCGATTGCTGGTGGGCGGGATCAACATCGCCGGCATTCTGAGCGACGAGGGCGAGTTCACGGAGCTGATGTCGGGGGATGCGATCGACGTGTTTTCCGTGCACGAGGACCAGGGGGGGCGGATCTGGCTGGGGACGGCGAAAAACGGTTTGCTCTACGTCGAGGACGGCGTGCTGAAGGAGTTCCCTTCGGGCGGGCTCGAGCAGCAGGTGATCTCGGCGGTGGCGGTCGATCCCGAGGGAAATATCTGGGTGGGGACGGCGAACGGCCTGCGCTGTTTCAACCGCCGATTCGAAGAGGTGAAAGTGCCGGAATTCACGTCGCAGCCGAAGGCGGTGCTCGTGGACCGGCATGGCGTGGTGTGGATCGGGACGGTGGCCTCGGGTCTCATCCGGCATTGGAAGGGCGAATATTCGACGCTGCGGAAACGGGAGGGACTCGCGAGCGACCGCATCCTGTCGCTGGCGGAGCTGGACGATGGCAGCCTGTGGGTCGGGACGGAGGATGGCGTGAGCCAGTTGTCGGATGTGAAGTTTCCAATCCTGTCGATCGCGGAGGGGCTGGCGCACGAAGCGTGTTTGTCGGTGACGGCGGGGCGGGACGGCAGTTTGTGGGCGGCAACGCCGAACGGGCTCTCGCAGCTGGTGAACGGGACGTTCGTCACGTATGGGCACGAGAATCGCGACGGCTTCACCTCGCGCTGGCTCAAGGAGGCTCACGTCGCGCGCGACGGAGACGTCTACGTGATCGGAGCGGCGAAGAACATCGACCGCGTGCGCAACGGGCAGGTGGTGCAGACGCTGAAGTTCGACTCGTGGCCGACGACGCTGGCGGAGGATTCGAGAGGATTGATCGTGGCACTCGGCGACACGCTGATGCGGATCGAAGGCGAAGAAGTCGTGCCGATGGTGCTGGCGGACGGGTCGCCGGTCTCACTGCGCTGGATACACCATATGATCGTGACCGAAGACGATGCGATCTGGGTCGCGGCGGTGGACGGCGTGCTGCGGATCAAGGACGGGGTGTTGCGCAATCTGTGCCACGAAAACGCGGTTTATCAGAGTTCGTTCTATTACCTGACGGAGGACGATCACGGCGCCGTCTGGGCGGCGCAGAACACGGGCATTTCACGATTCAAGGAGGGGAAGATGCGCTCGATTTCACAAGCGGACGGGCTGCACGACAACTCGGTGCATGCGATCGTGCCGGATCGGTTGGGCGGGGTGTGGATGGATTCGAGCCGGGGGATATTTCGCGTGGACGAGAAGGAATTGAATGCCGTGGCGGACGGTGGGGCGGAGCGCGTGATTTGCCGGGTGTTCGACGGGGAAGACGTGGTGAAGACGAACGACAAAAGCGCGCCGGTGTATTCCGGCTGTCGCACGGCGGACGGGCGGGTCTGGTTTCCGAGCTCGCAGGGTGTGATCATGATCGACCCGGCCAAGGCGAGCGGGGCGGCCGCGCCGCCGGCGGTATTCCTGGAACGCGTGCTGATCGACGGTCGGGAGCATGCGGTGGATCGGGAGCCGGAGTTGAAGCCGACGGCCGGCAACCTGGAATTCGGTTACACGGCGCTCGATTACCGGGCGCCGCAAAAGGTGCGTTATCGTTATCGTTTGGTGGGGATCGACGAAACGTGGGTCGACGCGGGCGGTCGGCGGTCGGCGTTTTACACCAACGTGCGCCATGGCCGGTATCGTTTCGACGTGCAGGCGTGCAACGCCGACGGCGTGTGGAACACGACGGGTGCGAGCTTCGCGCTGACGCTGCCGCCGCGCTATTACGAGACGCTGTGGTTCCGGCTGGCCTGCGGGGCGGGCTTTCTCGGGTTGTGTGCGTATGCGGGGTGGATGCTGCATCTTCGCCGCAAGCACGCGCAGCTGGAGCACACGCGGGAGCTGCTGGAAATCAAAGTGCGCGAGCGGACGGCGGAGCTCACGGCGGAGATCGAGGAGCGGAAAAAGATGCAGCAGGAGGTGGAGCGGGTGCATCGCGAGCTGATCGATATTTCGCGGCAGGCGGGCATGGCGGAGGTGGCGACGGGCGTGCTGCACAACGTGGGCAACGTGCTGACGAGCGTGAACGTTTCCACGACGCTGCTCAGCGAACGGATCCGCGACTCGAAGGCCCGGTGGGTCGACAGCCTGCGCGATCTGGTGAAGGAGAACGAGGCGAACCTCGGCCGGTTTTTTTCGGAGGATCCGCGGGGGCGGCAGGTGCCGGAATTCCTGGAGCGGTTGTCGGCCCATCTCGCGAGCGAGCGGGCGGAGCTGGTGCGGGAGGTGGAGGCGCTCAGCAAGAACGTGGAGCACATCAAGGACATCGTGGTGATGCAGCAGAACTATGCGACGGTGCTGGGGGTGAGCGAGAAGGTGGGGCTGGTGGAGCTGGTCGAGGATGCGTTGCGGATGAATTCGAGCGCGTTCGAGCGGCATGAGCTCGAGCTGGTGCGGGACTTTCAGACGAATGCGGTCGTCGTGGTGGAGAAGCACAAGGTGCTGCAGATCCTGATCAATCTCCTGCGCAACGCGAAATACGCGTGCGACGATTCGGGGCGGACGGACAAGCGGATCACGGTGCGGGTGACGGCGGAGGGCGAGCGGGCGTTCGTCGCGGTGATCGACAACGGCGTGGGCATCCCGGAGGAGAACCTCACGCGGATTTTCAGTTTCGGATTCACGACGCGAAAATCGCACGGGCATGGCTTCGGGCTGCACAACGGGGCGCTCGCGGCGAAGAACCTCGGCGGCTCGCTGACGGTGCGGAGCGACGGCCCGGGGCGCGGGGCGCAGTTCATCCTCGAACTGCCGCTGACCAAACCCGCTGCGACATGACCATCGTGCGGCGACGTTCGGGCCGTTGGGCGTTCGCGGCGGCGGCGCTGGTCCTGGGTGTCGCGGTGGGCGTGCAGCGGGCGCGAGCGCTCGATCCGGCGAAGGCGATTTCGCAGTTCAACGCGCAGACTTGGACGCGGCAGCATGGATTGCCGGCGAACGCGATCAGTGCGATCGCGCAGACGAACGACGGTTATATCTGGCTGGGGACGGGCCAGGGACTGGTGCGATTCGACGGACTGCGTTTCGAGATGTTCGCGGCGGATTTTCCAGGGGCGCGGGGCCGCGAGGTGCGCCAGATCGTGCCGGCCCGCAGCGGTGGGCTGTGGTTGACGATCAATCACGGCGGCTACGCGCACTTCGATGGGGAGACGTTCACGACGATTCCGGACGAACGATGGACGAACCCTGCGACGACGGGGAAAACGATTCTGGAGGCGCGCGACGGAACCCTCTGGACGGGCAGCAATCGGGGAGTGGGCCGGTGGATACGCGACCGGTCCGGGGAGAGCTTCACGGATGAAACGGCGGCGCGGGTGTTTGCGCTCGCCGAGGACGGGGACGGACGGATGTGGCTGGGGACGGAAGAGCGCGGATTATTCATCCATGCGGACGGCAAGGTGGTGCCGTTTGGCGATCCGGCATTGAAGCGCGAGATCATCTTCGCGATCGCCGCGGACCCGGAAGGCGGCGCGTGGGTGGCGACGCAGCGCGGGCTGCATCGTTTCGACGCGCAAGGCGGGCGCATCCCGATTCCGCCGATCGATTCGGAGGTCAAAGCGCTGCTGGTGGACCGTCATGGCGTGTTGTGGATCGGCACCTCGAGCATGGGTCTCGCGCGCTGGGAGAATGGGGAATACGGGTTTTTCCGGCAGGCGGACGGGTTGGGCGGCGACGCGGTGACGGCGCTCTGCGAGGACGCCGAGGGGAGCTTGTGGGTGGGGACGCGCGAGGGGCTCACGCAGTTGTCGGACGTCAAGTTTCCGTTCGTGACGCAACGGGAGGGGATCGTCGGCGGCGTGGCGCACACGGTGTCGGCCTCGCGGCAGGGCGGCGTGTGGATTTCGACCTCGACGGGGCTTTCGCATTTCGACGGGAAAGCGGCGAGAAACTTCAAGTGGCCGATGCTGGAGAATGCGTTCGTGAAGCTCGCGTTCGAGGCGTCGAACGGCGACGTGTATTTTGTCGATGGAGACAAGACGCTGAGCGTGTTGTCGGGCGATCGGATCGTGCGGCGGATCCGGAGTGCGGCGTGGGTGGAAGCGATGGCGGAGGATGCGCGCGGCGTGCTCGTGGCGCATGGCTCGCAGCTGGCGCGGGTGGTGGGCGAGGAGATCGTGCCGTTCGAATTCGAGGGGGCGCCCCCGGCGTTCGGCTACATCGATAACATCGTGGTCACGCGGGAGGGCGCCATCTGGCTGGGGACACAGCATGGGATCTTTCGGATTTCGGGCGGGATCAGCCGGTCGTGGACGGCGGCGGATGGGCTCCCGGGCGAACGCGTGTATTCGATTGCCGAGGACGCGGAGGGAATCATCTGGGCGGGGACGCCGGGCGGACTGGCGCGGATCAAGGGCGGCCTGGTGACCGCGATCCGAGCGGAGCACGGACTGGCGGACGACGCGGTGTTTTCGATCGTGGCGGACGAGCACGGGTATTTCTGGATCGATTCGCCCGCGGGCATTTATCGGGTGAAGCGCGAGACGTTGAACGCCTTCGCGGACGGGCGGGCCGGGCGGGTGGCGTGCGAGTTGTTCGACGGGCAGGATTCGGTGAAATCGTTCGAGCGGATCGACCAGGAGTTTTCGGGGGCGCGCAGTGCGGACGGTCGGATCTGGTTTCCGAACAGCCGGGGCGTGACGCAGATCGACCCGGTGAATTTTTTCCGCAACACGGTGCCGCCACCGGTGATCATCGAGGAAATGCGGGCGGGAGAAGCGGTCCGGCGGAATCCGAAGAACGTGAGGCTCGACGTGGGAAACAACCGCGTGGAATTTCGTTTCGCGACGCTCAGCTATGTCGCGCCGCGCAAGGTGCGATTGCGGTATCAGCTGGAAGGCGTCGACCCGGGCTGGGTGGAGGCGGGCGAGCGGCGGACGGCGACGTATCAAGTGAATCCCGGGCGGTATGTTTTCCGGGTGGAGGCGGCGAATGGTTCGGGCGTGTGGAGCACGGCGCCGGCGACGTGCGAACTGGAGGTGCCGCCGGCGTTTTATCAGACGTGGTGGTTTGCGCTGGCTTGCGTGGCGGTGGCGGCGCTCGCGCTGGGACGGGTTTATCATTGGCAGCTGGAGCGGTGGCGCCGGCGGCAGAAGAACCTGCAGGAGGCGAACAACCTGCTCGAGGTGAAGGTGGCGGAGCGCACGAACGAGCTCGGGCAATCGCTGGTGTTGTTGCGGACGACGTTCGATTCAACGGCGGACGGAATTTTCGCGATGCGGTTCGACGGGGCGCCGTGTGTCTGGAACGACCGGTTTCTTGCGATGTGGGATGTGCCGCAGCGGATGCTGCGAGAGGCGACGACGGAGGAGCTGGCGGCGTGGGCGGCGCAGTTGACGAAAGATCCCGAGGGAGCGCTGGCGCGGGCCAGGGAGCTGCTGGCGAATCCGGAGGAGGAGGGCGTCGACGTGATCGAGTTGAAGGACGGGCGGGTCTACGAGCGCACGTGCAAGCCGCAAAAAGTGGAGGGCCGGACGATCGGCATCGTTTTTAATTTTCACGACATCACCAAGCGGCGAAAGGTGGAGGCGGAGATGGAGGAGATGAACCGGCGGCTGCGGGAGTCGTTCCGGCAGGCGGGGATGGCGGAGGTGGCGACGAGCGTGTTGCACAACGTGGGGAACGTGCTGAACAGCGTGAACGTGTCGGCGACGCTGGTGGCGGACCGCGTTCGCGGTTCGAAGGCGGCGCACGTCGCGAAGCTGCGCGATTTGGTGCGGGCGCACCGGGAGGATCTGGCGGAGTTTCTGACCTCGGATCCGCGCGGCCGGCAGTTGCCGGATTTTCTGGATACACTCGCGGAGCATCTCGCGACGGAGCAGAAGGAAGTCACGGCGGAGGTGGAGTCGCTGCGGCGAAACGTCGAGCACATCAACGACATCGTCGCGATGCAGCAGAGTTATGCGACGGTAGCGGGCGCGACGGAAACGGTCGTCGCGACCGAACTGGTCGAAGACGCGGTGCGGATGAACAGCAGCGCTTTCGCGGCGGGCGAGGTGGTGCTGGAGAGGGATTTCCGAGCGGAGCCGATGGTGACGACCGAGCGGCACAAGGTGCTGCAGATTCTCGTGAACCTGCTGCGCAACGCGAAATTCGCCTGCGAAGAATCGGGGCACGCGGAGCGGCGGGTCGTCGTGCGAATCACCACGGAGCGAAAGCGGGTGAAGATCGCGGTGATCGACAACGGTGTGGGCATCGCACCGGAGAACCTGACGCGGATCTTTGCGCACGGCTTTACGACGCGAAAGAACGGCCACGGCTTTGGGTTGCACAGCGGGGCGCTGGCGGCGCGCGAACTGGGCGGCTCGCTCACGGTGCGAAGCGATGGCGCGGGTCGCGGCGCGGAATTCACGCTGGAGATTCCGGCGGAGCCGGGTGGGGCGGACGCGAGTTAGGCGCAGGCGGGCGGACGCGCGATCGGTTATTCGCGGCTGGTGATGACGGCGTCTTCGGCGAGGAGGTAGCCCTGGCCGTGGACGCGTTTGATCCAGCGGGGTTCGTCGCCGCCGTCGCCGATCTTCTTGCGCAGCCGCCAGACATGCGTGTCGACGGTGCGCGTGTTGGGGAAGCGGGTGTAACCCCAGACGATATCGAGGAGGGTTTCGCGGGAGACGGGGCGGCCGGGGCTTTTCGCGAGGAGTTCGAGAATGGCGAATTCGGTCTTGGTGAACTCGATCGGTTTTCCGGCTTGGTGGGCCGCGCGACGGCGGAGGTCGATCACGAGCTGGTCGAACACCAGGATGGCGGGCTGCTCGGTGGTGCGGTGGTGGCGGCGAACGAGCGCCTGCACGCGGGCCAGGAACTCGCGCGGCTCGAAAGGCTTGGCGAGGTAGTCGTCGGCGCCGGCGTTGAGCCCGGTGACCTTGTCGTCGAGCAACGTGCGGCCGGTGAGCATGAGGATGGGCGCTTCGAAATGCAGGCGGCGCAGCTCCTGGCAGACCTCGATGCCGGTGAGGCCGGGCATGTCGATATCGAGGACGAGTAGATCGGGGCGCTCGGTCAGGGCGAGGTCCAGGCCGGCTTTCCCGTCGGGCGCCTCGAACACGCGATAACCCTGGCGTTCCAAGGCGACGCGCACGACGAAAAGAAGCTGGGGGTCATCGTCGACGATCAAGATGCGGGCGAGGGGACTGGGCATGAGGGGACGGAAACGCGGCGGGCCGCTGACGGGGCAATGAGGAAAACAAGCTAGTTTCCGCGCGCTGTCATCTCTGATCTCAGGCGAATGCGCGGGGCCTCATGTGCCGGGGTGCGCGTTTTTTGACCTCGTTCTTGACGCTCCGGTGACACATCGGAGCGAGCGATGGGGCACACTGGGGCGGAATGAGGAAATGGGCCCAGACCACGAAAAGGCGCTTTGCAGAAGCGTTGCGATGGTGTGGGCGGGCGGCGGCGTGGGGGATGGCGCTGGGTCTCGGGATCGTGGGGTCGCTGGGAGCGGCGCGCGATCTGGCGGATTTGTCCCTCGAGGAGCTGCTCAACGAGTCGGTGACGTCGGTGTCGAAGCGCGAGCAGCGGCTGGCGGATGCGGCGGCGTCGATTGCGGTGTTGTCGAACGAGGATCTGCGCCGCTCTGGCGCGACGACGATCGCCGATGCGCTGCGGCTTGTCCCGGGGTTGAACGTCGGCAGCGTCAACGCGAACCAGTGGGCGATCTCGGCGCGCGGTTTCAACAATCTCTATGCGAACAAACTTCTCGTGCTCGTTGACGGCCGTGCGGTGTATACGCCGATCTTCGCGGGCGTTTACTGGGACATGCAGCAGCCGATGCTTGAAGACGTGGATCGCGTCGAGGTGATCCGCGGCCCAGGTGCCACGGTGTGGGGCGCGAATGCGGTGAACGGCGTGATCAACGTCGTGACGCGGAGTGCGAAAGACACGCAGGGCTCGCTGGTGTATGCCGGCGGCGGAGACGGCCAGGAGATGCTGGCGGGCGTGCGGCACGGCGACCGGATCGGGGAGAACACTTACTACCGTGTTTTTGCGACCCGGCAGGCGAACGATGCTTTTCCGCTCGCGAACGGCCAGCCGGCGGGCGACCAGTGGCATGGGTGGACGAGCGGTTTCCGGCTCGATCATTATCCCGACGCCGCGACGCATCTGACCTGGCAGGCGGATACGTCGCTCACCGATCTCGATGCGCATACTTCGCGCGGGAGAAATTTCAACACGCTCGGTCGGTGGACGCGGGAACTGGGCGAGCGCTCGAGCGTCGAGGCGCAGATTTATTACGACCGGTTGTCGCGTAACGAAATCCTGCGATCGAAAGCGATCGCTCACACGTTCGATGCCACACTCGAGCATCGTTTCGCGCCCACTCCGCGGCAGGATCTGGTCTGGGGAATCGGCTACCGGCGGTTTGACGGCGAGGTCGCGAAGGCGGCCGTGCCGGTGCGCAACGGCGATCTCGGGCTCGAACTTTTCAGTGCGTTTGTGCAGGACGAGTTTCAGCTCCTGCCGGACAAGCTGACGGCGACGGCCGGCGTGAAATGGGAGCACAACGACTTCACCGGGTTCGAGGTGCAACCGAGCGCGCGCGCGGCGTGGAAGCCCACCAAAACCCAGACCGTGTGGACGGCGATCTCGCGGGCGGTGCGCACGCCAAGCGCGCTGGAGGCCGGGGATCTCTTTCTGATGGAAATCGGGCCGCCCGCGCCCGGGCCGGATGGCGGATGGTATGTTCCCACGGTGGTCGGCAATGGTAATCCGGAGTCCGAGGTTGTCTGGAGCTACGAACTCGGCTGGCGATGGCAGGCGAATCCGCGGATCGGCTTCGACCTCGCCACGTTCTATAATCGCTACAGCAAGCTGATGGGGTTCCCGTCGATGCCCACGTTCGTTCCCGGCGTGCCCTTCGGGCGGGCGGAGTTGCCGTTCGTGAACGCAGCGGAGAACGACACCTATGGTGGCGAAGCCACCCTCACGGCCACGCCGATGGCTGGCTGGCGGTTGAGCCTGAGTCATGCGGTGTTCACCGCGGAAGTGGACGGGTTGCCGTCGGGCGGCCAATTCGATCCGAAACGGCAGTCGATTTTGCGTTCCTCGCATGAGTTCGGTGGCCGCGTGAGTCTCGACCTGCAACTGCGGCACGTCGGGGGATTCGCGTTCCTGGGTTTTCCGGCGAATGGGACGATCGCGTCGTATCTGGAGGCCGATGTGCGGCTCGCGTTTCGACCGGGAGAGAACATGGAGCTTTCCCTCGTCGGGCAAAACCTGCTCGACGATCATCATCCGGAGCAACCGGCGGCGATCTATGCGCTGAGTTCCGAAGTGCCGCGCCGGATACACGGCAAGATCACCTGGCGATTCTGAACGATGCGGACCGGGTTCCAACTTGGGCGGGTAAACGCGAGGGCTCCGCAGCCCAAGGCTGGCGTGGGCCTGTGGCGTTGGCTGTGGGTTGGGTTACTCGGAGTGTGTTCGCTGGGCGTGGGCGGGTCCATCGCCTTGGCCGCACCGGGGGACATCTCGAAGGAGTATCGGATCAAGGCGGCGTTCCTCTACAACTTCACGAAGTTCGTCGAGTGGCCGGCGGGGCGGTTTTCCTCGGACGAGGCGCCGGTGCTGATCGGCGTGTTGGGGCGAAATCCGTTTGGCACGGTGTTGGAGGAAACGGTGGAGGGGCGGACGGTGAACGGGCGTCCGGTGCGGGTGGTGCTGCTCGACAGCGCGCAGAGGCTCGCCGAGGTGCATGTGGTGTTCATGGCGGAAGGATCGCCCTCGTGCCGGGAGGAATTTGCGAAGGCGCCGGATGCGGGCGTGCTCACGGTGGGGGAGTGCGAAGAGGACGCCGCGTGCGGGGCGGTGATCAATTTTCTGACGGTGGGGGACAAGGTCCGGTTCGAAATCAGCATTCCGGCTGCGGAGGCGCGCGGGCTGAAGCTCAGCGCGCATTTGCAGAAACTCGCGATGACGGTCCATCGCGCAACTTCCAACTAACATGCGTGCCTTCCGCGATCTTCCCATCCGCCGCAAGCTGACCGTGGTGAACGCGCTGATCAGCGGCGTGGCGCTGACGCTGGCGTGTGCGGCGTTCGCGATTTACGAGCAAGGGACGTTTCGGCGGCAGATGGAGCGCGACTTCGCGATCCTCGCGGAGATGTTTGGGGACAACGTGGCGTCGGGCCTGGCGTTCGACGATCCGGACTCGATGGAGCAGACGCTCGCGACGCTCCATGCGCATCCGCGCGTGGCCGCGGCATGTGTCTACGATGCGAGTGGGCGGGTGATGGCGCGGTATGTGCGCCCCGATGTGGAAAGCGGCGGCGGGTTGCCCGTGGTGAGCGGGCCGCAGCAGCGGTTCACGGACGACCGGCTGGAAACGCTTCAGGAGATCGCGCTCGCGGGGGAAAAGATCGGGACGATTTATGTCGGCGCGGATCTCGAGGAGCTGCGGGCGCGGGTCTGGCGCTACATCGCGATCATCGGCGTGCTCCTGGTGGGCTGCTCGCTGGTGGCGCTGCTGCTGGCGGCGCCGTTGCAGCGGACGATCTCCGAGCCGATCGCGGAGCTGGCGCACACGGCGACGCTGGTGGCCAGTGCGCGCGACTACACGGTGCGCGCCCGCAAGCGGGGCGAAGACGAAACGGGACGGCTCATCGACACGTTCAATGGCATGCTCGACCAGATCCAGGCGCGCGACGCGGCGCTGCAGGACGCACGCGATCAACTG
Organism: Verrucomicrobiota bacterium; assembly: GCA_023430565.1. Taxonomy (GTDB): domain Bacteria; phylum Verrucomicrobiota; class Verrucomicrobiia; order Opitutales; family Opitutaceae; genus Opitutus. The sequence continues at coordinate 15,686 of JAEZAD010000057.1, forward strand.
GAGCGGCGCGTGGAGGTGCGCACGAAGGAGGTGGTGAAGTCGCTGTCGCTGTTGAGCGCGACGCTGGAGTCGACGACCGACGGCATCCTGGCGGTGGACCTCGAGAATCGGGTGGTGTCGTGCAATTCGAAGTTCACCGCGATGTGGCAGATCCCCGCCGAGCTGCTGGCGCGGCACGAGCGCCGGCCGATGACGGAGCACGCGGCGGCGATGACGAGGGATCCGGAGAGATTCCTCGCGGTGGTGGCGGAGCGGACGCGGACGCCGGATCTGGAGGCGTTCGACATGATCGAGCTCAACGACGGACGCTGCATCGAGCGCTACACGCATCCGCAGCGGATCGACGGGCGGACGGTGGGCATGGTGATGAGTTTCCGCGACGTGACGGAGCGGAAGCTGGCCGAGGCGCAGCTCGCCTACGAGCGTGACTTGTTGCGCGTGCTGCTCGATTCGAGCCCGGACACGATCTATTTCAAGGACCGCGACTCGCGTTTCGTGCGCGTCAGCAAATCGGATACGCTGCGTCATCTCGGTCGCGAGTCGGCGGTGAAGCGCGGGCGCATCCCCGCCTCGGCCCGCAGCGAGGCGCCGCTTCCGGCGGATGCGAATTACCTGATCGGGCTCACGACGATCGAAGCGTTCGGGCCGGACCGGGGGCCGGCGATCATTGCGGAGGAGCAGGAGATCATGCGCACGGGCGAGGCGGTGCTGGGCCGGATCGAGAAGCTCACGGTGCACGACGGCAGCGTGCGATGGAATCTGACCGATCAGATGCCATGGCGCGATCCGGAGGGAAACATCATCGGGACGTTCGGCGTGTCCAAGGACATCACGGCGCTGAAAGTGGCCGAGGAGCAGCTCGCGCAGGTGCACCGGCAGCTCTTGGAAACCTCGCGGCAGGCGGGGATGGCGGAGGTCGCCACGGGCGTGCTGCACAATGTCGGCAACGTGCTGAACAGCGTGAACGTTTCCACGACGATCCTGCACGAGCAGGTGCAGCAATCGAAGACCTCGCACGTGGCGAAGGTGCGCGACATGCTGCAGCAGCATAAGGGCAATCTGGGCGAGTTCCTCACGAACGATCCGCGCGGGCGGCAGTTGCCCGGGTTCCTGGCGGTCCTGGCGGAGCATCTGGGCAACGAGCAGGCGATGCTCCTCGAGGAGCTCGAACAGCTCCGGAAAAATGTGGAGCACATCAAGGACATCGTCGCGATGCAGCAGAACTACGCGAAGGTGTCTGGCGTGGTGGAACGGATTGTCATCACGGATCTGGTGGAGGACGCGGTGCGGATGAACAGCGGAGCGCTCGCGCGGCACGATGTGACGCTCGTGCGGGATTATCAGGCGGCGCCGGAGGTCATGGTGGAAAAGCACAAGGTGCTGCAGATCCTTGTGAACGTGATGCGGAATGCGAAATACGCCTGCGACGACTCGGGGCGGACCGACAAGCAGATCGTCGTGCGCGTGACCGCGAAGGACGGCCGGGTGCAGATCAGGGTGATCGACAATGGCGTGGGCATCGCGCCGGAGAATCTCACCCGGATATTTGGCCACGGTTTCACGACGCGAAAGCACGGCCACGGCTTCGGGCTGCACAGCGGCGCGCTGGCAGCGCGGGAGATCGGCGGATCGTTGATCGCGCAGAGCGAGGGGCCCGGAAAGGGCGCGACCTTCCTTCTCGAAATTCCCCTTCAACAGGAGGCATCCGCCGCATGAGCCCGACTTCAGCCGACAAGAATCTGCGCATCCTCGTCATCGACGACACGCGCACGATCCACGACGATTTTCGCAAGATCCTGGGTGCAGATCACAGCGCGCGCGGGTCAGCGCTGGAGGCGGCCGCGGCGGAGCTGTTTGGGGAGGAGGTCGAGACACGCCACGGCCTGTGTTTCGAAGTCGATTCGGCGTATCAAGGTCAGGACGGTTTCGAGCTGATCAAGAAAGCGATCGAGCAGGGACGGCCGTATGCGATGGTGTTCGTCGACGTGCGCATGCCGCCGGGCTGGGATGGGATCGAAACGATCGAACACATTTGGAAAGTGTATCCGGACGTGCAGGTCGTGATTTGCACGGCGTATTCGGACTATTCGTGGGATCAGATGATCGAGAAACTCGGGCATTCGGACCGGCTGCTGATCCTCAAAAAACCGTTCGACAACATCGAGGTGCTGCAGCTGGCGACGGCGTTGACCGAGAAATGGCGGTTGATGCAGCAGGAACGGACGCGGCTTGAAGATCTGGAGGACATGGTGAAGCGCCGCACCGTCGAGCTCGAGGCCGCGATGGACCAGCTGAAAATCAGCCTGCACGACCGCGAGCGGTCGGACGCGGAGCTGCGGAAGAGCGAGGAGCTGTTTCGCACCCTGAGCGCGTGTTCGCCGATTGGCATCTGGCTGGCGGACACAAAAGGGGCGTGCCTCTACTGCAACCGCCGCTGGGAGGAAATTTCAGGCCTGGCGTCGGACGAGACGCTGGGGGACCGCTGGTGTGCGGTGGTGCATCCGGACGATCGCACGGCGGTGAAAGCCGCGTGGAGGCAGACGGCGGCGCAAGCGGAAGGCTTCGAGCGGGAGTTCAGGCTGTTGCGTCACGACGGGCAAACGCGCTGGGTGCTGGCGCAAAGTTCGCCGATCGTGTCCGATGGCCAGGCGTTGACGGGGCACGTGGTGATCTTCGAGGACACGACGGAGCGGAAGCGGGCGGAGGAGAATCTCCGCGTCGCCAAGGAGGCGGCGGAAGCGGCCGCGCGCGCGAAGAGCGAATTCCTGGCGAACATGAGCCATGAGATCCGCACGCCGATGAACGGCGTGGTGGGCATGAGCACGCTGCTGCTGGAGAGCAAACTCGACGACAACCAACGCGAATCCGCGGAAGCGATACGGGACAGCGCGGGCAACTTGCTGACGATCATCAACGACATCCTCGACTTCTCGAAAATCGAGGCACGCAAGCTGACGTTCGAAATCCGCGACTTCGATCTGCGCCAGGTCGTGGAGAGCACGCTCGATTTGCTGGCGGCGCGGGCGCACACGAAAGGGTTGGAGCTGGCGAGCGCGGTGCTGCCGCCGACGGTGCCGCGCTGGCTGCGCGGAGATTCGGGGCGGCTGCGCCAGATTCTCACGAACCTGCTGGGGAACGCGGTGAAGTTCACGTCCGAAGGTGCGGTGACGCTGCGGGTGACGCCGGTGTCGGACACGCCGGCGCAGGCGAAACTGCGTTTCGAGGTGATCGATTCGGGCATCGGAATTCCGGCGGAATCGCAGCGGCGGCTGTTTCAGCCCTTCACCCAGGCGGACACGTCGACGACGCGCCGTTTCGGCGGCACGGGGCTCGGCCTGGCGATTTCGAAACAGCTGGTGACGATGATGCAGGGCGAGATGGGCGTGGTGAGCGAGCCCGGTCGCGGATCGACCTTTTGGTTCACAGCGGTGTTTGAAAAACAGGCCACGGTGCCGGTGAAGGTGCAGGAGATTCAGGGCAGCCCGCGCGTGCTCGTCGTGGCGGGCCGGGTGGAGCGACGGGAGGCGCTGTGCGATCAAATGGAGGCGTGGCGGACGCAGGTGTCGGCCGCGGCGGATGCGGGCGAAGCGTTGCAGCTCCTGCGCGAAGCGGCGTCGGGCGGGCGGGGCTTTGCGGCGGTGGTGATGGACCTGCCGTCCGCGGGCGACGACGTCGTGCTGGCGCGCGCGGTGAAGGCGGAACCCTCGCTGGCGACGGCGAAGCTGGTGGCGTTGACGCAGGATCGCACGACTCCGGGCGAAGGGCCGCTGGCGCACGGATTCGATGTGGCGCTGGCGAAACCGGTGCGGCAATCGCGATTGTTCGACGCGCTGGCGTCGGTGTTGAACGGCGTGGCGCCCCGGCCGGCGAGGGTGCCGGACCCCGCGACCGCGGCGACGAAGCTCGAGCATGCGTCGCAGGCGAAGATCCTGCTGGCCGAGGACAACGCGGTGAACCGGCAGGTGGCGCTGGGGATGCTGCGGCGTCTGGGTTGCACGGCGACGTCGGTCGCGAACGGGCGCGAGGCGCTCGATGCGCTGGCGGCCGCGCCTTACGACATCGTGCTGATGGATTGTCAGATGCCGGAGATGGACGGCTACGAAGCGACGCAGCGGATTCGCGAGCGCGAGCGGGCGGCGGGAAAAACGCCGTTGTATATCGTGGCGATGACAGCGAATGCGATGAAGGGCGACGAAGAGAAATGCATCGAGGTCGGAATGGATCGTTACCTGAGCAAGCCGGTGATGCTGGACGAGCTGCGCGTGGTGTTGGAGCAGTGGCGTCCGGCGGAGCAGGATGCGGGTGCGGCGCGGTGAGATCGCGCGAAGCTGGAGCGCCAAGCGTATCAGCCCGACGAGGACGCCGGGGTCCACCCGGGGTCAGCGGGCCAGGGTGAAGAAGGTGTAGCGGAAATTCTCGTCGGCGCTTTCGTGCTGGGAAAGCACGCGGGGAAATTCGCGCTGCCAGGCGGGGAAGAAGCGATCGCCCTCGACGTGGGCGTGCACGAGCGTGAGGTGAAGACGTTCGGCCTGGGGGAGCGGCAGGGCTTCTTCGAAGACGCGCTGGCCGCCGCAAATGTAGATTTCGCGGGGAGACGATTCGGCGAGCGCGATGGCGGAGGGGAGCGAGTGGGCGACCTGGACGCGATCGCGCGCGAGGGCGCGATTGCGTGTGAGGACGATGGCGTGGCGGTCGTCGTCGAGGATGCTTTTCCAGGATTCGAAACTGATGCGGCCGAGGATGACGGTCTTGCCGGCGGTCTGCTGCTTGAAGAAGCGCCAGTCCTCGGGGATGCGCCAGGGGAGCTGGCCGTTGCGGCCGATGACGCGATTTTCGGCGCAAGCGACGATGAGGTTGAGAGGGCGCGGCATGGCACGCATGGAAGGCGGGGGGAACGAAAAGGCGAGCGCGCCGGGACGCGCGAGCGAACTCGCGGCGAGCGGATCAGCCGGCGAGGAACAGGATGCGAAGCGGCTGCTGCGAGAGGGACAGGCAGCCGTCGGCGTCGTTTGGTTTCACCTCACCGATTCGGGGGTGCGGGCGAGGCGGGCGGGTGTGGGGCGGCCGGTTGGCTCGGCAGGAGCGGCCGCCGAGGTGGCGTAGTGCGTGGCGAGCTCGGAGGGCGAGGCGCCGCAAAGATAACGGATGAGGACGCGGGCGTTGAGCCACTGCTGTGCGAAGACGCCTCGCTGGGCGAAACGGCGGGCGGAGGTGATGACGTGGGCCGGCAGCGAGCGGACGGAGGTGGCGGCGCGAGCGCGTTGAAGAAGGGCGACGTCTTCCAGGAGTGGCCAGTCGGGGAAACCGCCGAGCGCGTCGTAGAACTCGCGTCGGACGAGAATGCCTTGATCGCCGAAGCGCGTGAACACGCTGTCGAAACGCGTGCACCAGCCGCAGGCGCGGAGGAACCACGAGGAGGAATCGAAACGCAGGCGGAACGTGGCGATCTGCGCGTCGGTTTCGATGGTGAAGCGCGAAAAAATCGTGCCGGCTTCGGGGGGAAGATGGGTGTCGGCGTGAAGAAAGAGCAGCCAATCGGAGTCGGCGACGGCGGCGCCGGCGCGGCATTGGCGGCCGCGGCCGCGGCGAGTGACGATGACGTGTGCGCCGTGCTGTGCGGCGATCTCGCGGGTGCGGTCGGTGCTTTGACCGTCGGCGACGATGAGGCGGGCGCTGGGGAGGGATTGTGCGGCGGCTTCGAGCGTGGCGCCGAGGCGGGCGGCTTCGTTGAGCGTGGGGATGACGATGCTGAGAGTCTCGGGCGAGGAATTCCGCACGACGCGCGAGAGGTAGGCCCGGTAGGTCTTGGCGTCGTCGATGTCGTCCTTGGGGGTGAGAAGCTCGCGGGACAGGCCGAAGAGTTTGGCGCGGGCGAGGGTGGTGGCGAGGACCTGGTCGGAGCTCCAGGGAATGTTGTCGAAGAGCTCGGGAACGGCGCGGCGCAAGGCGAGCAGGTAGTAGCCGCCGTCGGTGGCGGGGCCCAGCACGAGGTCGGCGCGGCCGAGACGGGTGGCGGCTTCGTGAAACGTGGCGCGATCGAGCTCCGGACAATCGCCGCCGATGGCCATCACGGTGGTGGCGCCGCGCGAGAAGGCGGCCCCGAAGGCTTTGCGAAGGCGGCGGCCGAGATCGCCGTCCGATTGCGGGCGGTAATGGCGATGGGGGCCGAGCCACGCGCGCATCTCCTCCTCGGCTTCGACGGGAGTGAAGTGGACCTCGACCTGCCAGGCCGGCGGGATCTCGCGCAACTGCCGTTCGACGATCGCGCGATAGATGTCGACGGCACGCTCGTCGCCGAGTTCGGCGGCGAGGCGGGTCTTGACGAGACCGGCGCGCGGCGCCTTGGCGAAGAGCATGACGACCGGCTGCGGTTGAGAGCGGCGATTCATGAGGCGATGAAGCGGCGAGTGGGGTTGGGGGGAAGTGGAGGGGGCGTGGGCGTCGCGGTGGGGGAACGCCGGGAAAGAATCAGGCGTCGGCGAGAGCGGGTTTACGTTGGAAGACTCCGCCGCTGGGGGAGCGGGCGCCGGCCTGGAGCGGGCGGGCGCTGCACGGACGCATACGTCGCAGCTGCAGGCCATGTTCCTGGAGGCGTATCTCGAACGAATTCATGCGGCGACGATCGGACGGATAGTCCCCGGGGCAAGGGGGTGGGTTCCCGCGGCTGCGAGGGTGCCAGCTTCGGGATCCCAGCGTCAGCGAAGTTCCAACTTTTCAGGCGCCCCTTTGGGGCTAAGTGGGAGGAATTTGGAAGGGTGATGTGGGGGCGGGGTCGTGGCGGAGGTTGAGGGGCTTGGTGCCGCGGCAAGGACGGGAGGCGATCGGTTTGGGGAGAGCACGGGCACGATTTCGAGCAGGAGCAAGAAAGGGGGAACACGCGGGCTCGCGGGGAGAGGGGGCAAATGTTTGAAGGGGAGGATGCGGACGATGCTTGGACGGATGGTGCTGACGATTTTGTCAGGCGGATTCTGGGTCGCGGCCCTGGTGCGGGCGGGCGAGTTCGAGGCGCGTTATCGCGCGGTGGTCGAAGCGAAAGGACGCGCGAGCGAGACGGAGCGGCTGCACGAGCTGTTTCGGTTGGACTGGGAGTATGCGATGGCGGCGTCGCCGGAGACGGCGACGTATCTCGGGTATCCAGGACAGGATACGCGGTGGACGGATTTTTCGGCGGAGGCGGTGGCGGAACGGAAGCGGAACGCACGAAGGCCGGTGGAGGCGATCGCGACGATCGATCCGGAGGCGTTGAGCGAGTCGGATCGGGGGAACCATGCGCTGTTCAAGCGGATGGCGGAGGAGGCGCTCACGACGACGAGGTATCCGACGGAGTGGATACGGGTGACGCAGTTGACGGGCGTGCACCAGGAGCCGGCGCAGGTGCTGGCGGCGATGCGGGTGACCCACGTGGCGGAGGGGGAGAATGTGATCGCGCGGTTGCGGGCCCTGCCGGAGCTGGTCGAGCAATCGCGGACGTTGTTGGAGCGGGGGTTGGAGGAAGGCGTGACGCCGCCGCAGGTGACGTTGCGCGACGTGCCGGCGCAGGTCACGGCGCTGGTGCCGGAGGATCCGTGGGCGAGCGCGTTGCTGGCACCGTTGAAGGAGCTCCCGCCGACGGTGCCGGGTGAGGCGGCGTTGCGACTGCGGAGCGAAGCGGCGCGCGTGTATGCGATGGAGGTGCGGCCGGCGTATGCGCGGTTGAGGGCGTTTCTCGAGGAAACATATATGCCGGGCGCGCGGACGACGACGGCGGCGAAGGATTTGCCGGACGGCGAGGCGTGGTATCAGCACGAGGTGCGGGTGACGACGACGACGGAACTGACGCCGGAGGAGATCCATGCGATCGGGCTCGCGGAGGTGGCGCGGATTCGGGCGGAGATGGAACGCGTGAAAACCGAGGCGGGGTTCGCCGGGACGCTGGAGGAGTTTTTCGGGTTTCTGCGGACAGAGGCGCGGTTTTATTTCACGGACAAAGAGGCGTTATTGCGGGCGTATCGCGACATCGCGAAGCGGGCGGACCCGGAGCTGACAAAGCTGTTCGGGAGACTGCCGCGCACGCCGTATGGGGTGCTGCCGGTGCCGGAGTATGCGGAGAAGTCGCAGACGACGGCGTATTACATGCCGGGAGCGCCGGAGGCGGGGCGGCCGGGGTATTTTTTTGCGAATACGTATGCGCTGGAGATGCGGCCGAAATGGGAGATGGAGGCGCTGACGCTGCACGAGGCGGTGCCGGGACACCATTTGCAGATCGCGCTGGCGCAGGAGATGACGGGCATGCCGGAGTTTAGGAGATGGGGCGGATATACGGCGTATGTGGAAGGGTGGGGACTGTATGCAGAGAGTTTGGGCGAGGAGATGGGGTTTTATGCGGACCCGTATTCAAAATTTGGACAGCTCACCTACGAGATGTGGCGGGCGGTGCGGCTGGTGGTGGACACGGGGATGCATGCGCTCGGGTGGTCGCGGGAGCGGGCGATCGCGTATTTTTTGGCGAATGCGGGGAAGTCGGAGCACGACATCGTGGTGGAGATCGACCGGTATCTCGTGTGGCCGGGGCAGGCGCTGGCCTACAAGCTGGGCGAATTGAAGATCAAGGAGCTGCGGGCGCGGGCGGAGAAGGAACTGGGGACGGGGTTCGACGTGCGGGCGTTTCACGACGAGGTGCTGCGGCACGGCGCGGTGCCGCTGGGATTTTTGGAAGAGCGGGTCGAGGAATGGATCGCGCGGCGAAAGAATCGTTGAGCGACGTTGAAGGGCGGTGAAGCGGCACCCGAAGAATGTCACTTAATAAGTGACAAAAGAAGGACGCGCACGGGGCAGAAAGTCGGAATGTCACCTATTAAGTGACAATTTCGGTGGGGGAGCGGGAGGCGGGTGGGGGAAGTCGAGGCGCTGGAGAGTTGCGGTGGGAGGGGGATTCGCGTGTCATAAGCGGATGAAGATCGGTGTGCCGAAGGAGATCAAAATCGGGGAGACGCGGGTTTCGATGACGCCGAGTTTGTGCCGGCGCTGCGTGAAGTTGGGGGCGCAGGTGGTGGTGGAACGGGGAGCGGGGAGCAGCGCGGGGTTTGTCGATGCGGAGTATCGGGCAGCGGGGGCGCGCATCGCCGCTTCGGCGGAGAAGGTGTGGGCGGCGGCGGACCTGATTTTGAAAGTGAAGGAGCCGCTGGCGGAGGAGTATGAACTGATGCGGGAGGGGCAGACGCTGTTCACTTATCTGCACCTCGCGGCGGGGCCGGAGTTGGCGCGGGTGTTGATGAAGAAACGCATCCTGGGAATTTCGTATGAGACGGTGGAGGGGGTGGACGGACAATTCCCGCTGTTGAAACCGATGTCGCAGATCGCGGGGCGGCTTTCGATCCAGATCGGGGCGTATTTCCTGCAGACGCAGCACGGCGGATCGGGCGTATTGTTGGGCGGGATACCCGGCACCATGCCCGGGCACGTGGTGGTGGTGGGCGCGGGGAACTCCGGCGCGCATGCGGTGCAGATGGCGGTGGGCATGGGGGCGCGGGTGACAGCGCTGGATCTCGATACGCGAAAACTCGAGGCGCTCGACATGGAGTATCGCGGACGCGTGGTGACGTTGATGTCGAATCCGGCGAACATCGAGCATGCGGTCGAGGACGCGGATCTGTTGATCGGGGCGGTGCTGATCCCGGCGGCGAAGGCGCCGACGGTGGTCGCGAGGAAAATGGTGGCGCGGATGAGGCCGGGCAGCGTGATCGTGGACATCGCGATCGATCAGGGCGGGTGTATCGAGACGATCCGGCCGACGTCGCACGAGCGGCCGGTGTATCGGGAACATGGAGTCATCCATTATGCGGTGCCGAATATGCCCGCGCTCGTCGGACGGACGTCGACGCTCGGGTTGACGCAGGCAACGGAGCCGTATGTGGCGATGTTGGTGCAGAAAGGCGTGGAGCGGGCGCTGGCGGAGCACGCGGGGCTGGCGCGCGGGGTGAATACGCGCGGGGGGAAGATTGTTTACCAAGCGGTGGCGGAAGCGCTGGGGATGGGTGGAGGGAAGAAGGTCGAGGGCCACGAGTGGGATTGAAACGCGTGGCGATGAATGCGCGTTGGGCACCATGCCTCCATCAGCGGGCTTGAAGACGAGCGGGCGAGTCGCCAGAGATTGGCGGTGCGCTTCAAGCTTCTTCCGGCGATCTGGTTGGCGGTGATCTGGTCAAGCGTTCAGGCGGCGGAAATGCCGGGACTGGACGAGAAGTGGAAGCGGTATGAATCGCCGCATTTTGAGCTGTTCAGCCATGTGTCGGACCGCGAGTCGCGAAATCTGCTGCGCATCCTGGAGCTGTTGCGGGCGACGTTTGGAAAGATGATCGAGGCGAAGGAGCAGCGGCCGAATCCGCTGACGATTTATTTCTTCAAGAACGATCGCGAGTTTCTGCCGTATGTGTCGGCGCCGCTGCGGTCGGCGCAGCGCACGGCGGGTTTTTATCTGAACCGGCCGGACCGGTCGGTGATTGTGTTGTCGCCGGCATGGACCTCGGAGTTCGAGCGGCGGCTGATCATGCACGAGTTCGTGCATTACCTGGTGGCGGTGACGGGCGAGCGGCCGGCGGTGTGGTATGGCGAGGGGATTGCGGAGTTTTTCTCCACGATCGAGGAGCGGAAGGATCATCTGGTGATGGGCCAGCCGATCGTGGAGCACGTGGAAGCGCTGCGGGGCAAGCCGTTGATGCCGCTGCAGGAGTTGTTCGCGGTGAGTCACGGCTCGCCGACGTATAACGAGAACCGGCGGGTGGGGCTGTTGTATGCGCAATCATGGGCGTTGCTGCATTATTGGTATTGCGGGCGATCGAAGCGGACGGAGGGCAACGAGCGCGGGCGGAACGAGTTTTTTTACTACGTGCGAAATCCGGAGGGGGATACTCGCGTCGCGGAGGAGCTGTTTGAGCGGACACTGGGGTTGAACTACGCGCAGATGCAGCGGGAGCTCAGCCGCTATGTGCAGACGGGAAAGTATACGATGTTCAAGCTGCCGATGCCGGAGATCGCGCCGGTGCAGAGCTATGCGGCGGCGCCGGTGGCGAAGGAGGAGATGGGGCTGCACCTCGCGAACCTGGACCTGCGCGTGAATCGCTCGGCGCGCGCGAAGCTGATGCTGTTGGAC
>JAEZAD010000112.1 GCA_023430565.1 Verrucomicrobiota bacterium
CGCTACCGCGCCGCCGACGCCATCTCCGCCGTGCGCGTCCGCGCTCCGCTCCTCGAGACACCCAGTTCCATCACCGTGCTCACGCGCGAAATCATGGACGACCTCTCGCCCACCCGTCTCTTCGACGTCACCCGCTACGCCGCGGGCGTCCAGGAAGGCCGCGGCATCCAATTCCAGGATCGCATGATCATCCGCGGCTTCGAAGTCACCGGCCAGCGCACCGTCGATAACTTCCTCCAACCCGGCGACGCCGATAACATCAACGAAATCGTCATCGACCGCATCGAAATCGCCAAAGGCCCCAACGCCATCCTCGCCCCCGCCGGCGCTCCCGGCGGCTCCCTCAACGTCATCACGAAATCCCCTCTCTATCGCACCCAACGCAGCGTCACCGCCCTCGTCGGCCTCTTCGATGCCCAGCAGCTCTCGTTCGATCTGACCGGCGCGATCGCCGACGGCAGCCCGTTCGCCTACCGGCTCGTCGGCGCCTTCCAGGACACCCGCCGTTACTGGGACGAAGACGCCCGCATGCGCCGCAAAGCCCTCGCGCCGATGTTCTCCTACAAGATCTCCGATCGCACCATGCTTACGGTGAAATTCATCGCCGCCGACTTCTGGGCCTTCCGCGAACCGCTCCTCATCATCCATCCCGCCGTCAACGCCCAGACCGACGATCCTTACCTCGCCGGCGGTCTCAGCCGGAAGAGCCGCAACGGCATCCAGCCGTGGTCGCACGTCGGCACGCACACCGCCGACCTCTTCGCGCTCCTCACCACGAGCCTCAACGAAAACATCAGCCTGCGCTTCGCCGCCAACGGCCGCTACTACTTCGAAGATTCCACGCAGGAGTTCCTCTCCACGCCGAATCTCAACAACCGCTACAATCCCGCCACCGGCGAGCTCACCCAGGACACCACGTGGACCATCGTCGACGGCCAGCCCGTCGGCGCCCCGTCACCCTTCTTCAACCCCGGCAACATCCCGCACCGCGGTGACAAACAGGCCACCCGCCGCCGCACCGCCAATATCCAGGCCGACGGCGTCGCGAAGTATAACTTCGAGGGCTTCTCGTCGCAGACCGTCGCCGGCGTCGCCCTCTCCCGCCAGCTCGCCTACGGTCGCGGCGTCACCGGCGACTTCGCCGAAGGCATCGACCTCAGCCGCCCCGACCGCGAGATGATCCCCGTCTGGCGCGACACCTGGGCGTTCTACAACGTCAACCAGTTCACCAACTGGCAGGCCTACATCAATCAGCGCTTCGGCCTCCTCGACGACCGTCTCTTCGTCACCGGCGGTATCCTTCATTACGATACTTACACCTATTCCCGCAACCACGCGACGGGCGCCGCCGCCAACATCCTCGACGACGCGAAGAACATGTGGACCGCGAGCATCCTCTACAAAGTCCTTCCCAACTTCGCCGTCTACTACAGCCGCTCCACCAACTCCGCTCCCGCCATCGCCAACAACCAGCCGCTCTGGCGCGACGGCGAGCAGGACGAAATCGGCTTCAAGACCGAGTTCTTCGATCAGCGCCTCTCGTTCAACTTCTCCTACTTCGAGATCTCGCAGACCAACGTCACCGTCCCCAACCCCGCCCGCCAGACCGACCCCACCGCACCCGAGCAGATCGTTCAGGATCTGAGCAACAAGGGCTGGGAAGTGGAGCTCATCGGCGGCCTCACCGAGAACCTCTCGATCATCGCCACCTACAGCGATCTCGAGATGCGCGACAGCCTTGGCCGCCGCGTCCGCGCCGTCGCCGATCGCAACGCCAGCGCGCTCCTCAGCTACCGCGTCACCCAGGGCCCCGCCAACGGCCTCTCCCTCACCGCCGGCGTCAGCTACAGCGGCAGTCGCGCCGGCGACACCCCCGTCAACTACATGCCCGCTCCGTTCAACAACGTCGTCGGCCAGGTCAGCTTCTACCTGAAACCCTACTACTCGACCGTTCTCGGGGCGTCCTACCGCTGGCAGGAAAAATATCTCTTCCGCCTCACGATCGACAACGTCCTCGACGACAACGGCTACATCCAGCAAGCCGGCGGCCGCGTCTCCGGCACTGGCATCACCACCGCCCCCGGCATCAACGTAAAATTCTCCACCACCATCAGCTTCTAATCTCGTCCAGATCCTTTCACCAGAGCCCGTCCATCCGGACGGGCTCTTTTGTTTTCCTTTGCGCCCCTTCGCGCCCTTCGCGTCTTCGCGCTTAACTCCGTCCCTCAAAACCCCGCACTCCCCGGCGTCCGCGCAAACGGAATCACATCCCGAATATTCGGCACGCCCGTCACGAACATCAGCATCCGCTCGAAGCCCAGCCCAAACCCCGCGTGCGGCACCGTCCCATACCGCCGCAAATCCAGATACCACCCGTAATCCTCCGGCCTCAACCCGTGACGTCGCATGTTCCCCTCGAGCACCTCCAGCCGCTCCTCACGCTGACTTCCTCCGACGATCTCTCCGATTCCCGGCACCAACACATCCATCGCCGTCACCGTTTTGTCGTCATCGTTCAGCCGCATGTAAAACGGCTTAATCTCCTTCGGATAATTGAAGACCGTCACGGGGCATTTGAACACCTCCTCAGTCAGATACCGCTCGTGCTCCGACTGCAGGTTCGCCCCATACTCGACCGGATACTCGAACTGCTTCCCGCTTTTCTTCAGCAGCTCCACCGCCTCCGTATAACTCACCCGCTGAAACGGCAGCTCCAGCACGAAGTCCAGCCGCTTCAAGAGCTCCTTGTCCACGAACTTGCCAAACAGCTCCAGATCCTCCGCGCAATTCGTCCGCACGTCGCGAATCAGGAACTTCACGAATTCCTCCGCCAGATCCATGTCCCCCTGCAAATCGCAGAACGCCACCTCCGGCTCGATCATCCAAAACTCGTTCGCGTGCCGCGACGTATTCGAATTCTCCGCACGAAACGTCGGCCCAAACGTGTAAACCTTCCCCAGCGCACACGCGAACGCCTCCGCCTCCAGTTGCCCGCTCACCGTCAAATACGTTCTCCGCGCAAAGAAATCCTTCGCATCGTCGATCAGCCCATCCTCCCGCTTCGGCGGACTCGCCAGATCCAGCGTCGTCACGCGAAACAACTCCCCCGCCCCTTCGCAGTCGCTGCCCGTGATGATCGGCGTGTGCACATAAACGAAACCGCGTTCCTGAAAGAACCGGTGAATCGCAAACGCCAGCTTGCTCCGCGTGCGAAACACCGCCCCGAACAAATTCGACCGCGGCCTTAGGTGCGCGATCTCCCGCAAAAACTCCGGCGTGTGCCCTTTCTTCTGCAGCGGATACGTCGCATCCGCCGTCCCGATCACGTTCACCTCCTCCGCCGCCACTTCCCACTTCTGCCCGCCGCCCTGCGACGGCACCAACTTCCCCCGCACGCTCACCGACGCCCCCGTCGTCAGATGTTGCACAGCAGTATAATTCGCCAGCGTCG
>JAEZAD010000164.1 GCA_023430565.1 Verrucomicrobiota bacterium
CGGGCGAGTTCGAGGCCGTCCATGCCGGGCATCCGGAGGTCGAGGAAAACGAGGTCGGGGCGAAATTCGGCGACGATGACGAGCGTTTCGGCGCCGCTGGCGGCTTCGCGGATGTCGAAGCCGAGGGGAGCGAGCAATTCGACGAGCACGGAGCGGTTGATGGCGACATCGTCGACGACGAGCAGCCGGCGGCGGTCGCCGCGGTAGCCGATGGGGGAGCGGGCAGGCGAGTCGGGTGCGGGGGTGTCGGAGGACAGTTCCTCGAGCGGAATGGAGAAGGAAAACGTGCTGCCGATGCCGGGGGCGCTTTCGAGCGTGAGGAGTCCGCCCATGAGTTCGACGAGGCGTTTGGCGATGGCGAGGCCGAGGCGGGTGCCGGGTTCGGGCGGGCGGCCGTCGACGGGTTGGTGGAAAGGTTGGAAGAGGGCGGCCTGGTCTTTTTCGGAAATGCCGACGCCGGTGTCTTCGACGCAGAAGTTGAGAGTGGAGGGTTGAGAGTTGAGAGAGGGACAGCGCGCGACGCGGAGGGCGATGCGGCCGGTGGCGGTGAACTTGACGGCGTTGCTCAGGAGGTTGTCGAGGACCTGGCGGAGTTTTTGGGCGTCGCCGACGACCATGGCGGGAAGGTCGGCATCGGCGTCGACGGCGAATGCGAGTTCCTTCTGCGTGGCGCGGGCCTCGAAGGCGTGAGCGATGTCGTTGAGCAGTTGCGGGAGGTGAAACGGGGCGGGGCGGACGTCGAGTTTGCCGGCCTCGATTTTGGAGAAATCGAGGACCTCGTTGATCATGCGCAGGAGGTGCTCGCCGCTGGACTGGACGATGCGGAGACGTTCGCGGTCCTTGGGAACGACGTCGGGAGATTTTTGCAGCACCTGGGCGTAGCCGATGACGCCGTTGAGCGGCGTGCGGAGCTCGTGGCTCATGTTGGCGAGGAAGGTGCTTTTGGCGTTGTTTGCTTCGTCGGCGGCTTCCTTGGCGGATTTGAGTTCGGCGGTGCGTTCGGCGACGACGCCTTCGAGGCGCTGGCGTTCGCGTTCGACTTTGCGGACGCGCCAGCGGACGAAGCCGGTGACGGCGCCGGCGAGCAAAACGGCGTAGAGGCCGTAGGCCCAGACGGTGCGCGGCCATGGCGGCGAGACGCGAAAGGTGAGTCGCGCGACCTCGCTGACGCTGCCTTCGACATCGATGGCGCGGGTTTCGAAAGTGAACGGGCCGCCCTCGAGATTGGTGAAGCTGACCTCGGGCAGAGGGGAGGGCTCGGACCATTTATCGCTGAAGCCGAGGAGACGCGATTGGAAGAGAAGGTTTTCGAGGGCGCCGTAGCGGGGGGCGGCGAGGCGGAAGACGATCGGTTCGTTCGCAAAGCTGAACTCGACCGGGCCGTCGCCGGGCGGGTCGACGAGCTGGCGACCTTCGGCGCCGATCGCGCGAACGAGCGCGGCCCAACGTGAGGGCGGCGGGAGCGGGCGGGAAAGATCGAGGCGAATCATGTTGTCGTAGCCGCGGGCCCAGAGGACTTCGCCGGACGGGGCGGTTTCAAGATGCGCGACGGCGACGCCGGCGAAACCGACTTCACGGATGACGGAGGCGGGAGCGCCCTGCCAGACGGGCGTGCCGCCGGCGTCGGGCGTGAAGCGGCCGAACGGGTGTTCGGCGACGGTGGTGGACTTGCCGTAGATGGTGGTCCACGTGTCGCCGGTGGCCGTCGTGATTTCCGGATACATCGAGACGGGCGGATGGCCGTCGATCTTGAAGCGTTCGTCGGGGACGAAGCGGCGTTCGTCGGGGAGAAAATGGCGGTTGCCGGCGGTGGTGAAGAAGCCGGCGCCGGCAGGGGTCGGATACACGGCGGCCCACGCGTAGGCGGAGGGAAGGCCGTGCGATTGGTGGTAGTGTTCGTAGGTGGCGGAGGCCTGCGACCAGTCGGTGATCGTGTGCGCAGCGGGCAGGCGCCAGAAGCCGCGCGAATAGGTGCCGAGCCAGACATCACCGTTGCGATCTTCGAGGGCGGTGTGGGCGTCGCCGAGGTCGAGGCGCTCGTGGATAATTTTCCAGGAGCCCTCGTGTTTCTCGATCACGGTGAGGCCGACGTAGCCGCCGAGGTAGAAACGGTGCGGCACGAATTTGGAACGGACGACGGCGTAGACGCCGTTCAGCGGGAGGGGGAGGACGCGGGTGGAGGTGTTGTCGGGGTTTTGTCGATACACCCCGTCGTTGCCGAAGATGAGAAGTTCGCCGTCGACGGATTCGATGCCGAAGATGCTGCGAACGTTGTTGTTGATGTGAACGAAGCGGGCGGTCTGGCCGGTGGCGTTGTCGGCGGGTTCGAGGCGGTAGAGGCCGTCGAAGGCGCCCGCGTAGAGGCGGTTTTCGTGGCGGCCCCAGCTGTCGACGGTGCCGGGCGCGAGGCCGTTGGCGGCGTCGTAGATGGTGAGGGGGGAATTGATTTCGAGGCGGGCGGCGCCGGTGTTGAAGCCGAGCCACAACCCGCCGTCGCGGTCGAGCATCAGGCTGAGCACGGCGTTGTCGGCGAGGCCGTGGGCGCGTGCGAAGTGACGCACCTGCTGGCCGTCGGGGGAGATCAGGACGACGCCGCGTCCGCTGGTGCCGAGGACGAGGGTGCCGTCCGGGAGGGCGAGGCTGGCGTTGACGCGAGTGTTGCGAAGGAGTTCGAGCGCGGGTGTGGGGAAGGGCGTCCAAGTGTTGGTGCGCGGGTCGAAAGCGAGCAGTCCGGCGTTGGCCCAGCACCACAGGATGCGGCCGTCGCGCAGCGGCAGGGCGGAGACGGAGAGTGCGCCGGCAAGGTTGAGGGGCGGAAGGGGGAGCGGTTCGAAGCCGTTGGCGGTGAGTCGGCGGGGGATTTGGCCGGTGAGGGCGGCGTAGAGCTCGCCGTGGAGGGAGAACAACGCCTCGCCCGGGCCGGTGGTGGGCCACTCCTGAAACGCGCCGTCGCGCCAGCGGAGGATTCCGGCGGCGGACGAGAAAAACACCGAATCGCGATGCAGCAGAAGTGTGCGGGGGCGGCCGAAGCGTTGGAACGAGGCGGGCAGCGAATCGCGCAGGGAACGATAGCTCCAGGTGGCGTCGGGCTGGATCTCGTAGTAGCCGAGTTCATCGGAGCCGGCCGCCCAGAGTCGGCCGGCGCCGTCGCTCGCGAGGCGGAAGACGACGGGTGCGCTTGCGGGGAGATGGCGCCAGCGCGTGCCGTCGAATTCGAGGACGCCCTGCTCCGAGGCAAAGTAGACGAGCCCGTTGCCGTGGAGAACGGCGGCGTGAACCTGCGGATGCCCGCGGTATTCGGTGGGGCGGAAGTTGCGAAAGGCGGGACGGCCGGCTTCGGGAGAGAAATCGAAGGCGAAGGCCGGAGAGAGAAGGAGCAGGATGGTGCAGCCGAGCGCAATGGGGCGGAAAAAGCTCGAAACTCGGCGCTTGGCGGGGAAGGCGCGAAGCGGGAGCGAGACACCGGGGACCATGGGGCGAGAGAACAGGCGCGGACTTGGCTGCCGTCAACGGCGCGGGCGGGTGACTACGTAGAGATGCGTAGGCGAGGAGGATGTGGAGCGGGGCGCGCGTTGAGGGCACCGCGCCTCCCTTAGCCGGATTTGGAGGCGAAGGCGGAGAGTTTTTCGCGGAGGCGCTCCATTTGATAGTCGCGGGCGAGGCTTTCCAGTTCGCCGAGGCCGGGGTCGCCGGGGTGGCGTTGACGCAAGGTGGCGAGCTGGTCGCGCAAGGTGCGAATTTCGCCGCGGCGGGCCAGGTCGAGGAGAGGACGGAGTTCGTCGGGACTGGCGGTGGACGTCGAGGAGGTGGCTGCGAACGGGTGGGTGGTGTGGCCGTGGCGCCATTCGAGGCCGAGGTGGAGGGCGAGTTTGGCGGTGAGGTCGGATTCGCGGAACGGTTTGGGCAGAAAGTCGTCGCAGCCGGCTCCGAGGGCTTTGTCGCGGTTGAACGACAAAACGGAGGCGGACATTGCGAGGAGTTTGGGCGGGCGGGAGGAAGCGGACGGCAGGGCGCGGAGGCGCGCGGCGAGTTCGAGGCCGTCCATGCCCGGCATGCGCAGGTCGAGAAAAACAAGATGCGGGGCGAAGGTGGGCACGAGCGCGAGGGCTTCGTTGCCGCTGGCGGCTTCGCGAAGTTCGAAACCGAGCGGCGAGAGGAGTTCGACGAGGACGGAGCGGTTGGTGGGGACGTCGTCGACGACGAGCAGGCGCCGGCGTTCGCCGCGGTAGCCGAGCGGCGGTGGTGGCGTGGGTTCGGCGGGAGTGGCGTCGGTGGGGACGATTTCGAGCGGGAGCGAAAAGGAAAACGTGCTGCCGCAGCCTTGGGCGCTTTCGACCTCGAGCGTGCCGCCCATGAGTTCGACGAGGCGTTTGGCGATGGCGAGGCCGAGGCCGGTGCCGGGCTCGGGCGGGCGCCCGTCGACGGGTTGGTGGAATGGCTGGAAGAGGGCGAGCTGGTCTTTGGCGGAGATGCCGACGCCGGTGTCGTGGACGGAGAAGTTGAGGGTTGAGGGTTGAGAGTTGAGAGAAGGACAGCGCGCGACGCGGAGGACGATGCGGCCGGTGGCGGTGAACTTGACGGCGTTGCCGAGGAGGTTGTCGAGGACCTGGCGGAGTTTTTGAGCGTCGCCGATAATCGTGGTGGGAAGGTCGGGATCGGGGGTGAAGGTGAACGAGAGATTTTTCTGCGAGGCGCGCGGTTCGAGGGCGCTGGCGATGTCGCGGAGAAGCTGGGGGAGGTGAAACGGGGCGGGGCGGACGTCGAGTTTGCCGGCTTCGATTTTGGAAAAATCGAGGACCTCGTTGATCATGCGCAGGAGATGCTCGCCGCTGGTTTGGACGATGCGAAGGCGTTCGCGATCGCGGGGGACGACGTCGGGGGATTTTTGCAGGACCTGGGCGTAGCCGATGACGCCGTTGAGGGGCGTGCGGAGCTCGTGGCTCATGTTGGCGAGGAAGGTGCTCTTCGCTTGATTGGCGGTATCGGCCTGCTGTTTCGCGGCGGCGAGTTCGGCGGTGCGCTCGGCGACGAGGTGCTCGAGGCGGCGACGCTCGCGGTGGACGCGGCGGAGGCGCCAGCGGACGAAGCCGGCGACGGCGGCGAGGGCGGCGAATCCGTAGATCGAATACGCGAGCGCGGTGCGATACCACGGGGCGGCGATGCTGAACGCGAAGCGTGCGGGCGGGCCGGCGCGGCGGTCGGGGTCGACGGCGCGGACCTCGAAGGTGAAGGGGCCGCCGACGAGGTTGGTGAATTCGATTTCGTGACGCGACGTGGGTTCGGACCAGGCGTCGTTGTAGCCGAGGAGACGCGTTTGGAATTTGACGGAGTCGCCGGCGCCGAACGCGGGGCTCGCGAATCCGATCCGAAGCGGGAGGCGGGAGAAAGGCAGGCGAGGCGTGCCGGTGTCGGAGAGGCGGGTGTCGCCGCGTTCGACGGAGCGGATGACGACGGGCGGAGCGGAGGCTTCGGTGTTGGGAGCGGAGAGATCGATGCGGAGAACGACGCCCGAGCCGACGGCCCAGAGGATGTCGGTGCCGCCGAAGGTGTCGTGGTAGAGCCAGCGCGCGCCGGTGGGGCCGAGGTGGTCGGCGATGCGCAGCGGGAGGGCGTGCCAGGACCAGATGGAGGTGGCGGGGACGCGTTGAAACCAGCCGAGGCGGCGTTGAGTGGGATCGTGCGGGAGCGTGGCCTGGACAAAGATGCGACCGTCGGTGGAGCTGGTGATCCAGTCGACCCGGCCGATTGGGTGGCCGGCGATGAGGAGACGGTCGTTGAGTTCGAAGCGTTGAGTGGAGGGGTTTTGGAAATAGATCGCGTCGCGCGTGCGGAAGAGACGACCGGCGGGCGAGTTTTCGATTTTGATCGCGCGGCCGTCGGGCAGGCCTTCGTCGGCACCGATATGGTGGAGTTGGGGAGCTGTCCCGTCGGACGGAATTTGGGCGAAGAACGCGCCGCGCGTGGGCGTGCCGATCCAGAACTCGTCGGGGCGGTCGCCGGGCACGAAGGCTTCGACGGGCGCGTCGAAATCGGGGAGTGCGGAGGCGAAGCGCCAGTCGCCGGACGCGCGGGTGTAGATTTCGACGCCGTGCTCGGTGCTGACGAAGAGACGGCGATCGAAGACGTCGAGATCGATGCCGCGGGGGGCGGCGAGATCGTGAACCGGTTCGAGGGCGGAGCCGTTCCACCGATCGAGCGTGGTCATGCGCAGGACGAGGAGTTCTTCGCCGGAGGACGTGAGGGAGCGGGGGATATTGCGGCCGGGCGTGGGCGTGCGGAGCCAGCGAGCTTCGGAGTCGGCGCTGCCGGCGGAGGGCTGGAGCTGGAAGAAGCCTTCTTCGGAAACGGCGTGGAGCGTGCCGCGATGGCGGACGAGTTTCGTAAGGATGGTGGAGCGGCCGAGGCCGTTGTGACGGTCGAAGACGGTGACGCGAGGGTCGAGGTCGAGGCGGCTGGCGCCGGCGAGGTGGGTGACCCAGATGCCGCCTTCGCGGTCGCGGGTGGCGGTGGCGACGGTGTTGGATTCGAGGCCGTTGGTTTCGTCGATGCGATGGCGGAGACGGCCGTCGGCGGAGAACGCGAATACCCCGCGGTCGCCGGTGCAGAGGACGAGACCGCCGTCGGGAAGCGCGGCGCCGGCGCGGACGGCTTCGCCGAGAACGGCGGCGGCGTCGTGTTGCCAAGGGGCGACGGCGCCGTCGCGAGAAACTCGATACACCTTTCCGTCGACGGTTGCTGCCCAGAGACCCTGGTCGATGGCGGGGAAAACCGCGCTGAGATTGGGCGCGAGGAGATCGGGGTTGGAGGCGAACGGGACGAAGTCGTCGGTGGTGAAACGGCGAAACGGCTGGCCGGGATCGACGAGGATGAGTTCGCCGTGGATGCGGTGGAGGCGGGCGCGCGGGGAGCCGGGCCAGATTTTGGCTTGGGCGGGATCGCGATGGGGGAGGCGGACGACGTGGCGCGGCGTGGTGAAGAAGAGATCGTCGCCGTGTTCGACGATCGACCAGATGTAGCCGAGCGGGCGGAGATCGGCGGGGAGTTGGTGGGCGAAACTGGTGAAGGCCCAGGCGCCGCTGGCATCGCGGGTGGCGTGGCCGATGTCGTCGGCGGGTGCGGCGTAGAAACCGCCGGTGGCGGTGGGCGTGACGCTGAGGATGAATTTATCGCCGAGCGGGACGCGTTCCCAGGAGCGGCCGTCGTAGATGGCGATGGCGTTCCAGTTGATGAAAAACATCAGGCCGTTGGGGGCCTGGGCGGGGGCGTAGAGTTGGGTGGGGCCGGCGAAGTCGCGGGCGGTGAAGTTTTCGACGAAGGGGCGGCCGAGTTCGCGGTCGGGGGATTGGGCGAAGGCGGCGAGGGAGGTCGAGAGTGCGACGAGGAAGCGAAGGGCGTCGCGGCGCCCGGCATGCCAGGCTGGAGGAAGAACGGCCATGCGGGGCGAAATCCCGTCAGGGCGGCGGGGGGAGGTCAACGCGGGGGCGGGCGGGATACGCAGGTTTGCGTAGGGGCGGCTCGAATGTGCTCGCGGCCGCGAGGACGGCCACTCGCTGGCGCGCGCGGAGGCGTGAACCACTCGCTGGCGCTCGCAGCTACCAGATCACAGGGTTATTTCAGGGTGCGGAGGTAGTCGAAGCTGTAGAGGCCGGTGCGGTGGCCGTCGCTGAAATCGAAACGGAGGGCGTAGTTGCCGACCTGTTCCCAGCCGAGGACGCGGACGCCGGGAAACTTTTTGGCGCCGCCGCCGCCGTATTGGTTGCCGAGGATGTCGCGCTCGCCCTGGGTTTCGGCGGAGGGCGAGGCGGCGCGGAGGCGTTCGAACGTGAAATAGGATTCGGCGCCGTCGTCCCAGACGATGGCGACCTCTTCGCCGATGAGTTGGATATTGGTGGGGCGATGCATGGCGCGAAAACGTGGGAAATTTGAACAGGAGGCAACGGAGGGAACGGAGAAAGGGAAGTCACACTTATTCGCGGGGAAGAGCGGAGAATGTCGCGGGGGCGGCGTTGCCAAAGGGTGGATCGCGGGTCTGTTGCGCGACATGGAGCCGAAAGAAACGGAACGTTTGCCGAAGATTGTCGTGGTGGGGGCGGGGTTTGCGGGGCTGACGTTTGCGCGGAAGTTTCCGAGCGGCCTGGCGATGCTGACGGTGGTGGATCGACAGAATCATCATTTGTTTCAGCCGCTGCTGTATCAGGTGGCGACGGCGGGGTTGTCGGCGGTGGACATCGCGCAGCCGGTGCGGACGATCGTGCGGCGAAAGAAAAATCTCGAAGTGTTGATGGGCGAAGTGACGGCGATCGATCTAGCGGCGAAGAAGGTGCGCGTGCGCGGTGGGGTGAGCCGCTACATCGTGGATGAGGAACTGCCGTATGATTATCTGGTTTTGGCGGCGGGTGGGCGGACGAGTTATTTCGGGAACGATCACTGGGAGAAGTATGCACCGGGATTGAAGTCGCTGGACGATGCGTTGAGGATCCGGCGGCAGATCCTGCTGGCGTTCGAGCGGGCGGAGATCGAGCCGGATGAGCAGAAGCGGCGGGAGTTGATGACGATCGTGGTGGTGGGCGGCGGGCCGACCGGGGTGGAGCTGGCGGGGACCTTCGCGGAGCTCGCGCGGACGGTGCTGGTGCGGGATTT
>JAEZAD010000175.1 GCA_023430565.1 Verrucomicrobiota bacterium
ATGGATCCGGCGCCGGGGTTGAAGTCGGGCGGGCTCGGGGCGCAGGAGAACTTCATCGCGCGGACGCATCCGAATCCGTCGCGGAAAAAGGGCGAGCAGCTGGCGCGGTTTCTCGATTTGCCGGTGGGCTGGGTGCCGACGACGTGGGTGTTTCGCGCGGGCAAGCAGCGGTATGCGCTGAACTACGGGGAGGTGCGGTTCGAGGTGCTGCAGCAGATGGTGGAGGATGCGGGAAGGAAGTGGTGAGGGTGGTCCTGCGGGTGGCGCCGGGAAGCGGGTCAGGTTTCGCGGAGGGCGGCGGCGATGGGGACGCGGGCGGCGTGGATCGCGGGGAAGAGGCCGCCGAGGAGGCCGATGATGGCGGACCAGACGATCGCGGTGGTGAGGAGTTCGGGCGAGACGGTGAAGGCGAAGGCGACCTGGCTGAAGGTTTGCCAGTTGATCGTGGACGTCGTGAAGCCGTCGAAGGCGACGTAGGCGGCGAGAGCGCCGACGGCGCCGCCGAGGAGGGCGATGACGAGGGATTCGATCAACACGGAAATGATCACCGGGCTGGTGCCGAAGCCGAGGGCGCGGAGGGTGGCGATCTCGCGGGTGCGGGCGGAGACGAGCGAATACATCGTGTTCAACGCGCCGAAGAGCGCGCCGAGGGCCATGAGGCTGGCGATGCCGACGCCGAGGCCGCGGATGAACTGGGTGACGAGCGTCGATTGCTCGGCGTAGAAATCCGACTGGCGGACGACCCTGGCGTTGAGGCGGGGGTTGGCGGTGAGGGCGTCGGCGAATTGCTGGAAGGCGTCGGCGGAGGCGAGTTTGGCGTAGACGACCTGATAACTGTCGCCGCGGTTGTAGGCGGGTTGGAGAACCGCGGCGTCGGTCCAGATTTCGGATTCGGCGACGCCGCCGCCGGCGGTGAAAATGCCGACGACGGTCCAGTCGTTCTGGCCGACGCGGATGGTGTTGCCGAGGTCGAGGCCGGAGAAGGCGCGCGCGGCGCCGGCGCCGACGACGACCTCGTTTTTGCCGGGTTCGAAGCGGCGGCCTTCGACGAGCTGGACGTTGCCGCGGACGTCGTAGGCGGCGGGGGAGACGCCGCGGAGGGGGACGTTGGCGTCGGTGCCGGTGGAGCGCTTGGGGAGGTTGATGATGACGAAGAGTTCGGCGGAGGCGAGGGGGCCGGCGGCGTTGCGGGCGAGGCCGGCGGTGTCGGCGATGAGGCGGGTTTGTTCGCGGCCGAGGCCGCTGGTCATCTCGCTGTCGGCGCCGGAGCGGAGGACGAGTGCGACGTCGGGGGAGCCGGAGATGGTCATGGCGCGGCGGAAACCTTCGGCGATGGAGAGGACGCCGACGAGCACGGCGACCACGCCGGCGATGCCGACCGCGGCGGCGAGGGCGGCGCCGCGGCGCTCGGGGAGGGATTTGAGGTTGGCCGCGGTGATGGAGGAAATTTGGGAGAGCCAGTTTAGCATGGGGAAGAAAGGAGGTGGCCCACGGAATACACTGAACACACGGAAAGAATGCCGAAGCTACGCCTCACTATGGCGTCGGCTTCAATTTCGTTCGTTCCGTGGGCATGGATCAGGCTTGGCGGCGGAGGGCTTCGGCGACGCGGAGGCGCATGGCCTGGAGGGCGGGGAGGGCGCCGGTGACGAGGCCGAGCGCGAAGACGAGGGCGATGCCGAGGAGGAGGTCGGGTATTGGGAAATAAAATACAGGGAGCATGCCGGGCATGGGGCTGCCGCCGGCGGTGAAGAGCCAGGCGAGGGCGAGGCCGGTGAAGCCGCCGAGCACGGCGAGCAGGGTGGATTCGGCGAGAACCAGGGCGAGGACGAGGCCGTTGGGAAAGCCGAGGGCTTTGAGAACGCCGATTTCCTCGATTCGTTCGCGGACGCTTTGGGCGATGGTGTTGCCGGAAACGAGGAGGATGGTGAAGAAAACGGCGCTGAGGATGCCGGTGACGATCGTGCCGATGTCGCCGACCTGTTGGGCGAAGCCGGCGGCGAAGGCGCCTTCGGGTTCGGTTTTGGTTTCGACGGCGGAGTTGGCAAATTCGCGGTCGACGCGGGCGGCGATTTCGTCGGCGTGGGCGGGATCGGCGACGCGGAGGGTGAACCAGCTGACGAGGCCGCGCGCCTGTTCGAAACGGCCTTCGTCGAAGTAGTCGTAGCGGAAGAAGAATTGGGAGGTGTCGACGCCCTTCTTGCCGGCGTCGTAGATGCCGACGAGATCGAACTCCCAGGTGTCGGTGGCGCCCTCACGTCTCCAGATGGGGGATACGAGGGGGATGCGGTCGCCGATTTTCCAGCCGAAGCGGTCGGCGGTGGTGCGGCCGACGATGGCGCCGTTGCGGGTGTTGCGCCACGCCTGCTTTTGTTCGTCGGAGAGGGCGAACTCGGGAAACATGTCGAGGAACGCCTCGTGGTCGACGGGGATGCTGGGGAAGAAATTTTTCGGGTCCTGGTAGATGCCACCGAACCAGGTGTGCGGCACGATGGCGGAGATGCCCGGGATGGCGGCGATGCGCGTGCGGTAGGCGATCGGGAGCATCTGGATGATCGAGACCTTGTGGCGCGTGATGAGGCGGTCGGCGCCGGCGACGGCGACGCCGCCGTCGAGGGATTTTCGCAGGGCGCAAAGCAGGCCGAAAAGGAAGAAGGCGACGACGATCGAGAGGAGCGTGAGGAGCGTGCGGGCTTTTTTCCGCTTCAGGTTGGAGGCGACGAGGGAGAGGAATTTCATGGGGCCGCGGGGGATGGCGGACGGGATGGCGAGAACGAGAAAGAGAACGAAGAACGAGAACGATATCCGCGACCTACTCGGCCCCCTGCGTGGAGAGCTGGCCCTTGTCGAGGTGGACGGTGCGGGTGGCGCGGGCGGAGGCGTGGGGGTCGTGCGTGACCATGATGATGGTTTTGTGGTGCTCCTGGTTGAGGGCCTGAAGGAGCGAGAGAATTTCGTCGCCGGATTTGCGGTCGAGATCGCCGGTGGGTTCGTCGCAGAGAAGGATGGTCGGATCGGTGACGATGGCGCGGGCGATGCCGACGCGTTGTTGTTCGCCGCCGGAGAGCTGGCGCGGGTAGTGGCGGGTGCGGTGGGCGAGGCCGACGACGCCGAGGGCGGTGGCGACGTGGGAGCGGCGTTCGGATTTGGAGAGGTGCGTGAGGAGGAGTGGCAGCTCGACGTTGCGCTCGGCGGTCATCACGGGGATGAGGTTGTAGAATTGAAACACGAGGCCGACGTGGTGGGCGCGCCAGTCGGCGAGCTTGCGGTCGGAGAGCTGGTCGATGCGCTGGCTGTCGATTTCGACGGAGCCGCGGGTGGGACGGTCGAGGCCGCCGATGAGGTTAAGGAGTGTGGATTTGCCGGAGCCGGAGGGGCCCATGAGGGCGAGGAATTCGCCGCGTTGGACGGTGAGATCGATGCCGGTGAGGACGTGGATGTTTTCGGCCCCGCGTTCGTAGACTTTTTCGACGCCGGCGATGCGGATGAGGGGTTGGGGCGAGGTGGACATGGCGGAGAGGGGCTGAAAGCAGGAGAGGGGGAGCACGAGCACGATTACGAGCACGAGCACGCGGAGATAGGGGACGACTCGCTGGTGCTCGCCGCTACTTGGAGGAGGGGTCGGAGACGAGGGTGTTGTCGGCGAGGGATTCGGGGGCTTCGACGATGACGCGTTCGCCAGGGGAGACGCCGGCGGAGAGCGTGGTTTCGTCGCCGACCTGGGACACGACGGTGACGGCGCGGGAGACGGCGCGGTTGTCGCGGAGAACATAAACGACATCGCGGCCGTTGCGGGAACGGACGGCGGTGCGTGGGACGATGAGGTGGCGCTGGGTGGCGGTGTCGGCGGAGGCGGTGCTTTGAAAGGCGACTTTCACGCCCATGTCGGGGAGGATGCGCGGATCGAGTTGGTCGAAGCCGACGCGGACGCGGACGGTGGCTTTCTGGCGGTCGGCGCTGGGAATGATGGCGATGACGCGCGCGGGGATTTTCCAATCGGGGTAGGAATCGAGGGTGGCGACGACGGGTTGGTTGGGCTCGACGCGGTTGATATAGGATTCGTTGACGTCGATTTCGATCTCGAGGGAGGACATGTCGACGAGGGTGCAGACGCCGGTGCGGGTGAAGCCGCCGGAGGACATGGGGGAGATCATTTCGCCGGGTTGGGCGTTCTTGTAGGTGACGACGCCGGCGAAAGGCGCGCGGATGATGGTGTCGTCGATCTGCTGGCGCCAGACGTCGACCTGGCGTTCGGCGATGGCGATTTCGGCGAGCTGGCGGTCGCGGCGGCCGCGGAGGGCGCGGGCGGCGGCGTCGGCGCGGTCGAGGTCGGCGGGGGAGATGATTTCGCGATCGGAGAGCTCGGTCTGGCGGCGGAGTTCGAGCTCGGCGAGGGCGAGGTTGGCGTCGGTTTCGTTGAGGCCCTGGCGGGCGGCCTCGAGTTGCGCCTCGGCGAGGCGGAGGCTGGCGGTTGTATTCGAAGAATCGAGACGGGCGAGGATCTGGCCTTCGTCGACGCGGGTGCCCTCCTCGACGAGGACCTCGACGATCTTGCCGGTGACTTTGGAGGAGACGGTGGCGATGCGGCGGGCGGTGACGTAGCCGGAAGCGTTGAGGAGTGTGGTGGGTTGGCCGGAGGCGATTTCGCGGACGGCGGCGGTGCGGACGGAAAGGGGTTTCTCGCGGTTGAACCACCACCACGCGGCGGCGCCGACGGCGAGGAGGACGAGAAGGCTGACGATCAGTTTGACGGATGGGCCGCCGGCGGCGGACGCGCGGGTGCGGTCGATGCGGAGGCCTTCGAGGGAGGGGCGGTCGGCGCTCATACGCGGGACGGCGACATAAGCAGCGAGAGCGGGGCGGGACAAGCACGCAGACGACGTGCGGGCGGACACGCGGATGCGCGGGCGACTGCGGGGGGCGAAACGGGTTCAATGGCAGAATGGCGGGCGTGCGGTGCGCGAAGGTTGCGCCCGAGGGGCGGCGGGGTTGGTTAGGTGCGATGC
>JAEZAD010000202.1 GCA_023430565.1 Verrucomicrobiota bacterium
CGAAACAAACTCAGGTGCGTCCCGCACCGGCATTTCAACCCGCTCAACGCCTCCTTCAACTCGTCGTCATTCGCACCCGGCTTTGTCCGCAACACCGCCGCCGCCGTCATGATCCACCCATTGATGCAATAGCCGCACTGCGCCGCCTGTTCGTCGATGAACGCCCGCTGCACCGCGTGCAGTTCACCGTCCCTCGCCAGCCCATCCAACGTCGTCACCTCCGCCCCACCCACGCTCTTCGCCGGAAACACACACGACCGCAGCGCCTCGCCGCCGACATGCACCGTGCAAGCGCCGCACTGCCCCAGTCCGCACCCGAACCGCGGCCCGTTCAACCCGAGCTGATTCCGCAACACATACAGCAGCGGCGTCTCCGCGTCGCACTCCACCCGCCGCACCACCCCGTTCACCTTCAGTCCGATCGTTTCGTGTGTAGTCGTGTCCATGGGTGGTTCTTTTCTTCGGTCCCTTTCATCCGTGTTCATCCGTGTCCATCCGTGGTTAAAACCAGTTCGGCCCTCCCCTCGGGCACCGTCGCCATCAGCGACCCACTCCGCCCGCACAGCATCAAAAACATCGCCGGAATCACATACAGCGTCAGCACACTTCCGACCACCAACCCGCCAATCACCGCAATCCCCATCGACACCCGGCTTTCCGCCCCCGCCCCCAGCGCCAGCGCGATCGGCAGCGTCCCCAGGATCGTCGCCGCCGTGGTCATCAAAATCGGTCGCAATCGCGTATCCGCCGCCTCCGTCACCGCCTCCCACGGCGCGCGCCCATCCTGCACCCGCTGCAGCGTGAACTCGACCAGCAGTATCCCGTTTTTGGTGACGAGGCCCACCAGCATGATCATGCCGATCTGGCTGAACAAATTGATCGTCTGCCCAAAATACCACAGCGCGAACAACGCCCCCGCCAGCGCCAGCGGCACCGTCAGCAAAATCACCAGCGGCGCCCGCCAGCTCTCGAACTGCGCCGCCAGCACCAGATACACGAACAACAGCGCCAGCCCGAAACTCACCAGCAGGCTCGTCTGCCCTTCCGCAAACTCCCGCGCCGCCCCCGTCAATGCCGTCGTCACCTCTGGCGGCATCGTCTCCCGCGCCGCCCGTTCCATCGCCGCAATCCCGTCCTCCAGCGTCCGCCCCGCCGCCAGCCGGCCCGACACCGTCGCCGCCACCTGCCGCCCAAATCGATACAGCTGCGGCGCCGCCACCGTCTCGCGCAACGTCACCAGATTATCCAGCGCCACCAACTCCCCGCCGCCGCTCCGCACCATCAATCGCGGCAGCACCGACGGATCCGTCCGCCACTCGTCCGCCACCTGCTGCACGACTTCATACTGCCGGCCATTGCGATTGAAGTAGCCGATCCGCTGCGCGCTCAGCGAGGTCTGCAGCGTCTGCGCCACGTCCGCCGCCGAAATTCCCAACG
The DNA here is from genome assembly GCA_023430565.1 of Verrucomicrobiota bacterium. Lineage (GTDB taxonomy): Bacteria > Verrucomicrobiota > Verrucomicrobiia > Opitutales > Opitutaceae > Opitutus. Next base: position 1,438 of record JAEZAD010000202.1, read on the forward strand.
CCTCCAGTCGCTCGCGCTCCAGCCGCACCCGCAACTCCGGACGCGTGAACTTCAAATCCACATCCACCGACGCAAACGCCGGGTCCTCCTCCACCGCCGCCAGAAACCCCGGCAAACTCTTCTGCAGCTCCGCCACGTTCAACGCCCGCAACACATACTGCGTCGCATTCCCGCCGCGCCGATCGCCCACGCTCGGCTCCTGCGTCACATTGAAACGCGCGCCCGGCATCGTTCGCACCAGTCGCGTCAGCCGTTCCGCAATCTCCCGCTGCGTCGCGCCGCGCTCGTCCCGCGGTTTCAACATCAGTTCGATCAACCCCGTGTTCGCCACGCCCGTTCCGCTCCGCGCGCCCGACGCCGGCACCTGGCACGTGATCAAATCCGCCTCCGGCACTTCGCGATTCACCGCCGCCGCCACGCGGCTCATCAGCTCCAACATGTAGTCATACGACGCCCCTTCGGGGCCCGTCGCCGTCACCGTCACGCGATTCCGATCCTCCAACGGCGCCAGCTCTTTCGGCAGCGACCCGAACCACCACGCGATCAACCCGCCGCTCGCCACCAGCGTCGCCACCGCGATCCACCTCCGCCGCAACATCCACGCGAGGCTCGTTCGATAATCCCGCCGCACGCCCGCAATCATCCGCTCGAACGCCCGCACCACCCACGCCGGCCGACCCGCGTGCGCCGGCAGCCGCGACGCCATCATCGGCGTCAACGTCAACGCCACAAACGCGGAAATCGCCACTGCGCCCGCAATCACGAGACCAAACTCGCGAAACAGCCGCCCCGTCACCCCCGGCAAAAACACGATCGGCGAAAACACCACAATCAACGCCAGCGAGGTCGCAATCACCGCCACAAACACTTCGCCCGTCCCCGCGATCCCCGCCGCCATCGGCGAAAGTCCTTCCTGTTGCCGCCGGTGAATATTTTCCACCACCACGATCGCATCATCCACCACCAGCCCCACCGCGAGCACCAGCCCGAGCAGCGTCAGCACGTTCAGCGAGAACCCGCTCGCAAACATGATGAACAACGCGCCCACGAGCGACACCGGGATCACCACCGCCGGCACCAGCGTCGCCCGCCACGAGCCGAGAAACAAATAACACACGACCACCACCAGCCCGAGCGCGATCGCGATCGTCTCCTCGAGCTCCGCCAGCGCCAGCCGCACGAAGCGCGTGTTGTCCGTCACGATTTCCATCGTCACATCTTCCGGCAAACCCCGCCGCAACTCCGCCATCCGCCGATGCGCCTCGTCCGCGATCGCGATCTGATTCGCGCCCGGCTGCGCTCGCACCGCCAGGCCCACCATCGGCACACCACGCACCGTAAACGTGATTCGCTCGTTGAACGGCGCCAGCTCCGCGCGCCCCACTTCCGCAAACCTCACCTCGCGCCCGCCCGCGCTCCTCAACACCAAGCGGTCGAATTCCTCCGGCGTCTGAAACCGCGCCTGCGCCTGCACCGACAACTCCGCCGCGCGATTTTCAATTCGCCCGCCCGGCAATTCCACACTCTCCCGCCGCACCGCCGCCTGCACATCGAGCGGCGTCAACCCATGCGCCGCCATTCGCCCGGGATCGAGCCGCAGCTTCATCGCATAGCGTTTCTCGCCGAGAATATCGACCGCGCCCACCTGCGGAATCGTCTGCAACTGCTCCTTCACGCGATCCGCCACCTCCGTGAGCGCCATCAGATCCCGCCCTTCGCTCCGCAGCGACAGTGCGATCACCGTCCCGCCATCCGCATCCGCCTTGCTGATCGACGGCGGATCGACTTCGCGCGGCAACAACCGCACCGCGCGACTCACCTGATCGCGCACGTCATTTGCCGCCGCTTCCAAATCCGTGCCCAATTCAAACTCCACGCGAATCCGGCTCGCGCCATCGCGGCTCGTCGAGGTCAGCGTCTTCACGCCCGCCACCGTGTTCACCGCCTCCTCCAGCGGCTCGGTGATCTGCGCCTCGATCACTTCCGCCGTCGCTCCCGAATAGTTCGCGAGAATCGAAACCACCGGCGACTCGATCACCGGATACTCCCGCACGCCCATGAACCCGAGCCCGATCGCTCCGAGCACGACAATCGTCAGCGACAACACCACCGTGAACACCGGCCGCCGGATGCAGAGTTCGTGCAGACGCATCGTGCTCAATTCGTCCCCGCCGCCTTCACCGCCGTCCCCGCTCGCAAACTCTGCACGCCCGCCACCACCACCACCTCACCCGCCGCGAGCCCTTCCACGATCTGCACCTGCTCCGCCCGCCGCAGTCCCGTCGCCACCTTTCGCCGCGTCGCTTTGCCGTCTTCGATCACAAAGACCGCCTTCCCGTTTTCCTCCGTCACCACCGCCATCGCCGGCACGAGCAGCGCCGCGTTCCACGCTTCCAAGGTCAACGCCACCTGCGCCAACGCACCCGGCCGCAACGCCCCACTCGCATTGTCCACCCGCGCGCGCACCAGCACCGTCCGCGTCGCCTCATCCACGCGCGGCTCCACGACATACACCTCGCCTTCGTGCCGCTCCGCATCGCCACTTACCGAAAAACTCACCGTCGCGCCCGGCCGCAACCGCGCCGCGTGCCGCTCCGCCACCGCGAAATCCAGTTTCAACCGCGCCACGCTCTGCAATGTCGTGATCCGCGCCGACGGCGCCACGTAGCTTCCGAGGCTCACGCTCCGCACGCCCACCACACCGTCGAACGGCGCCCGCAATTCCGTCTTCGCCAGCTTCGCCTCCGCCAGCTCCCGCTCCGCCAGCAACGCCCGATAGTCGCTCTGCGCCTGCTCGAACTCCTGCTCGTTCGTCCACCCGCTCTGCATCAGGCCGCGCAATCGCTTCTCCAAACTCTCCGCTTTCGTGATCCGCGCCTGCGCCCGGTTCAACTCCGCCCGCGCCTCCGCATCGTCGAGCCGCAACAATAAATCGCCGCGCTTCACCTCCGCTCCTTCATCGAACGCGATCTCCACGATCTTTCCGGAAATCTCCGTCTGCACATCGATCGCCTCCTCCGCGCGCAACGTCCCCGTCACCGCCACCGTCTCCTCGAGCCGCTCGCCCGCCAGCACCAACGTCGTCACCGCCACCCCGCCGCCGCTCCAGCCAACCTGCTTTTCCATCTTCGCCCTCGCGCCGCGCAGTCGCGGCCACACCTTCGGCAGCGCCAGCCCGACCAACAGGACGAGCGCGCCGCTAATCCAGAAAACCTTGCGGGCGGGAAATAGCACAGACGCGCTCCGTGAGCTAGCGATGTGCCGCCCCCGCGCACGTCACGCGCTCAAAACATGAAATCGTTTCATGGCTGCGCGTCTTTACTCTGCGCGCGCGGAAAATAAGTTTCCCTCACGCCCACTTACCCCGGGCCCATTACTCGGAACCCCGAATCCAAACGTCTCATGAAATCCATCTCCTGTATCCGTGGCGCTGTGACCGCCACCTTGCTCCTCCTCGCAAGCACCGCATCGGCCGCCTCCTCGGCCGCGCAAAGCTGGCTCGAGAATTATTACCAACAACCGGCCCCGGACCGTTTCGAGTCCGCCGTCTTCGAACTCAGCCGCACCGGCTATTTCGATCAACAGGGCAAGGTCCCGCTCGCGATCGGTTTCCTCGCCAGCGTCTTCGCGCAACATCCCGACCGCGCGGACGAATGGATGTCCGTCAGCCGCGTGCTGCCGGTCGCGCACCAGCGCATCCTCGCCTCCGCCCTCTGGTATTCGAACAACGAAAAAGGCGCCGCCCACCTCCGCGCCCTCGCCCGCAACGCCTCCGCCCCCGTCCGCCGCGACATCGAGGCGATGCTCGCCCGCGGCCAGCCCAACCTCCGCGAAGCCGAGGTCCGCTCGCCCGAATCGCTCAACCTCCAATGGGGCGTCTTCCTCGCCACCGGCGACACCGAGCCCGTCCGCAACATCCTCGCCGCCCTCGGCTCGAGCAGCAACGACCAGCTCGCCCAGGACGTCCGCTGGTCCCTCGCCCGCAACGCCGCCCAACACCAGCGCGTGCTCGCGATCTGCCGCGACGAACTCAACCGCCAGCCCAACGCCGTCCGCGAAACGCTCCGCGCCGTGATCAACGACACCGAGCGCGCCCAACCCACGAGCTGACACCCCGCCTTTCCCCCTACCCCAAGCCCAACCTCCACGGCGGCACGCTCCAGCGTGCCGCCGTTTTCTTTTTCCGGAGCCAGCGCTCCACCTTCCGCCACCGATGAAAACACTTCATCAGTCGCCGCGCCGACGCCCGCGCCCCTGGCATCGCGAGTGCTCCTGCACGTCGCATGCGTATTCGTTCGCTCGTGACACTCGCCGCGGTCCTGGCCTTTCCATTCGCCACGTTTTCCGCCCCGCCCGTCGCCATCATCGAAGACGCCCCGTGGTCGCCCGGTGACGCTCCGCGCGACGGCGCCTCCGAATTCGGCGTGCTCCTCCAGCTCGCCCAGCTCCAACAGCAACATCCGCTGATCGGCCTCGTCGGCGTCGGCGACCGCCGCGGCGTCTTTCAGGAGGGCACACGCCGTGGCCTCGCATTCGCCGTCCAACAAGGCGTCCCCGTCGTCCGCCTCGCCCGCGGCGCACCCATCGCCGTGCCGATCGCCGGCGACGTCTTCATCGATGGCGGCATGATGACCGCCGAAGCCGCATCCGCCTTGCTCGCCCAATGCCTCGAACGCTTCGGCCCGCTTCCCAAGCTCGACGCCACATCCACGTCCACTGCCGACACCTCGCGCGCCTTCTCCGAAAAACTCGCTCGCTACCAAGCTGAGTTCACCGCCCGCCAGCCAGCGCGGGTAGCGATGCGATAAGCGCACTCGCGTTCGGCCGTTCCCGCCCTTCGCCGCCCGCCCGCGCCGGCGCGCCTTCGGCCATCGCGTCGCACACATACCGAATCAGTTTCTGCTCCGACTCTCTCAGCCCGCGCTCACGCAAATACACCGCGTGCCACTGCCGCCGCAGCGGACGCCGCCCCAGCGGCCGCGCCACCAGTTCGCCCCGCGCCAGCTCCGCCTGGATCGGCCACGCCGCGACGATTCCCACCCCGAGTCCATTCTTCACGAGTTCCTTGATCGACTCGATGCTCCCGAGCTCGATGCACCGCGGCAGCGCGATCCGCGCCGTGCGAAAATACGCCATCACCAGCCCGTAAGTCCGCGTCGCTTTGTTCGCCAGGATGACCGTCGCGTCCTGAATGTCCGCAGCCGAAATCTCCTTCGCGCGCGCCCACGGATGATCCGGCAGCATCACGAAATGCATCTCGTCGCGAAACAACGGCTCGAAGACGAGATCCGGCTGCTTCTCCGGCTCCACCATGATCGCCAGATCGATCCGCCCCGACAAAAGCTGCGCCAGCAACTGCGGATTGTCGCCCGTCTCCACGCGCAGTCCGCATTGCGGATAATCGCGCCGCACCCTTCGCAACGCCGCAGGCAACACATGCTGGCAGACCGTCATCGGCGCTCCAACCCGCAGGCAGCCACGCTCCACCTCGGGCAACTGGCTTAAATCCGTCCGCGCGTCCTGCATCTTGTGCAGGATCTCCTCGCAATGCTGCAACAGCCGCTCGCCCGCCGGCGTCAACGCCGCCCGCCGCCCCACCCGCTGAAACAGCCGGCAGCCGAGATCCTCCTCCAGCGATTTGATCGCATGGCTCACCGCCGACTGCGTGAGGAAAACATCCTTCGCGCCTTGCGTGAAGTTTCCCCTCCGCGCGACCGCCACGAAGGCGCGCATCTGCCGACTCTCGATCAGTTCTTTCATCCCATTTGCGCGAGTCATGCCGAATGCCCGCTTCAATCGTCCGGTGGCTTGCAGCTCACATGCCACGACCGGCCCGCCTCCGCGCCGGAGCTATGAATATTTTGCGTCGATCGCATCGAAGCGCTTCATTCCTGCCTTCCGCCGCCTCGCACCCCACCCGTGCTGTTGCTTCGAAACCGTTGGCCCGCCCACTCTGCTGCGCGTAACCCCTCCGCCCCATGCTGCCTCACTTCGCCCGTCGTTTCCGCCGCGTTCTCCTCGTTGCATCCGTCTCTTTTCTTTTCCCGCTCGTGCACGCCTCCCCTGATTCGCTGCTCCCGCGCCCGGCTCACGTCGCTCCCGCCGACGGCCGGCTCGCCGTCACAGCCGACTTTTCCGTCGCGCTCACGGGCTCCGTCGACGCCCGTCTCCACTCCGCCCTCACCCGCGCCCTCCGCCGCTGGGAGGAACGCACCGGCTTCACCTTCGCCCGCAAGCCCACCGCCGAATTCGTCCTCTCCTCCGATCCCACCCGCGCCTCCCTCATCATTTCCTGCGACGCCCCCGCGCCCGCCCTCCCGACCCTCGGCGAAGACGAATCCTACTCGCTCGACGTCACGCCCTCCCAAGCCGCCCTCCGCGCGCCCACCTCCACCGGCGCCCTCCGCGGCCTCGAAACCTTCCTTCAACTCCTTCAACGAGACGCCACCGGCTGGTTCGTCTCCACGGTTTCGATACACGACCAGCCCCGCTTCCCGTGGCGCGGCCTCATGCTCGACGTCTGCCGCCACTGGCAGCCCATGGAGGTCATCAAACGCAACCTCGACGGCATGGCCCTCGTAAAGCTCAACGTCCTCCACTTCCACCTCACCGAGGACCAGGGCTTTCGCATCGAAAGCAAAACCCACCCGCGCCTCCACGAGCTCGGCTCCGACGGCCGCTACTTCACGCAGGACGAGATTCGCGAAATCATCGCCTACGCCGCCGACCGCGGCATTCGCGTCGTCCCCGAGTTCGACATGCCCGGCCACGCCACCAGCTGGCTCGTCGCCTACCCCGAGCTCGGCAGCGCCCCCGGCCCCTACGTGATCGAACGCAAATGGGGGATCTTCGATCCCGTCCTCGATCCCACCAACGAGCAGGTCTACACCGTCCTCGCCGACTTCCTCGGCGAGATGGCCGCGCTCTTCCCCGATCCGTTCCTCCACATCGGCGGCGACGAAAACAACGGCAAACACTGGTCCGCCAACCCGCGTATCCAAAATTTCATTCGCGAGAACAACCTCCACGACAACGAGGGCCTCCACGCCTACTTCAACCGCCGCATCCGCGACATCCTCCAGCAACACGGCAAGAAACTCGTCGGCTGGGACGAAATCCTCCACCCCGATATTCCCAAGGACGCCGTCATCCACTCCTGGCGCGGCCCCGAAGGCCTCGCCGCCGCCGCCCGCGCCGGCCACCCCACCATCCTTTCCAACGGCTACTACATCGATCTCTGCTACCCCGCTGTCGACCACTACCTCAACGACCCGCTTCCCGCGTCCAACAACCTCACGCCCGACGAACAAGCCCGCATCCTCGGCGGCGAAGCCACCATGTGGGCCGAATGGGTCACGCCCGAAACGATCGACTCCCGCATCTGGCCCCGCACCGCCGCCATCGCCGAACGCCTCTGGTCCCCGCGCGAGGTCAACGACGTCCCCGACATGTATCGCCGCCTCGCCCTCGTCAGCCAGCGCCTCGAGGAAGCCGGCCT
>JAEZAD010000230.1 GCA_023430565.1 Verrucomicrobiota bacterium
TTCCGTTCCAAAGCAGGTAGGCGCCGGGCTGGGGCTCTGGGCCGCCAACTTCGTAGCCGATGACGTGTCCGAGGTTGTTTAGGTTGGAGGCGTGGTAGAATCCGAGCGTGCGAAGATCGAGCACGTCATAGCGGGGTTCGGCGGCGAATGCAGACGAAACGAGCGCGAGCAGCAGGGCTGCGCTCCGTGGGGTGGGGCAGGAGGAGAGCATGGCAGAACGTTTGCAAAGATGGAGAACGTCCGAGTCCTGGCGATACGATTTTCGTTCTGGCTCCGTGACTTTCGTCATTTCTGACCGGGCGAATTACTCTTCCGTTGCGTTGGCGGTCGTGGCTTCTAGAACCCGCGGTTCGGTTCCCCCGAACCGTCGTTCACACATGTCACCCGTCGAATCTGTCCCCGCTGCACCCACCTCCCTCCGGCCGATCAAGAAGTTGATGGCGGCGAATCGTTCCGAGATCGCCGTGCGGATTTTTCGCGCGGGCACCGAGCTGGGGCTGAGGACGGTGGCGATCTTTGCGCATGAGGACCGGTTGAGCATTCACCGTTACAAGGCGGACGAGGCGTATCAGGTCGGGCAGGGCAAGGGCCCGGTCGCGGCGTATCTCGATATCGAGAGCATCGTGGCGGTCGCGAAGGAGCGGGGCGTCGACGCGATTCATCCGGGTTATGGGTTTCTTTCGGAAAACGCGGACTTCGCGCGCGCGTGCGAGAAGGCGGGGCTGATTTTCGTGGGGCCGCGGCCGGAGCTGCTCGAGATGATGGGCGACAAGACGGCGGCGCGGGCGCTGGCGAAGAAAATCAATGTGCCGGTGCTGCCGGGGACGGAGGAGCCGATCACGGATCGCGAGGAGGCGTTGAAGACGGCGAAGGCGATCGGGTTTCCGCTGATCATCAAGGCGGCGTTCGGCGGGGGCGGGCGCGGGATGCGGGTGGTGCAGAAGGCGTCGGAGCTGGCGTCGCTGCTCGACGAGGCGCAGGGCGAGGCGGGGCGGGCGTTTGGGAATCCGGCGGTGTTTCTGGAAAAATACATCCCGCGCGCGAAGCACATCGAGGTGCAGATCCTCGGGGACAGGCACGGCAACGTGATTCATCTCCACGAGCGCGACTGCTCGGTGCAGCGGCGGCATCAGAAGGTCGTCGAAGTCGCGCCGAGCTACGGGCTGCCGGAGAACGTGGTGAAGGAGCTCTGCGAGGCGGCGGCGCGGATGGCGCGCGAGATCCGCTACGACAACGCGGGCACGATCGAATTTCTCTACGATCTGGACCGGCACGAGTGGTTCTTCATCGAGATGAATCCGCGTATCCAGGTCGAGCATACCGTCACGGAAGTGATCACGGGCCTCGATCTCGTGCGCTCGCAGGTGTTGATTGCGCAGGGGCACGCGCTGCATTCGCCGGAAGTCGGGATGCCGCCGCAGGACCAGATCCCGCGCAACGGCTATGCGATCCAGTGCCGGATCACGACGGAGGATCCGGAGAACAAGTTCATCCCCGATTACGGACGGCTGCTGGCGTATCGGTCGCCGGGCGGATTCGGCGTGCGGCTCGATGGCGGCATGGGTTTCGCGGGCGCGGTGATCACGCCGTTTTACGACTCGCTGCTGGTGAAGTGCATTGCGAGCGGGCACAGCTACGAGATGGCGATCAACCGGTCGCGGCGGGTGTTGACGGAGTTTCGTATCCGCGGGGTGAAGACGAACATTCCGTTTTTGGAGAACGTCATCGCGCATCCGACGTTCCGCAGCGGGGAGGCGACGACGACGCTGATCGATACGACGCCGGAGCTGTTCAAGTTCAAGCCGCGGCGGGACCGCGCGACGAAGCTGCTGAACTACATCGGCAACGTGACGGTGAACGGCAATCCGCACGCGAAAGGTTATCGGCCGGAGAAGACGTTGCTGTCGCCCGTGGTGCCGGACGGACATCGCGGCGAGCCGCCGCGCGGGACGCGGCAGTTGTTGCTCGAGCTCGGGCCGAAGAAATTCGCGGAGTGGACGCTGAAGCAGAAGCGGCTGCTGGTGACGGACACGACCTTTCGCGACGCGCACCAGTCGCTGATGGCGACGCGCGTGCGCAGCTACGACATGCTGGCGGTGGCGGGCGCGGTGGCGCATCACGCGTCGGATTTGTTTTCGCTCGAGATGTGGGGCGGGGCGACGTTCGACACGGCGATGCGGTTCCTGAGCGAGGATCCGTGGGAGCGGTTGCGGCAGCTGCGCGCGCGGGTGCCGAACATTTGTTTTCAGATGCTGTTCCGCGGGGCGAATGCGGTGGGCTACACGAACTATCCGGACGAAGTGGTGGCGGGTTTCGTGAAGCACGCGGCGGCGAGCGGGATGGATATTTTCCGGATCTTCGACTCGCTGAATTATCTGCCGAACCTGCGCGTGGGCATGGAGGCGGTGCAGGACACGCACGCGATCTGCGAGGCGGCGATCTGCTACACGGGCGACATTCTCGACGAGCGGCGGGACAAGTTCTCGCTGCAGTATTACGTGAAACTCGCGAAGGAGCTGGAGCGGATGGGCGCGCATTTCCTGGCGATCAAGGACATGGCGGGGCTGTGCCGGCCGGCGGCGGCGCACAAGCTGGTGAAGACGCTGCGCGAGGAAGTCGGGCTGCCGATTCACTTCCACACGCACGACACGAGCGGCGTGGCGGCGGCGTCGATTTTGCGGGCGAGCGATGCGGGCGTGAACGTGGTCGATCTCGCGATCGCGTCGATGAGCGGAAGCACGTCGCAGCCGAATTTGAATTCGGTCGTCGCGTCGTTGCAGCACACGCCGCGCGACACGCGGCTGGATCTCGACCGGCTGAATGCGTTTTCGGACTACTGGGAGCAGGTGCGGGAGTTTTACCGGCCGTTCGACACGGCGCCGAAGACGGGGTCGGCGGAGGTTTACCTGCACGAGATGCCGGGCGGGCAGTATACGAATCTGAAGGAGCAGGCGGCGGCGATGGGGGTTTCCCATCGCTGGCCGGAGATCGCGCGGACGTATGCGGAGGTGAATCAGCTTTTTGGAGACATCGTGAAGGTGACGCCCTCGTCGAAGGTGGTGGGCGACATGGCGCTGTTTTTGTTTTCGAAAGGCATCCGGCCGGCGGATGTGGTGAATCTCGAGCCGGGGGCGACGCCGTTTCCGGAGAGCGTGATCGACATGATGATGGGCGGGCTCGGCTGGCCGGAAGGCGGCTGGCCGGAGCCGGTGTGGCGCGCGATTCTCGGCGAGGCGCGGTTCAAGGAGGCGAAGGCGAAGTATGTCGCGGCGACGTCGTCGGCGGCGAAGCCGAGAGCGAAGAGTCCAGAGCCGAGAGCGGGGAAGAAGCTTTCAGCTCTCAGCTCTCAGCTTTCAGCTTTCCGGAAGGAGCTGGCGGAAAAATTGAAGCACGAGCCGACGGAGGATGAGCTTTACTCGCACCTGATGTATCCGGCGGTGTTCGCGGATTTCGCGAAGCACCAGCGCGAGTATGGCGACGTGAGCGTGCTGCCGACGCCGACGTTTTTCTACGGGTTGCGGCCGGGCGAGGAGATCTCGGTGGAGATCGAGGAAGGCAAGGTGCTGATCATCCGGCTGGTTTCGATCGGCGCACCGGACAAGGACGGGCGAAGGACGTTGAGTTATGAACTCAATGGCATCGCGCGGGAGGCGTTCATCACGGACAAGAGCGTGGCGCCGAAGGCGAAGGCACGGGTCAAGGCGGACCTGGCGGATCCCCTCCAAGTGGCGGCGCCGATACCGGGCCTGATTGTCGTGTTGAGTGCGTCGGTGGGCGCGAAGGTCGCGAAGGGCGACAAGCTCTTCATGATGGAGGCGATGAAAATGCAGACGACGGTTTACGCGCAGGCGGACGGCGTGGTGGCCGAGGTGAACGCGGCGGCGGGCGACACGGTGGAAGCGAAGGATTTGATCGTGAAGCTGCGCGCGGCGTCCTGAACGGCGTATCCAAATCGCCGATAAATCGGGCGGGGCGGGAGTTGCGTCGAATGGCGTCTACCAACTGAAATTGGCAGACTCGGAGCGGGTGACCCGGTAGTCTAGGCGGGTGCCCGATCGTGCCGCCCGCCTCCAACGCCGCTTCGGACGGACCCTTCACGCCGAGCGGATTGCGCGAAATCTGACGCAGCAAAAACTGGCGTTCGAAGCCGGCTTGAGCCTCACGTATGTGGGCGAGGTCGAGCGCGGCGAGCGGATGGTGTCGCTCGACACGGTGACGCGGCTGGCGGCGGCGTTGAACCTGACGTCGGCGGAATTCCTGAAGAAGGCGGGGCTTTGACGCCTGCGGCATCTCCGGAGTGGATGGCTGGCGCGTCTAGCTTAGGATGACATCGGCGATGGTCCCCGCGTCCGCTTCACTTCCCGTTCTCGTGGCGGAGGACAGCGAGGACGATTTGTGCCTTTTGCGGCACTATCTTCACGTGGCGGGAGTGAGGCAGCGGTTGATCACGGTGGCGAACGGCGAGGAGTTGATCGATTTTCTGCGGCCGTTGTGCGGTCCGGCGCGGAGCTCGAGCGCGATCCGGCCGGGGGTGTTGTTTTTGGATATCAACATGCCGAAGGTTGACGGGTTCGAAGCCTTGGAATGGATCCGGGCGCAGCCGGCGTTGAAGGAGCTTCCGGTTGTGGCGCTTTCGGGCGGGATCGAGCCGCGGGATCTGCAACGGGCGGCGCGGCTGGGGATCGCGCAGTTTGTGACGAAGTATCCGCGGCCGCATGTTTTCGCGGAGATCGTGGTGCGATATTGCGGAGGTTGAAAAAGAACAAGGGCGGGCCCAGGGGAAGGCCCGCCCTTGCGATCACGGTGACGTGAGCCGGTTAGAACACGTCGGACATGATCTTAATGGGCAGCGTGACGCGCACGTTGAGGGGGCGGCCTTCGTGGTTCGTGGCGGGGTGGAATTTCCAGCGCCGGACCGCGGCGATGCAGGCTTCGGCGAGGTCGTTGTCGACTTTGCCGACGACCTGAACGTCGCCGGTGGAGCCGTCGCGGAGGACGACGAAGGTGACCTTCACCTCCGGGGGAAGGTTGAACGCGCGGATGGTCGGCGAGGGGGTTTCGTAGGCTTCGGGCGCGCGAGCGATCTCGCTGGCGGTGGCGATGCGGTCGATGGCCAGGAGGCGGGCGTCGAGCTGCAGTTGCTGGCCCTCGAGGATTTCGCCCTGGATAGCGATCGGATCGTAGCCGGCGAGCGTCAGCTGGTAGGCGACTTTCTGGGGCGGGAGGTCGGTGAGGTTGAGGGGCGTGATGCCGATGACCTCGCCGTTGTCGATGACCGTGGCGCCGGCGGGGTTGCTGGTGAGAAGGACGGCGCCGCCTTTGAAAGCGGTGGCGGCGTTGGTGGCGGCGCGTTTTTCGACGCGGACGATTTCGACCTGATCCTGCCAGCCCGCGTTCGAGAACGTGACGGCGTAGTCGCCGGGGGGGAGGTCTTCGAACTGAGCCGGCGTGCGGCCCTGGCGGACGGGCAGGGCGCCGGGCACGCCGGCGGGGCGAACGGCGAACGCGATGTTTTCGGGCGTGCTGGTGATGGCGAGCGTGCCGGTGGCGCGCTGCAGCATGATGAGGCCGAGGTCGGTGGTCTTCGTGCCGGCGATGTCGGCCGTGAGTTCGACGGGCTCGTAGCCGTCGAGCGTGATGTTCACGCGATGGCTGCCGGGCATGAGGTCGTTCAACGAGAGCGGCGACGGGCGCACCGGGCCGCCATCGATCGAAACGCCGGCGCCAACGGGCGACGTCGTGACAATCAGGATACCGGGGGAATTGGCGATGCGCTCGGCCTCGATCTCGGCGGTGACGGCGACGCGCGTTTGCTGCTCGGCCTGCTGGCGGGCGAGGGCGACGGCTTCCTCGCGGGCCTGCTCGGCTTCGCGGCGGATGCGCTCGGCCTCGGCTTTGGCCTGGGCTTCGAGGGCCTGGGCGCGGGCGGTGGCGGCTTTGGCAAGTTGGGCGGCGGCTTCTTTTTCCTGCTCGATGACGGCCTGGGCCTCCTTGGCGTCGAAGTAGAATTTACCGGCGAAGACGGCGCAGGCGAGGCCGGCGGCAACGCCGAGGTAGAGCCCGAAGCCGCGTTTTTTCTGCGGAGCGGCCGGAGGAACGGCGGTCGGCGTGACGGCGGCGGGAGGAGGTGTGGCGGGCGTTTTGGGCGGGGTGGACGCAGCGGCTTTCGGAGCGGTTTTTTCCGGTTTGCGTGCAGGCGCGACCTCGACCTTGGCGGTGGGTTTGACGTCGGGGCGAGCGACGGCTTTCGGGGCGGGAGCGGATTTCGTTTCGCGGGGAGCTTCAGGCAGGAGTGCGACTGTGGCGGCAGAAGCGACACCGGCGGGCTCCAGCTCGGCCACGCGCGGCGAGTTGGTTACGGTGACGGCCTTGATGACGGGTTCGGCGACGGGCGCGGACGTTTTTGCCGGCGAAGGGGCGGGAGTGGCGGGTGAGGCTACGGCGGGCGCGGCCGGGGCGGCGCCGGGCTTGGTCCAGGTGGGATGCCATTCCGTGAGATTGCGCGCGTGCGAGCCGGCGAGGTGGAGAACGCCGAGCAGATCGGGGGTGACGACGGTGTCGGCGGGGAGTCGGAGTTGCAGGTGCGACACGATGCGGGCGGCATCGGGGGCCCACGGTGCGAGGCCGACGGCGCGCGCGACCTCGGCGGAGAACCAGGCTTGTTTGCCGGTGAAGCTCGCGCAGGCGAAGGCGGCGGAGGCGCTGGAGGACGGGAACGTGGCGAGGGCGGTTTTCAGCGACGGTGCGAGCTCGGCGGCGATGCGGGGGCCGGCTTCGGTGAAGTCGTAGGTGTCGTTAAAAAAGAGGCGGGCGGCGGCACCGCGGAGTTTCAGGCCGAGCGCGCCCTGGACGATCGTGAAGAGTGCGTCGAGGCCGGTGGGGCACGATGCGACGGCTTCGACGCCGCGGGACGTGACGAGGAAAAGCTGCGAGTGTTCGAGGCCGAGGTGCCAGAGGATCACGGGGCTGCTGCCGGCGTGGCGAACGGCGGTCGCGGCGGCAGCGAGGCGGGTGAGGATCGCGCTTTCCACGCGGAGAGGCTCGATCAGGCGTTCGCGGATGGCGGCCGTGGCGGTTTCCAGTGTGGCGGTGGGGGCGGCGTTGATGAGCCAGCGGGCGTTGCCGACGGGCGTGACGGCGGAGCCGTCTTCGGCGTGGCAGGAAAGGAGTTCGAGCGGGCCTTCGAAACCGTGCGGGAGATTGGCGGCGAAGGTGCGCAGGGCGGCGTCGGTGCGGTGGCGCGAGGCTTCGTTGCCGACGGAGAGGTGCCAGTGGGATTGGAGCGGCGTGAGGGCGACGACGGCGCGGACGGGCGTGCCGCTGCCCCAGGCGGCGAGCAGTTCTTCGACGGCGGCTTTTTGGTCGAGCGGACATTCCCGGCAGAATTCGATGGCGGGACCGGTGGCGCGAACGGCGTGCAACGAGTGCCGCGTGAGTTCGACGTAATACTGCTTTTCGTTGGGCGTGGGCATGGCGGGGATCGGGTTGAGGCCGGTGGTGGGAAGGGGTGGGTGGGGTTATTCGACGGAAAGCATGCTCTTCATCTTTTCCTGGAAGGCGCGGCGTCGGTCTTCGAACTCCTTGGTGCGCTTCGCGAGGCTCGCGGCTTCCTCGTCGCACGCGGCGCGTTCGGCCTGGAGGGAGGCGCGCTCGTTGGCGAAGGCGGCGGACTGCTGGCGGAGCGACTCGGTCTCGCTGGCAAGGCGGGCCTGCTCCTCGGCGAGGGCGGCTTCCTGCTCGGCGAGCGTGACGGCGAGTTTGTCGAGTTCGGCGCGTTTCGCGGATTGCTGGGTCTTCGTTTGCTCGACGGAAGCGAGTTCGGACTTGGCGCGGGCGAGGTCGGCCTCGAGCTGTTGGCGGAGCTGGGCGGCGGCTTTTTGGGCGGACTCGGCCTGCTGACGCGCGGCGGAGATTTCCTCCTCGGCGGCGGCGAGCTCGGTTTCGCGGGCGTCGAGCGCGGCGGTGCGCTTTTTCGCATCGGCGGCGAGGCGGGAGAGCTCGGTTTCGGCTTTCTGACGCGCGGCGGTGGCGGTGCGGGCGGCGGCTTCGTGGGCGGCCCGTTCGGCTTCGAGTCGTGCGTCTTCTTCGGCGACGGCGGTGGCGTGGGTTTTTTGTTGCTCGGAGAGCTGGGCGGCGCGCTGGTCGAGATCGCGCTTGAGCGTGTCGACCCTGCCGCGCTCGGCGGCGAGGCGGGCTTCCTCTTCGGCGAGCTGTTCGAGGTCCTTGGTGAGCTGCTGGCGTTCGCTTTCGAGTTTCGCGAGGGCGGTGGCGGCTTTGGCGGCGGCGGCTTCGCGCTCGCCGAGAGTGGCTTCGCGACGGTCGAGGGACTCGGTTTGTTTTTTCGCGTTGGCTTCGAGCGCGGTGCGGTCCTTGGCGAGTTGGTTTCTGGATACGGTTAGCTCCTGCTGAGAGGTGGAGAGCTCGGCTTCGCGTTTTTTTGCTTCGGCGGCGAGGCGGGCGAGCTCGGCCTCTTTTTTCTGGCGGGCGGAGTCGAAGGAGGCGCGTTCGGCCTCGAGGCGGGCTTCCTCCTCGGCGAGCTCGGCGGCGCGGGCGTCGTGGGCCTTTTTCAGGTTGGCGAGGCGGGCCTGTTCGGTGTCGAGCTGCTGACGCTCGCGGGCGAGGCGCTGGCGCTCGGAGTCGAGCTGGGCGAGGGCGGCGGATGCTTCGGCGGCGGCGGCTTCGCGATCGGCGAGGTCGGCTTCGCGGCGATTAAAGGCGTCGTTTTGTTTTTTGGCGGCGGCGTCGAGGGTGGCGCGTTCCTGGGTGAGTTGTTTTTTGGCGGCGGCGATTTCCTCGTGGCCGGCGGCGAGCTCGGCTTCGCGTTTTTGCGTGTCGGCGGCGAGGCGGGCGAGCTCGGCTTCCTTTTGCTTGCGGGCGGAGTCGAAGGCGGCGCGGTCGCGGTCGAGATGAGATTTCTCTTCGGCGAGCCGGGCGGCGCGGGCGTCGAGGGATTTCCGCAAGTCGTCGAGGCGTGTTTGGTCGGTGGCGAGTTGTTGCTGGGCCTGCGCGAGTTTTTGGCGATCGGTCGCGAGCTGCGCGATGGCTTCGGTGGCCTCGGCGGCGGCGGCTTCGCGCTCGGCGAGGCTGGCTTCGCGACGGTTGAAGGATTCGTTCTGCTTTTTCGCGGCGGCGTCGAGGGCGGTGCGCTCCTGGGCGAGCTGTTTTTTGGTGGCGGCGATTTCCTCGGCGCTGGCGTCGATCTCGGCGGCGCGTTGGGCGGCGGCGGTTTCGCGGCGGGCGAAGTCGGCTTCGCGTTTTTGGCGTTCGGCTTCGGCGGAGCGGAGCGCGGAGTCGAGGGCGGTGCGTTCGCTTTCGATGCGGGCTTCTTCATCGGCGAGCGCGGCGACTTTGGCCTGGTGCTGGCGATCGAGGTCGGCGGCGCGCTGATCGAGGGAAAGTTTCAGGGCGTCGAGCCGCTGTTGTTCGGTGGCGAGGCGGGATTGGGCTTCGGCGACTTCCTGGACAGCGGCTTCGCGTTCGGCGAGGGCGGCTTCGCGCTGGCGGGCGGCGGCGGTTTGTTTTTCGAGCGTGGATTTGTGCGCGGCGCGTTCCTGCTCGAGGTGTTTGCGGGCGAGGGAGAGCTCCTCTTCGGCGGCGGCGAGATCGGCTTCGCGCTTCTGGGTGGCGGCGGCGAGGCGGGCGAGTTCGGATTCCTTTTTCTGGCGGGCGGTTTCGCTGGCGCGGAGGGCCGCTTCGTGGGAGGCGCGTTCGGCTTCGAGGCGGGCTTCCTCCTCGGCGGCGGCGGCGGCCTGGATTTTTTGCTGACGGGAAAGTTCGGCGGCGCGGCGATCGAGTTCGCGTTTGGTGTCGTCGAGCTGGCGCTGGGCGGTGGCGAGTTGTTCCTGCTGTTGGGCGAGTTCGCGGCGGGCGGTGTCGACGTCGGCGAGGCCGGCGGTGAGTTTGCGGGCGGCGGCTTCGCGTTGGGCGAGCTCGGCGCGTTGTTGCTCGAGTTGTTTGCGGGCGAGGGAGAGCTCCTCCTCGGCGGCGGCGAGCTCGGCTTCCTGTTCGGCGAGAGCGGAGGTGCGCTGGGTGCCGTTGGCGAGGGAGCGCTCGAGCTCGGTGAGGCGCTGGCGGAGGGTTTCGGTTTCGCGGAGGGCTTCGTCGCGTGCGGTTTCGGCGGCGGAGAGGGAATCGCGTTCGAGGCGGAGTTCGGCGGTGAGGCGCGAGCGATCGGCGTGGGAGGCGAGGGCGTCGGCGCGCGTGGGCGGGGGAGTGACGCCGTCGTCGGGGAGCTCGGCGAGGAAGCGGGCGATTTCGAACCAGCGGGCGGTGTCGATTTCGGGGGCGTTGCCGTTGAGGTGGGATTTGAGGAGTTCGACGGCGCGCTCGTGGAGGGCTTTGAAGTCGACGGGGGGCGGGAGGATGTCGTTGACGCGATGGCGAATGGCTTCGACGACGCGGTCGAACTGGAGGGAGGGGCAGAGGAGGAGGAGGGGCGGGGCGCCGGGCTGGCGGCGGAGTTTTTCGACGAAGAGGAAAGGCTCGTTGGGGTGGGAGCGGGCGTCGTTGACGATGAGCTGGAAGGCCTCGGCGGAGAGGGCTTCCTCGATGGCGGCGTCGGAATCGAGCTCGCGGGCGTAGATGCCGCCGGCGCCGAGGACGAAGGCGCGACCGCTGGAGCGGTGGGCGTCGGACTTGACGAGGAGGATTTTCGCCGAGAGATCGACGGCGGGGGAGGCGTAGGCGTTCACGAGCTGGCAGGGCCAGCCGAGAGCGAGCGATTTGCTCGCGGCGTGGCGTATAGCCAGCGACAAAGGAGGGGATATCCCTCCACAACCGAAACGAGAAGGGGACGTTGAGTTGTGAGCATGGTGCTGGAAGCCATGGGGCCGAGCACGGACACAGGATCGGGGAATTGGTTCGCGGCTCTTCCGTAAAAACCCTGAGGAGAGGTGGGGTAATCGCGTAAAC
>JAEZAD010000261.1 GCA_023430565.1 Verrucomicrobiota bacterium
TCTGTCATTCTGAGCGAAGCGAAGTTCAGCCACAGGCGAGTCCGACATCCAGGGCGACAATCGCCGGCAGGAGCATGCGTGGACTCCTCGCTTCGCTCAGAATCATCCGCTGTCTCATATGAGGTGCCGTCCGAGCACCCGAATCCTCCTGCGCCCCCGCTCACTTGAGGCTTGGAGTTTGGAGTTTCCCTGGAGCTTGGATCTTGGCCCTTGGAGCTTTCTACCCCCCGCCCAACGCCTTCGCCTGCCGGCTCAGGTGTTTTTCCAGGCTCCCGCACACCAGCTCGCATAACTTGAAGATCGTCGGATCCGCGATCGCATAAAACACCTGCAGCCCTTCCTTCCGCCGCGACAGCACATGAGCGTGCGTGAGCGTCTGCAGATGCCGCGACACGTTCGCCTGCGTCCCACCCGTCGCCTCCACCAGCGCATTCACGTTCTTCTCCCCGTCGAACAGCGCATGCACCAACCGCAGCCGCATCGGCTCGGCCAGCACGGCAAACCGCCGCGCAATCAGCTCGATCGCCGCCGCGCTCAGCTCCGGGTGTTTTGGCATGCCGCGCAGGAAACAGGAGGTTGACATCGTTTCAAGTATATGCGTATATGCGCATATTTGATAACCGCAACATGAAAACCGAATCCTTCATTCGCCTCCTTGCCGGCTCCTTCGTCCTCCTCGGCACCGCCCTCGCCGCCTTCGTCCATCCGTGGTGGCTGCTCCTTCCCGCTTTCGTCGGCGCCAACCTCCTCCAGTCCGCCTTCACCGGCTTCTGCCCGCCCACCCTCCTCCTTCGCAAACTCGGCCGCGTCGACGCCCACGACGTCATCCACTGGCACCCGCGCGCCTGATGGCGCGTAAGCTCCAAGAACCAAGCACCAAGCTCCAGGAAACTTCCAATGACCCAACCTTCCTCCTTCCGCTCACGCCTTCGCCTCATCCTTGCTGTTTGGATCTTCTCTGGAGCTTGGATCTTGGTCCTTGGAGCTTCTCCCCTCGCCCTTCGCACCGCCACCGTCGAGCGCGCGACTCTTCCGGTCCTCATCGAAACCACCGGCACCGTCCGCCCCGTCCAGCGCGCCGTCATCGCCGCCAAGGTCATGGGCACCATCGAGTCGCTCCCCATTACCCTCGGCCAGCGCGTCCGCGCCGGCGATGTCCTCGCCCATCTCTCCGCCGGCGAAATCTCCGCCCGCGTCCTCCAGGCCGAATCGCAACTCGACCTCGCCCGCCGCGACCTCGAACGCGAACGCGAGCTCCTCGCCAAGGGCGCCGCCACCGCCGAGCACGTCAAAGCCCTCGAAAACCGCCTCGCCACCGCCTCCGCCCAACTCCGCGAAGCCGAAGCCATGCTCGGCTACACCACCATCACCGCGCCGTTCGACGGCGTGATCGCCCGCCGCCCCGCCCACGCCGGCGACCTCGCCGTCCCCGGTCAACCGCTGCTCGAACTCGAGGGCCTAGACCGGTTCGAAATCGAAGCCGACATCCCCGACACCCTCGCCGCGTCTCTCGTCCTCGAAACACCGCTCGAAATCGAAATCCCCGCCTCCGGCCTGCGCTTCACCGCCACGCTCGCCGAACTCTCCTCCGCCGCCGACGCCACCGCGCGCACCGTGCCCGCCAAACTTCGCGTTCCCCCCGGCACCGCCGTCCGCTCCGGTCAATTCGCTCGCGTTCAAGTGCCCGCCGGCTCCGCCTCGGTCATCCTCGCGCCCGCCACCGCCATCACAAGGTTCGGTCAAATGGAACGCGTCTTCGTCGCCGTAAACGGCCGCGCAATCCTCCGCCTCGTCAAAACCGGCGCCACCCGCGGCGAGCGCGTCGAAATTCTCTCCGGCCTCGATGCCGGCGAACAGGTCGTCGCCGCCCCGCCCGCCTCGCTCCGCGATGGAGCGCCCCTCGCGCCGCAACCGTAGCCCGCCATGAATCCCGGCGCCTCCGCACCTCACTCACCCGCCCCGTCCGGCATCGCCGGCCGCCTCGCGGCCCTGTTCATCCACTCGAAACTCACCCCGATCGCCGTCCTCGCCTCGATCCTCCTCGGCGTATTCGCGATCTGGATGCTCCCGCGCGAGGAGGAGCCGCAGATCAAGGTGCCGATGATCGACGTCCTCGTCTCCACGCCCGGCTCCGACGCCGCCGAGATCGAGAACCGCGCCACCCGGCCGATGGAAAAACTTCTCTGGGAAATCCCGGGCGTCGAATACCTCTACTCCACCTCCTCCCGCGGCCACGCCATGTCCATCGTCCGCTTCGAGGTCGGCACCGACATCGAGACCGCGCTCGTCCGCCTCAACCAGAAGCTTCAAACCAACTTCGATCGCATCCCCGCCGGCGTCAGCTTTCCCCTCGTCAAGCCCCGCACCATCGACGACGTCCCCATCCTCGCCCTCACCCTGCACAGCGCCACCCACGACCACCTCACCCTTCGCCGCCTCGCCGCCCAACTCGACGATGTCATCAAGTCCATCCCGCAGGTCGCCGAAACCGCCGTGATCGGCGGCGTCCGGCGCGCCGTCCGCGTCCAGCTCGATCCCACCGCCCTCGCCGCCCGCCAGCTCAGCCCCGACCAACTCGTCGCCTCCCTCCAGCAAGCCAACCGCCAGACCCACGCCGGCTCGCGTCCGTTCGCCAACACCGAGTTTCTCCTCGAAACCGGCACCTTTCTCCGCGACGCCGCCGACGTCGGCAGCGTCGTCGTCGGCGTCTTCCGCAACAAGCCCGTCTACCTCCGCGAAATCGCCACCATCCTCGACACCGCCGAGGAACCCGCCAACTACGTCCTCCACGCCAAAGGAGCCGCGACACCCTCGTCGCGCCATGGCCGCGATGAAGCCGCCGTAGCTCCGAGTCCCGAGCCCGCCGTCACTGTCAGCATCGCCAAGCGCCCCGGCGCCAACGCCATCGACGTCGTCAACGCCGTCCTCGCCAAGGTCGACACCCTCCGCGGCACGCTCCTCCCTGCCGACGTCGAGATCGCCGTCACCCGCGACTACGGCCACACCGCCGCCGAGAAGAGCAACGAGCTGCTCCTCCACATGGGCATCGCCGTCTTCGGCGTCGCCCTCCTCATCCTTCTCTTCCTCGGCTGGCGCGAATCCCTCGTCGTCCTCCTCGCGATCCCCTCCACCCTCGCGCTCACGTTGTTCGTGTTCTACCTTTATGGATACACGCTCAACCGCATCACGCTCTTCGCGCTGATCTTCTCCATCGGCATCCTGGTCGACGACGCCATCGTCGTCGTCGAAAACATCGTCCGCCACCTCCGCCTGTCCGGCGCTTCGAAAAAGTCCCTCGGCCAGATCGCCCTCGAAGCCGTCGACGAGGTCGGCAATCCCACCATTCTCGCCACGTGGGCCGTCATCGCCGCGATTCTCCCCATGGCCTTCGTCGGCGGCCTCATGGGCCCTTACATGCGCCCGATCCCGATCGGCTCCACCGCCGCGATGCTCTTCTCGATCGCCATCGCCTTCACCGTCACCCCCTGGGCCGCCCTCCGCCTCCTCCGCCGCCACCTCCCCCCTCCTCCCCCAAAACCAGATTGTCACTCATTAAGTGACATCCCCTCGACTCCCGCCGCCACAGCCGAACCAGATTGTCACTTAATAGGTGACAATCTTCCCGGCGGCCCGGCGCCCGAAGCGGGTCACGACGCGCCGTCCGACTGGTTCACCCGCCTCTATCACCGCGTGATGGAGCCGCTCCTCGACCGCGCCCGCTGGCGCTGGACATTTCTCGGCGGCATCGTCGCGCTTCTCCTCGCCGCATCCGCGCTCGTGCTCTTCGGCGCCGTCGAGGTCAAGATGCTCCCGTTCGACAACAAATCCGAGTTCCAGATCGTCATCGACACCCCCGAAGGCACACCCCTCGAACAGACCGCCCGCATCGCCCAGGAAGTCGCCGCCACGCTCCACGACGCGCCCGAGGTCCGCGACTACCAGATCTACGCCGGCACCGCTTCACCGTTTAACTTCAACGGCCTCGTCCGCCACTACTTCGCCCGCCGCGGCCCCAACGTCGCCGACATCCAGGTCAATCTCGTCGGCAAATCCGACCGCTCCGCCCAGTCGCACGCCATCGCCAAACGCCTCCGCCCCGCCGCCATGGCCATCGCCAAAAAATACGGCGCCGCCCTCGCCGTCGCCGAGGTCCCGCCCGGTCCGCCCGTTCTCCAGTCCATCGTCGCCGAAATCTACGGTCCCGACGAATCCCAGCGCATCGCCCTCGCCCGCGAGGTGAAGCGTATCATGACCGAAACTACGGGCGTCGTGGACATCGACTGGTATGTCGAAGACGAGCAGCCGAAGGTCCGCTACGTCGTCGACAAGGCCAAAGCCGCCCTGCACGGCGTCAGCGAGGCCACCATAGCGCAAACCCTCCAACTCGCCGCCCAGGGCCGCGCCGTCGATCTGCTCCACGTCCCCACCGAACGCGAAGACGTCCCCATCGTCTTCGAGCTTCCCGCCGCCGCCCGCTCCCAACCCGAATCCCTCCTCTCGCTTCGCCTCCGCAGCGAACGGGACTCCACCGCGCCGCTCGTCCCGCTCTCCGAACTCGTCCGCCTCGAGCGCTCCGCCGGCTCGCGCAACCTCTACCGCAAAAACCTCAAACCCGTCACCTACGTCACCGCCGACGTCGCCGGCGCCATCGAGAGTCCCGCCTACGCGATGTTCGCGATCGACCAAAAAATCCGCGCGCTCGACGCCCGCACGTTCGGCGCCACCGATCCGCAGCTGCCGATCTTTCACCTCACGCTTCCCACCGACGATCAGCAGCCCGCGCTCAAATGGGACGGCGAGTGGCACATCACGCTCGAGGTTTTCCGCGACCTCGGCCTCGCTTTCGCCGCCGTGCTCATCCTCATCGCGATGCTCATGGTGGGCTGGTTCCGCAGCTACATCACGCCACTGGTCGTCATGGCCGCTATCCCGTTTTCCCTCATCGGCATCCTGCCCGCACACTGGGCGCTCGGCGCGTTTTTCACCGCCACCTCCATGATCGGCTTCATGGCCGGCGCCGGCATCGTCGTCCGCAATTCGATCATTCTCGTCGACTTCATCGAGCTCCGCCGCGCCCAGGGCCTCGCATTGCGCGACGCCGTTGTGGAAGCGGGCGCCGTGCGTTTCCGGCCGATGCTGCTCACCGCCCTCGCCGTCGTCGTCGGCGCGAGCGTCATCCTCGCCGACCCGATTTTCCAGGGCCTCGCGATCAGCCTAATGTTCGGCGAAATCGCCTCGCTCCTCATCAGCCGCATGGCCGTCCCCGTCCTCTATTTCATGGCCAACCGCCACACCGATTCCTCCGCCTCCGCTTAAGCGGCGCATCACCCCGGCAAATACACGCCGCCACCCGGCCTTTCGCACTCGCGGGCGCCCGCCACGCCAACAGACTTCTCCTCGCTCCGCCGCGGTCTCATCGCCGCGCCCCCGGGTTGAGCAGCGCACGTGCACTCGGTCGCCTTTCTCGCGCGGATTCTGCCTGACTCCTCCGCCGCCATTTCGGCCGGCCGCACGTTCGCGCGCAGCGCTTTGCTCGAACCCGGCTCCTCCATGAAAACGTCCTCCTCGCTTCTTCTCGCCGTCGCGGCGTTCGCGTTGTCCGTCTCCGCGCTGCATTCGACACCCGCCGATCCTGCGCTCCTCGCCCAGGCACAGTCCTTCTTTCAGCCCGTGCCCTACGGCACACCCACGCTGAAGGGCAACGTCGTCACCGCCGCGCGCAGCGAGCTCGGCAAAATGCTCTTCTTCGATCCGCGACTCTCCAAAAGCGGCACGATCAGCTGCAACACCTGCCACAACCTCGGCATGGGCGGCGACGACAACCTGCCCACGTCCATCGGACACGGCTGGCAAAAAGGCCCGCGCAACGCCCCCACCGTCTACAACGCCGTCTTCAACGTCGCCCAGTTCTGGGACGGCCGCGCCGAGGATCTGAAAGCGCAGGCCAAGGGCCCCATCCAGGCCGGCGTCGAAATGTCCAACCTCCCCTCCGTCGTCATCGCCACCCTCAACAGCATCCCCGAATACACGCAGCGCTTTCGCGAAGCGTTCCCGCACGACGCCGATCCCGTCACCTTCGACAACGTCGCCCTCGCGATCGAAGCCTTCGAAGCCACCCTCGTCACGCCCAGCGCCCGCTTCGACCTCCTCCTCAAAGGCGACACCTCCGCCCTTACCGCCAAGGAACTCCGCGGCCTCCGCGCGTTCATGGCCAAGGGCTGCATGACCTGCCACAACGGCGTGAACCTCGGCGGCCAGGGCTATTTCCCCTTCGGCCTCGTGTCCGCGCCCGACGACAAGATCCGCCCGCCCGACGACCTCGGCCGCTTCGCCGTCACTCACACTAAAGTCGACAACTACGTCTTTCGCGCCGCACCGCTCCGCAACATCGCGCTCACCGCTCCGTATTTCCATTCCGGCCAGGTCTGGAGCCTGCACGAATCCGTCGCACTCATGAGCTCCAGCCAGCTCGGCGCGACGCTCACCGACACCGAAACCGACGAGATCGTCGCGTTCCTCGCCACCCTCACGGGCAAGATCCCCTCGATCCAGCTTCCCGAACTGCCCGTCGAAACGGCCGCCACCCCGCGGCCCCAGCTCTGACGACCCGCCGCCCGCGCCCCCCTCGACATGACCGCCTCCCACGCGTCGCCGCGACCGCACCCCCAACTCGTTTCTTGCGGACTCGGCTGCCGCTACGCCCAGCCTCTCAACGGCAATTACCTCGATTGGGTTTGGTGCACGCGACCGTCCGCCTCCGTTCGCGTTCATCGCATGTCCTCCGACTGCCGCTGGTTTTCCCCTCCGGGCACGCCACTCCCGCCACCTTCCGCTCCGCAGTCCTGAACGCGTCCGCCCGTTCGCGCCGTCCGAAAAAACCTCCAACATCGCAATCATGGACCCTTCGTTCTGGGACACCCGCTACGCGAGCGACGGCTATTTTTACGGCACTTCGCCCAACGCTTTCGTCGCCGAATCCGTTTCCTTGATACCGCCCGGCCCCGTGCTCTGTCTCGCCGAGGGCGAAGGCCGCAACGCCGTCTTTCTCGCCCTGCGCGGCCACGCCGTCACCGCGATGGACCAGTCCGCCGTCGGTCTCGCGAAAGCCGCGCGCCTCGCCGCCAATCACACCGTTCCTCTCACCACTCATCTCGCCGACCTCGCCCACTTCCCGATCGAGCCCGGCACCTGGTCCGGCATCGTCGCGACGTTCGTCCATCTCCCGCCGCCGCTCCGCCGCGACGTTCACGCGCGCGTCGTCGCCGGCCTCAGCCCCGGCGGCGTGTTCATCCTCGAAGCCTATACCCCCGATCAGGTGCGCCATCGCACCGGCGGTCCCGTCAACCAACCGGAACTGCTCATGCGCCTCGCCGATCTCCGCCGCGAACTCACCGGCCTCGATCTCGTCATCGCCCGCGAACTCGAACGCGACGTCGTCGAAGAACCCGGCCACCGCGGCCTCGGCGCCGTCGTCCAGATCGCCGCCCGCAAACCCGCCGCCCACTCGTGATCACGCGAACGTCAGCCTCTGCGCGTTCTCCGTGATCAACGACACCAGCGGGTGCGTGATCGTGCGCTCCGCCGTGATCGCATAAAACTGGTCGCGCACGCGCTCGGTCGCGCCGACGACCCGCAGCCCGTAACGGCTCACCGCCTCCTTCACCACCACCGTCGGGATCGGCACAAACCCGCTCGCGCTCGTCGCCATCACCTTCATCAGCGCCGCATCCTCGAATTCCGCCAGCACATGCGGCCGGATCTGCAGCGAGCGAAACCAGTTTTCCAGCGAACGCCTTAACGTCGTCGTCTCGGCCGGCAGCAACGCCGGCGCCTCGTGCAACGAACGCGGGAAACCGCGCCGCAGCCTTCTCGCCAGCGAGGGCGCCGCACAAATCGTCACGCCCGACTCGCCCAACAGGTGATTGAACGCCCGGATCTTCGCCGTGCTCGGCGCCGGCTCGTCCGCGAGCACGATGTCGAGCCGGTGCGCCGCGAGCTGCCCCAGCAAATCCTCCAGCTTCCCTTCGCGACAGATCATGTGCACCGCCGGCCCCGCGCTCAACGCGGGCTTGAGAATCTCGAAGCTCACCAGCTTCGGCATCGCATCGGCCACGCCCACCTGCAGCCGCACCGGCCGCGTCGTCGGCCGCTGCTTCACCGCGCTCACCAGCTCCCGGCCCAGCGAGAAGATCTCGTCCGCATGCCGCAGCGCGACCTGCCCCGCTTCCGTCAGCACCTTCCGGCGCCCGCTCCGGCGAAACAATTTTTCGCCCAGGGCTTCCTCGAGTTCGCGAATTTGCGCCGAGATCGATGGCTGCGACACGTGCAGCTTCTCCGCCGCCTGCCGCAACCCGCCTTCCTTCGCGACCGCTTGAAAATATCGCAGATGATGAAAGTTCAGCCACTCCATGGCCCGGCATGATTGTTTGGTTAATCCTCAGTGTTAATTCCAAAACGCATATTAGTCCGAAGTGATTTCATGCGCTACCGTCGCCGCCTCACCCACAATGATCGACCCGCTCTGGCTTTGGCTTGGCTTCAATCTCTTCGTGCTGGCGATGCTCGCCCTCGATCTGGGCGTCTTCCATCGCCACGCGCACGCCGTCACCCTCAGGGAATCGCTGACCTGGACCGCCGTCTGGATCGCGCTCGCCCTCCTCTTCAATCTCGGCGTCTGGCACTTCGCCGGCCCGCAGAAGGGTCTCGAGTTCTTCACCGGCTACTTGATCGAGAAGTCGCTCAGCGTGGACAACGTCTTCGTCTTCGCCCTGCTGTTCTCCTACTTTTCCGTTCCCGCAGCCTTCCAGCACAAGGTGCTTTTCTGGGGCATCCTCGGCGCGCTCGTCATGCGCGCCATCATGATCGTCGCCGGCGCCGCCCTGATCGCGACGTTTTCATGGATCATCTACGTCTTCGGCGCCTTCCTGATCCTCACCGGCCTCAAGATGATCTTCAAACGCGCCCAGGAGATCCACCCCGAGCGCAATCCCGTGGTCCGGCTCTTCAAGAAAATCATGCCGGTCACCTCCGACTACCAGGGCGACAAATTCTTCGTCCGGCACCGCGGCATCCTCATGGCCACGCCTTTGTTCGTGGTCCTGCTGCTGGTCGAAGTCTCCGATCTCATTTTCGCGGTCGACTCGATCCCCGCCATCTTCGCAGTCACCACCGATCCGTTCATCGTCTACACCTCGAACGTCTTCGCGATCCTCGGCCTGCGCTCGCTCTACTTCGCCCTCGCGGGCGTGATGAACAAATTCCGCTACCTCAAGATCGGCCTCGGCGCCGTGCTCGCCTTCGTCGGCGTGAAGATGCTGCTCGCGCACTCCCCGTGGAAAATCGACACACTCCTGTCGCTCGGCGTCATCGTGCTCATCCTCGCCGCCAGCGTCATCGCCTCGCTGCTCAAGCCGCGCCCCGTCCCGTCCACGCCCGCCACGTTTTTTCACCATGACAACAAATCCCACCACCATGCCCACGGACCTTGACGCCCATCTGTCCTCCTACTCCGACCACGATGCCGGCAGCATTGCCAGCTACGTCGACCGCGGCGCGGCCCTCGTCACGCCCGCCGCCGTCCAGGCGTTGCACCACCTCCGCGAACCGCTGCGCACCAAGATCGACCGCTTGGTCAACTCCGAACGGCTTCGCCGCCGCCTCGAACTCCTCGCCAGCTATTTCGAGGAATCCGCCGACGCCGCGCTCGTCGATCCGCAGGTCCGCGCCGAGACCGCTTTCGCGCTCCTCTATTTCCTGAAGGGCTTCGACCGCATCCCTGACTCCGTGCCGGAGATCGGCCTCCTCGACGACGCCCTGATCGTCGATCTCGTTCTGCAGCGCCACACCGCGTCCCTCCGGGCTCACTGGCAGCGCCAGGGTCGCGTCTGGCCGGATCAAATCTGAGCGCGCCCCGCCGTTCGCCCCCGGATTCCCAACCCGGGAATCCGGGTTGCGTTCGCTGCCCGTCCGCGCTCCGTCTCCGGCATGAACATGCTCCTCCGCCTCCTGAGTCTGTTGATGCTGGGCGGCCTGACCGCCTCCGCCGCCGACGTCGCCAAGGTCTCTCCCGCCGACGCCGCGCAACGCGTCGCCGATGGTCGCGCGATCCTTGTCGACGTCCGCGAACCCGCCGAATGGGCCGAAAGCGGCGTCGCCGCACCCGCCGAGTTGCTTCCGATGAGCGACTTCAACGGCGATCAAAAACTTTGGAAACCCTTCCTCGCGAAAAACGCCGGCAAGGAACTCATCCTCTATTGCCGCACCGGCAACCGCTCTGGCCGCGTCGCCGCCAAACTCGCCGAGCAAAACATTCCCGTCGCCAACGTCGGCGCCTTCAAAGACTGGCAGGCCGCCGGCCTCCCCGTGCGCGAAGTGCGCCCGTAAGTCGCACGCGCTCTCGGCTCGCCCGCGCCTCGCAGCGTCGCCCGCCAGCCCGCGCGCACTCCCTGACAGCAGGTGCGTTGCCAGGCGACCGCCCGCTCGGCTAGGCTCACCCCACGATGTGGCGCTGGGCCGAATGGATTGCCGATACCCTCGTCGCCGCCGCGGATCTCGATCCCGCCGCGGGCGCCGGCGCTGCGCTGCATTTTTTCGTCTACGACCTGCTCAAGATCGTCGTCCTCATCGCCGTCATCGCCTTTTTGATGAGCCTCATTCGCGGCTTCCTGCCGCACGCCCGCCTGCGCCAGGCGCTCGAGGATCGCCGCGGGCGTATCCTGGGTTATCCCGCTGCCGCCGCCTTCGGCGCACTCACGCCGTTCTGCTCATGCTCGTCCGTCCCCATCTTTCTCGGGTTCGTGCAGGCCCGCTTCCCCATCGGCGTCGCGTTTGCCTTCCTGATCACCTCGCCGCTCGTCAACGAAATCGCCGTCGCCCTCCTCGCCGCCACCTTCGGCTGGAAATTCGCCCTCGCCTACGCAACCGCCGGGATCGGCCTCGGGATCGTCGGCGGCGCGGTCCTCAGCCTCGTCCACGCCGAACGCTGGCTCGTCGCCGGCGCCGTCCCGCCCGAGGCCGATGACGCCGACCCGCCCCCCGCCAACCTCTCCGCCCGCCTCCGCGAAGCCGCCGACACGAGCCTCTACATCCTCCGCAAGATCGCTCCCTGGCTCCTCCTCGCCCTCGCCTTCGGCGCCGCCTTGCACGGCTTCGTGCCCGCCGGATTCTTCGAAAACCTTTTCGCCGGCACCGGCGCCTGGACCGTCCCGCTCGCCGCTCTCGCCGGGCTCCCGCTCTACGTCAGCGCCAACGCCACCGTCCCGCTCCTCGACGCCTTCGTCGCCAAAGGCGTTCCGCTCGGCACCGCACTCGCCTTTCTCCTCTCCGCCGTCGGCGTCTCCTTTCCCGAGCTCGTCCTGCTGCGCGGCGTCATGACCGCCCGCCTGCTGACCGCCTTCGCCACCGTCGTTTTCCTGGGCACGACCGTTATCGGCTGGCTCTTCAACGCCCTGCGTTAAACCCGCCCCACCATCGCACGCCGGTAGCCGGCGTTTGTGACAAAATCGTGGCTCCCGGCCGCCCCGCGCGTGCCGATGCCACTGCTACCTCGAGTCCTCCCGCGCGCTCCGCGCCGCGACCTGCCGCGCAGGCCGCCGGTTCGGAGCCGTCGGTCTTTCCCGGACCCTTCCCTCACCAATGAAATTTCTGCGATTCAGCCGCGGTCTGACGTTTCGACAGATCATGCAGCTGACCACCGGCTGCTTCGTGCTCGTCACCCTCGGCGTCTCCAGCGTCACGCTCGTCTCGCGCAACTACTCCAAACAAGGCGCCCGCCAGGCCGAATCCCTCACGCACCGCTTCCTCCCCAGCCTCGTCACCCTCGCCCGCCTCCAACACTCCACCCTCAACCTCCGCGGCGTCACCTTCCAGCTCGCCCTCGCCCGCGACGAAGCCGCCACCAACGAACAGCAACGCGCCTTCCACGCCTACAACGAAGATGTCCGCCGGAGCATCGGGCTGCTCCGCTCACTCTCCCACGATCCGGAGATCGCAGCGCTCATCGACACGTTTGCCGCCGACGTGCAGGCCTACCGCGAAGGTGCCGAACGCTTTCAGGCCGAACTGCGCGCCGGCCAGTTCGAGCGCGCCATGGCCACCCTCGACGAGCACATCGACCCCGCCCAGCAAAAGATCGAATCGCAACTGCGCTCGTTGAGCGAACACCTCTTCCGCCTCTCCCGCGACGCCGGCGCCCGCACCACCGATCTCCTCGAGCAATCCGACCGCGCCGGCGTGCGCGCCACCGTCGTCCTCGCCGCCTTCATCCTCCTCTGCCTCGCCCTCTCGCTCGCCGCCACCCGCGCCCTGCTCGCCCAGGTTCAGGTCCGCGACGCCGAGCGCCAGGCCGCCCAGGCCATGCTCGAAAAACGCGTCGAGGAACGCACCGCCGCGCTCCGCGCCAGCGAGGAACGCATCCGGCTCATCGTCGACACCGCCTCCGACGCCATCATCACCTTCGACGCCGCCGGCCTCATCGTCGCCTGGAACGCCCAGGCCGAAACCACCTTCGGCTGGCCCGCCACCGAAGCCCTCGGCCGCAACCTCGCCGACCATTTCCTCCTCCCGTCGCGCCGCGAACCGCACCATCAGCGCATCCGCCGATTCCTCGTCTCCGGCGACAGCACCGAGCTCAGACAGCGCATCGAAACGGCCGGCCTCCACCGCGACGGCCGTGAAATCCCGCTCGAAGTCACCATTTCTCCGATACGCATCGCCGACCTGGTCCTGTTCAGCGCCTTCGTGCGCGACATCACCGAGCGCAAACGCGCCGAAACCGAGCTCCGCGACATCCATCGCCAGCTGGTCGAAACCTCCCGCCACGCCGGCATGGCCGAGGTCGCCACCGGCGTCCTCCACAACGTCGGCAACGTCCTCAACAGCGTCAACGTCTCCGCCACCCTCGTCACCGACCTCCTCGCCGCCTCCAAAACCTCCAACCTCTCGAAAATCGCCACGATGCTCCAGGAGCAGAATGGCCACGTCGTCGACTTCCTCGCGCGCGACCCCAAGGGCCGCCGCATCCCCGGCTACCTCATCACCCTCGCGTCCGACCTCGCCACCGAACAGCACGGCATCGCCCGCGAACTCGGCCACCTTCGCCAAAACATCGAGCACATCAAGGACATCGTCGCCATGCAGCAAAGCTACGCGACCGTCTCCGGCGTCACCGAAAAAGTCGCCCTCTCCTCCCTCGTCGAGGATGCACTGCGCATGAACGCCGGCGCCCTCGCCCGCCACGGGCTCGACGTCGTCCGCGACTACCAGGCGGACCCCGTCGTCACCACCGAGCGACACAAGGTCCTCCAGATCCTCGTCAACCTCATCCGCAACGCGAAATACGCCTGCGACGAATCCGGCCGTTCCGACAAACGTCTCACCATCCGCATCGCCGCCGACGCCGACCTCGCACGCATCGTCGTCGCCGACAACGGCGTCGGCATCCCGCCGGAAAATCTCACGCGCATCTTCGCCCACGGCTTCACCACGCGCAAAAACGGCCACGGCTTCGGCCTGCACAGCGGCGCCCTCGTCGCCGGCGAACTCGGCGGCTCGCTCCTCGCGCACAGCGACGGCCCGGGCCACGGCGCGACGTTCACGCTCGAGCTCCCCCTCGCCGCTCCGGCGTCCCTTTCATGAAAACGTCGGAATCCACCTACCGCATCCTCATCGTCGATGACAGCCCGGCCATCCACGACGACTTCCGAAAAATCCTCCGCGGCAAAACCGGCGATCGTCCGCTCACCGACGACGAGGCCGCCCTCTTCGGCACGCCCAGCCAAACGCTGCCCACCTTGCCCAACCTCCAGCTCGATTCCGCTTTCCAAGGCAAGGAAGCCGTCGTGCTCGTCCGCCGTGCCCTCGAGGAGAACCGTCCCTACGCCATGGTGTTCATGGACGTTCGCATGCCGCCCGGCTGGGACGGCATCGAGACCACCGCCCGCGTCTGGGCCGTCGATCCCGATCTCCAGGTCGTCATCTGCACCGCCTACTCCGATTACTCGCGCGACGAGATGCTTCAGAAACTCGGCCTCTCCGACCGGCTCCTCATCCTCAAGAAACCGTTCGACAATATCGAAGCGCTCCAACTCGTCACCGCGCTCACCGAAAAATGGCAGCTCTCCCGCCAGGTGCGTCATCATCTCCACCAACTCGAAGAAATCGTCAGCCGCCGCACCGAACAACTCCGCCGCAGCGAAGACCGCTACCGGCTCATCACCGAAAACGCCGGCGACCTCATCGCCATCGTCGACGACGCCGGCCGCTGGCTCTACCGCAGCCCGTCCTTCGAACGCGTCCTCGGCTACACCGCCGAGGAACTCGCCGCCCGCCTCGTCTTCGAGTTGATCCACCCCGACGACCGCCCCGCCGTCACCGCGACGTTTCGCGACTGCCTCCAGCGTCACCTCAAGCTCACCTCGGAATTCCGCATGCAGCACAAGGACGGCACGTGGCTCACCATGGATTCCCACGCCAGCCCGTTTCGCACCGGCTTCGGCGCCACCGAGGGCACGCTCTTCGTGACCCGTGACATCACCGAACGCCGCAAACTCGAGATGCAGCTCCGCCAGTCCCAAAAACTCGAATCCATCGGCCAGCTCGCCGCCGGCATTGCCCACGAGATCAACACGCCCATGCAGTTCATCGGGGACAACACCCGCTTTCTCGAGCAAACCTTCGCCGACCTTCACCCACTCCTCCAGGCCTACGGCGCGCTCCTCGCCGCCGCCGAAACCGGCTCCGCTTCGCCCGACCTCATCGGCACCGCCCGCGCCGCGCACGACGCCGCCAGCCCCGATTACCTCTGCAGCGAAATTCCCAAAGCCATCAAGGACACCCTCGAGGGCGTCGCCCGCACCACGAAAATCGTTCGCGCGATGAAAACCTTCTCCCATCCCGGGGCCGGCGAAAAGCGCCCCGTCGATCTCCGCGAAGCCATCGAAAGCACGCTCACCATCAGCCGCAGCGAGTGGCGTCACGTCGCGGACGTCGTCACCGAATTCGAAGCCGATCTCCCCACCGTCCCGCTCCTCGCCGCCGAATTCAACCAGGCGCTGCTCAACCTCATCATCAACGCCACCCACGCCATCGCCGACACGAAAGCATCGAAAGGCACGATCACCGTCAGCGCCCGCCGCGACGGCGAATGGATCGAGGTGCGCGTGCGCGACACCGGCACCGGCATCCCCGAAAAAGTGCAGATGCGAATCTTCGAGCCATTCTTCACCACCAAGCCCATGGGCAAGGGCACCGGCCAGGGCCTCACGATCGCACGCTCGGTCGTCGTTGACCAGCATGGCGGCACCCTCGATTTCGAATCCGCTCCCGGCCAGGGCACGACCTTCATCATCCGCGTCCC
>JAEZAD010000273.1 GCA_023430565.1 Verrucomicrobiota bacterium
CGGGCGACGCCGTCACCGCGGTCGTGGCGAGCGGACTGCTGCCCGGTGCGATCGAAATCATGGACGCCCTTGCGCTCGAAGCCGCCGTGGCCGCAGTGCACGCCGACTACCCGCCGGACTCCGCCGCCGTCTTGATCGTCGAACTCGAGGGACCGCGCGAGGTCGTCGCCGCCGATCGCGAGCGGCTCGCGGGAATTCTGGCGAAAAGCGGCGCGGTCGAGATTCGCGTCGCCCGCGATGCAAACGAGCGCCTCGCGATCTGGAAAGGCCGCAAGAGCGCCTTCAGCGCCGTCGGCCGGCTGTCGCCCGACTTCATCGTGCAGGACGGCGTCGTGCCGCGGCGGCGGCTCGGCGAGGCCCTGCGGCAGATCGACGTGTGGTCGCGCGAGGCGGGGTTGCGCGTGGCCAACGTGTTTCACGCCGGCGACGGCAACCTGCATCCGCTGATCCTCTACAACGGCCGCGAACCCGACGGCCTCGCCCGCGCCGAAGCGCTCGCCGGCCGGATCCTGCGCATGTGCGTCGCGATGGGTGGCTCGATCACCGGCGAGCACGGCGTCGGCGTGGAGAAACGCGACTACCTGCCCGACATGTTTTCGCCGGACGAAATCGACTGCTTGCAACGCGTGCGGGCCGCTTTCGATTCCCTCGGCATCGCCAATCCGGGAAAAATGTTTCCGCACGCCGGTGCGCCGGCCCTCGCGCAACATGGGCTGCACCCGCTCGAAAAAGCCGGCGTGATTTCGCGCGAATGAGATCGTCCACGGCGGCCAGCTTTCGACGCATCGATTCAACAACACGCCCCCGCCGCGAATGACGCCGCCGCTTCTCACGCCGAGCACGCCCGCCGAACTCGCCGACGCCGTTCGTTCCGCACCGCGCGTTCTCGCCGTCGGCGCGGGCTCGAAGCCCCGGCTTGCGGCGGCGAATCCCGATGTCGTCCGCATTTCCACGTCGAAGCTCCGCGGCATTCTCGACTACGAGCCGAGCGAATTCACGTTTACCGCGCTCGCCGGCACGCCCGTGCGCGAGATCGCGGCGGCGCTCGCGGAGCGCGGACAATACCTTCCCTTCGATCCGATGTTCGCCGACGCCGGCTCGACCATCGGCGGAACCGTCGCCGCCGGGCTGAGCGGGCCGGCGCGTTTTCGCTTCGGCGGATTGCGCGATTTCATCCTGGGCGTGCGCTTCGTCGACGGCGAGGGACGCCTCCTTCGCATGGGCGGCAAGGTCGTGAAGAACGCGGCCGGATTCGATCTACCGAAATTTTTCGTCGGCAGCCTCGGACGATTCGGCGCGCTGGCCGACGTCACCTTCAAGGTGTTTCCCCGCCCGCCGGAAACCCGGACCTTGCGTATCCATGCCCTGGATTCCTCCGCGAAACGGAACATCCTGACCGAGGCGGCCGGCACGCGCTGGGAAATCGACGCGATGGACGCGCCGGTCGGCGAAAGCGCCGTGATCCTCCGCCTCGCCGGTCCGGGCCCCGCGCTCGCTGCGATGGCCGAAGAGATTTTGGCTCGCTGGCCCGGCACATCGTTGAGCGAAAGCGAAGCGGAGGAGATTTGGACGAATGCGCGCGAATGCCATTGGGCGCACCGCGATGGCATCCTGGTGAAAGCCGCGCTCACGCCGGCGCAGGTGCCCGCATTTGAAGCCCGGATTTCGACAATTGACCGCGCGCGCGGATGGATCGGTTCGGGGGGAAACGTCGGCTACGTGTCGCTGCCGGCGAATGCCCTCCTGCCCGCGCTCGATTGGCCGGCACTGACTTTGCGCGGCAACGGTCCGTTGTGGCCGGGAACGAAGCCGCGTTTCGAAGTGATGGCACGACTGAAGAATGCGCTCGATCCCCAAGACCGCTTCCCCGGACTCGACGAAATTCCTGCGTCGGCTGCGCCCTGTTGCGGCTGAACTCGTTTGCCATGCTCCACGCGATCAAACCCGAACAACACGGACCGCTCGGCAGCGCGATGACGAACGCCGTGCAGACGTGCGTGCACTGCGGTTTCTGTCTCGCGGCGTGTCCGACCTATCGCGAGTTCGGCCAGGAAATGGATTCGCCGCGCGGACGCATCGTGCTGATGAAACAGGTGCTCGAAGGCACCCTGTCCGCCGCCGCCGCCCAGCCTCACGTGGACCGCTGCCTCGGCTGTCTCGCGTGCGAACCTGCCTGCCCGAGTGGCGTCCCGTATCGCGATCTGATCAGTCCGTTCCGCGCCAGGATGGAAGCGGAAAACAAGTTCGCGCGCACGCCCGCCGAAAAGTTGCGGCGCTGGCTCGCAGGGAAAACGATTCCATATCCGGCGCGCTTTCGTCTCGCGCTCGCGGGAGCCAAAATCGGCCGCGCGCTGCAACCCCTGGTGCCATCGGCGTTGCGCCCGATGCTCGAGTTGGCGCCGAAGGAAGTGCCCGCGCCCGTGACGCTGCCGCCGATCACGCCGGCGCACGGGGAACGACGCGCCCGCGTGGCGTTGCTCGCCGGCTGCGCGCAGCAGGTGCTCGATCCGGACATCAATGTCGCGACGCTCGCCGTGCTCGCGCGCAACGGCATTGAAGTGCTCGTGCCGGAATCGCAGGGCTGCTGTGGCGGTCTGGCGTGGCACACCGGCGACCTCACGGCCGCGCGCGCGTTTGCCCGGCGAAACCTCGATGCATTTCCCGCCGACGTGGATGCCGTGATCACGAATGCCGCCGGCTGCGGTTCAGCGATGCACGAGTATCATTTGGTTTTGCGCGGCACGCCCGACGAAGCGCGCGCCGACGCGCTGCGGAAGCGCGTGGTCGACGTAAGCATGTTTCTCTACCGACTCGGCCTGCGCGAACCGCCGCGTGGCCCCGGCACGCCGCAAACGATCGCGTATCACGACGCGTGCCATCTCGCCAACGCGCAGGGCGTGCGCGCGGAACCGCGCTCACTGCTGCGAGCGATCCCGGGCGTGGAGCTGCGCGAGTTCAGCGACTCACATCTCTGCTGCGGCAGCGCGGGCACGTATAACCTCGACCAGCCCGCGACCGCCGCCTCGCTCGGCGCGCAGAAGGCGCAAGCCTCGCTCGCCACGGGCGCGACGATCGTCGCCAGCGGAAACATCGGCTGCCTCACGCAGCTCCGGACGCACCTCCAAAAACTCGGCTCGTCCGTGCGCGTGCGCCACACGATGCAGGTGTTGCGCGACGCGTATGACGCCTGACTTTGCCGCTTCCGCGCCCCGGCGCAGGGCGCGCGCCTTCGGTCACGGCGATCCCGGCACCACGCTCGTCCAAACATACGTCTGAAAAGTCACCAACGCGCCCATCAGCAAGGCGAGCGCGACGCTGTGCCAGAAGACCGAGCGGAGCACGGTCCCCGCATCCGGACTGTCGGGGCGCCCGCCGGTCGCGACCGAGGCGACCACGATGCTTTGCGCGTCGATCATCTTGCCCATCACGCCGCCCGAACTGTTCGAGGCCGCCATGAGAATGGGCGAAAAACCGAGTTGTTGCGCGGTGACTTTCTGCAGGTTGCCGAAAAGCACATTCGACGACGTGTCGCTGCCGGTGAGCGCCACGCCGAGCCAGCCGATGATCGGCGAGAAGAACGGATAAAACATCCCGGTCGCCGCCATCGCCAATCCCATCGTCGTATCCGTTCCGCTGTAACGCGTCGTGAAACCGAGCGCGAGCATCAGCGCGATCGTCAGCAGGGAAACCCGCACGCGATACAGCGTCCGCAAGTAGAGCGCCGCCAGCTTGCCGGGCGTCACGCCGAGGCAGAGTCCGGCCACAATCCCTGCGAACAACAGCGCCGTGCCGGTCGCCGAAAGAAAGTTGAAGCTGAAAATCGCGTTCTCGACCTCCGGATGCGGCACCACCGGCGGCATGCGCTGCACCAGGCCGTGCAGACCGGGCATCGCAAACGACGGCGCGAACAGCGCGTTCAGCGCGTTCTTGATCACCGGCAGTCCCCAGGCAAAGACGAACACCGAAAGAAAAATCCACGGCAGCCACGCGCGGATCGGCGAAGTCGTTGGCCCCGCCCCGGTCACCGTGACGGGCAAGGCCACCGGCGCGCCGGCGGCGGCCGCGTCCTCCGTATCCGGCTTTCGAGGACGCCAGAATTTCATCAGCACGACCAGCGCCGCGATCGAGGCCACGGCACTGATGATGTCGACCAGCATGGGGCCGATGTAGTTGCTCACCAGAAATTGCGAGAGGCCGAAGCTCGCGCCCGTGACCAGGCACGCGGGCCACACCGCGAGCATGCCGCGCCAGCCGACTTGCGCCGCGACCAGCCAGAACGGAACGAGGAGAGAGAAGAACGGAAGCTGCCGGCCGACCATCGCGCTGAGCTGCATGAGATCCAGATCGGTGATCCGTGCGAGGGTGATGAGCGGCGTGCCCAGCGCCCCGAACGCGACCGGCGCGGTGTTGCCGATCAACGCGAGTTTCGCGGCCTCGAGCGGTTTGAAACCGAGGCCGATCAGCAACGCGCCCGTGATCGCGACCGGAGTGCCGAAACCGGCCGCGCCCTCGATGAACGCGCCGAAGCTGAATGCGATGAGCAGCGCCTGGATCCGCCGGTCGCCCGATACGCCCGCGATCTGGGTTTGCAGCACCGCGAATCCCCCCGTGTCGACCGAAAGTTGATAAATGAAGATCGCGTTGAGAATGATCCAGCCAATCGGAAACAATCCGTAGGCGGCACCATACGTCGCCGATGCCCCCGCGAGCGACGCCGGCATATCGTAGACGAAAATGGCGATCGCCAGCGCGACGATCAGTCCGGCAAGCGCAGCGAGTTGCGCCCGGACATGGAAAAACGCGAGCAGACCGAGCAGCGTGACCACGGGCAAAGCAGCGACCAGCGCAGACGCGCCGATCCCGCCGACGGGGGAATAGATCTGGGGCCAGGGCATGGGGAAACGTCGGGGGTGTGTCCGAACGACGTAGCCGAAACGGAAACGGATGCGCAATTAAGCCGCGAAACGCGGCAGGACACGGCAACCGTTACCGCGATCTCGGTCGCAAATTCCGCAGGCATCCCGGCCACGATTGAGAAATTGTCGATACGGATGGACGGGTCGAGATCCGGCGACGACCAACAGAGGGGCCGGACGTGCAAGAGTCCGAGTTTCGCGATGGCGGCAGAACTGTGGGTAAATCATTCGCGGAGCCCCCCGAATTCGCCTTGGTTCGAGATTACCGATGCTGCGGACAACGCCCTTCTGGACCTCGCGCGTCCCTAAAGCAGAAACGCCTCCCGAGCAGTGGGAGGCGTTCTAAATTGGGTGCAGGGGTTGGATTTGAACCCCCGAAATTCGATTTTTCAACGGACGTCTCTTTTTCATATAGCGCTATTTGCGTAAGTTATAAATCGCAATTCTACGTCGTTTATGATTTTCGGGGCGTAGATTATGCACCAACTATGCACCCCTCTGACGTTGGATAATGGATAGTTGAACTGGAAATCGGCGAATAGGTGCCATCTCGGAGGTGCTGCACAACTTACAAAACCTCACGCTCGCGATTCGAGAGGACGAACCAAAAAAAACGCCAAAGTAGCAGCGGAACCGTCGAGGCGTTGCGCCGAGGTGGGCGAAGTCGTGCTATTCTTGTTGGACATGTGGCGCCAGGTGGCGGGATTCGGCCGACGCGTTAGCGATAGAACCCTAAACTTCAACCACCAGCTCCGGCCGAAAGTCGCCGGCCTGGAACTCATACCCGCCTGGATTGTTCAGCACTCTCGTTTTCCCAATCATGTAGTCGCGAGACTCGTGGATGTGCCCGTGAATCCAAAGCACGGGGCCATGCTGCACGATCAACTCGTCCAAATGCGACGCATATGCCGCGCTGAGAACATCCGATCGTTTGGATTCAGGAAGCGACTTAGCTGATGGCGCGTGGTGCGTGATGACCACCGAACGGGAACGGTCCCCATTGCCGAGGAACTTCAGCAGTTCCAACCTGGACTGGGCGTGAAGCATGGCCGTGTGAACAGGCTTCAAACGACTCGTATCTGCACGCCGAATTTTCCGATAGTCGTTCATTCCGGTGGTCTTGCTTCCTGCAGCCGCCATAGCGGCGTGGCGGTCAGCGAAGAGCTCGAAGTCGGTCCAGAGCGTAGCGCCAAAAAACCGGACACCGCGCACAACCAAAGTTTCATTCTCCAAGATGGTCACGTTCGAACCAGCGGCCGCCTCCCTCAGCTTCTCGTGTAGGCGGCCGATACGTTCGTCATAGTGCTCGTGATTGCCGGCCACATACAGCACCGGCACATCGGGTAATCTTTTCCGGGCCCACAATACCCCGCGGGCAGCACGATCGATATCCCCAGCAAGCACCACCACGTCAGCTGGCACGTTTGCCAAGTCACGTCCGCCAAATTCTAGGTGAAGGTCGCTAAGGACTCGAATTCGCATTGTCGCGGGGCCGGCGATCGAAGCCTCTGATTTCATCGGCGTGGACCATTCTCGTCAATTCGGCGAGTTCACCGCGTAGGCGGTGATTGCGAGATTTATCCCTGAGTGCTCCACCCGGACGTGCTCTGTTTTCGACAGGTCGAAACGACGACTACCGCCGGCCGGGTGGTCGACGCGATCGCTCGGCTACGAGGGAGCATCTGAATGGTCACCGGCATGGCGTCTGTAACGAAACTCACCGGTTCAGTGGTATGGGAGGCATCCTTTCGCATGCCGACCGGCGAACTAAACCATGGCCAGCCGGTGTTTCATACGGTTCAGCGTACGACTGGCGTGACCGACAGGAGCCGCGCACTACAGATCGCACTGAGTTATGAACGTGCCGCGATCGCCGTCGCCGAGAAACGCTGGAGCGAAGACGCAGCGCACCAATTTCTGGCTGAAGTCGCTGTCCTCGCAGGACGGCTTCCGCCTGCGGCGTGTCCGCAGTCTGCGACGCCGCTACTGCGGCCGTCACGTCCGATCGACGCGTTCATCGAGTCTTGGTCTCTCGTCTGGCAGCGCACTGTCGCGCCGAAGTCATGGCTCAATGCGCGATCAGTGTTCAGGGATTTTCTCGCGTGGCTTGGGCCGCGGCAATCGGACGCGATCGGAAATCTCACCGCCGAGGATGTAGCGGCCTTTCGCGATACCGAGCTGGCGCACGGAAAGTCACCAACCACCATCAACAAGGAATTGAGTTTCTTGGCTCAGGCATTCGACGAAGCGGTGGCGCAGGGACTCATGGAGAAGAATCTCGCCCGCGG
This sequence comes from Verrucomicrobiota bacterium, assembly GCA_023430565.1. GTDB lineage: Bacteria > Verrucomicrobiota > Verrucomicrobiia > Opitutales > Opitutaceae > Opitutus. The sequence continues at coordinate 7,205 of JAEZAD010000273.1, forward strand.
GCTCCGCATCAAGCGCGCGAAACGCGCCGCACAAGCCCGTTCGGCGTTCACGTTTGAGCAGTTTTCTGAGCTCGTGCGGCGGACGGCCCCTAACGAGCGCGGGACCAAAGGAGCGACAACACACCCCGACTGGCAGACATTCCTCATCATCTCTGGCTACACCGGTGGTCGGCAACAGGAAGTCGCCAAATTAACATGGGAGAGAGTGGATTTCGAGAACAGCCGTATCGGGCTACTCCGTACGAAGACGGGTGGTGACGTGCACTGGGTGCCAATGCACGAGTCGCTTCACGTGCATCTCCAATTGAGAGCGGATCAGACGCCCGACCGGGCGCCTCATGATTACGTCATGCCAGGTTTCGCAGCCATACAGGGGCGGTATTTGTCGAAGGCTTTTCGAGAGCTCATCTTGCCGCGGGTCGGGATTCGTCAGCCGTACGTGAAGCGAATCAAGGGCGTTCCACATGGCCGAAAACTCGCCCAGTTCTCGATTCATTCGTTGAGACACTCACTGCCCACGTGGCTTACCGCAGCGGGCGTGTCCGATGTCCTGCGAATGCGGATAGTCGGGCACGATGACGAGGAAGTGAGCCGGGGGTACACCCACACCGACATCGAAGTAGCTCGCCGTGCACTGGCCGCCGTTCCCTCTCTTTAGCGCAGCCTGCACGTTGAGCACTATGTTGAAGGTAAGAATGACGAAGTGCGACCTCGCGGAACAGCCGGACGTCGAGAGCGGCACGTGGGATACTCACGTCGCTGGTCGCATCAACGCGAAATCTTTACCCGTGGGATACTGGCTCGAGGGGTACCTACTTGCACCGGTGTCTGTCGGCGATCCTATCGTCGTCTTTCGCACGAGCCGTAACGGTACCGATGCGTGCGGCCTTTTCACGAGCAGTGTAGTGAAGCACGTTGCCGCGGAACGCGTTGAAACGGCCAATTCCGTTTACCGCATCGAACTGGTGGAGAGCTGACCTCAAGCATTCCTGCCATGATTGAAGTATTCTCATTAGCTCAAGCGCTGTTTTAAGTATCGATTGCCTTTTAATCCCAAGTCTGATTACTTCCTTTCGATTAGATCAAACATGGCTGCAACTAATTACAATCGGCCAATCAAAGCGCTGGCCCAACTCCCCCGCCGCAGTCCAGTGGACACCCAGCGCCTTCGCGAAATCGGCGTCTCGCCAGCGCTCGCCTCCCACTACGTGCGGGTGGGCTGGCTGACACGTCTAGGCCGGGGCATGTTCATGTTCCCCAATGATGAACTTGTCGTCGGACCGACCCTGGCCGTCCTGGCTCGCCACACTCCCGGACTTCATGTCGGCGGCAAGACTGCGCTGGCTTGGCGCGGCGTCCGCCACCACGTCGGCCCGCGCGAGAAGCTGACGCTGTGGGGACGCGATTCCCGCCCGCTGCCTAGCTGGTTCAGTCGGCGATTCCCCTCGCGCTACGTCGCTCGGAAGCTGTTCGATACCCGGCTCGTCGCCGATTTTGGACTCCAGCCTTTGCCGGAGACGCCGCAAGGACCGCTGGTGTCGGTGCCCGAGCGCGCGCTCCTGGAAATGCTGAGCGACGTCGGCACACGGCAGCAAGGAATTGAGGAGGCGCGCAACATTATGGAAGGACTCCGATCACCGCGTCTCGATGTGCTCGGTCCGCTCCTCCAGCACTGCCCGCGCGTGAAGGTCGTTCGCCTTTGCGTGCAATGGGCGGAGGAACTGAACCTCGAATGGGCCGCCGAGGCCCGCCGTCTGGCCGGCCCGCGCGGCCGGGGGCGCTGGCTCACCCGGCTGCCCGACGGGAAAACCCTCGTGCTCAAACCCTGATGGACAAAGCCTACGTCGAAACCGTCCGCCTGTTGCTCGACGCCGCGCCCGAGGTGTTCCGATCGGGCGTGTTCGCCATGAAAGGCGGCACGGCAATCAATCTTTTCGTCCAGAACCTGCCTCGCCTTTCGGTGGACATCGACGTCGTTTATGTCGCGCACGCCAAGCCGCGAGCCGCCGCCCTCGCGGAAATCGCCGCCGAACTGAACGCAATTCGCGACCGGCTCAAACAACGGGGCCTCGCGGCCGAAGTCACCGCGACCGCGGTCGGTGACGAGACCAAGCTCTTCGTCCGGCGTGGACGCGAACTGGTGAAGATCGAGATCAACCACGTCTTTCGCGGCACGGTTTTGCCACCGGAGACGCGCCCACTTGTCAAAGCGGCCAGCGACCTCTTCACCGTTGGCTTCAGCGTACCGACGCTGGCCGTGTCTGAGCTCTATGGCAGCAAACTCGTCGCGGCCATGGACCGTCAGCACCCGCGCGATTTTTTCGACGTTCATGGAATGTTTCAGACGCACGGTCTGCAGCCTGAGACCGTGGAGTGTTTTGTCGCCTACCTGGCCGGTCACAATCGTCCGGTGCACGAAGTGCTTTTCTCGCGCGACCTGGAGATGGGGCCGACTTTCGAAAATGAATTCGCTGGGATGGAACTGGTGGCCGTTTCGCTGGCCGATCTGCAAGCCACGCGCGGGCGCCTGCGCCGCGAACTGCTCGCCGCACTCACGGACGCCCAGAAGCGCTTCCTGCTCAGTCTCGTCGCGGCTGAACCTGATTGGGCGCTGCTGTCCTTCCCTCATTTGTCGCAACTCCCCGCCGTGCAGTGGAAGCTGCAAAACCTCGCACGCCTCAAGAAATCCAACCCCGAGAAGTTTAGAGCGCAGACCGAAGAACTGGAAAAGCGATTCGGATAGAACAGTCCGTCCCAACGGGGTGGTGCACGCCCGGAATCCGCGCCAAAGTCGCTGGTCGTCCCAAATCCAGCTTTCATTGGGCGCGACCAGACGTTTCAGGATACTGAAGGTGCCCGCTGAAGTGCGATCGGCGAAGGGGTGCTACGCGTGCAGGTCTATGTGGGTCTCCTTCTGGTGCCGCAACGACTGCGAATTGCGTATTGCGTTGAATCAAAAACAACCCACTTTTTGATTCACAAATGCCATGGGTAAGACGTCTCAAAACATTGATGCAGCGTTAAGGAGCCGCGTTTTTGGGCACGGTAGGGGGTGGGTATTCACTCCTCAGCATTTCGCCGATCTTGGACCCCGGCCGGCCATCGCTTCTGCACTTCGCCGGCTGAGAGCGGAAGGCACTGTCCGACAACTCGCGCGCGGACTGTATGATTACCCGGTGAAGGATCCCATATTGGGCACCGTCGCGCCTTCCGCGGACGCCGTCGCTCGGGCCTTGGTCACCCGCGACGCGATCAGGATCCAACCCTCGGGCGCCTACGCGGCCAATCTCCTCGGACTTTCAGAACAGGTGCCTTCGCGTGTCGTTTTTCTAACTGACGGGCCGGCGCGGAAGGTAAACTTCGGCAAACGCCAGATCGTCCTTCAGCATACGACACCGCGTAACATGGCCACCGCCGGCCGCAAGAGTGGCACGATCATCCAAGCGCTTCGCTATCTCGGCCAGGATCACATTGACGATGACGTTGTGATGAAGCTGCGGCGCCACATCACTGACGAAGATCGTGCACTGCTACGCACAGACCTGGTTCACGCACCGGTTTGGATCGCCGATCTTCTCCGGCCGATGGTCGCAGATACTTCGGCCTCGTGAAGACGTTCTTGGACCTCCCCGCGGAACGCCGGCGACTCGCCTTTCAACAGGTGGACGCGACGATGGGGCTGCAAGCGTTCAGCGTCGAAAAGGATTTTTGGGTGTGCTGGATATTGCGCGAGCTGTTCACTCTTCCCGGCATCGGTGAGCACCTGACGTTCAAAGGCGGCACCTCGCTCTCCAAAGCGTGGGGCCTGATCAAGCGCTTCTCAGAGGACATCGACATCATCATCGATAAAGCTCCCCTGGGCTTTGCTGGTAGCGATTCACCGGATAGCGCACCGAGCAAGAAACAACGTCAGGTCCGACTGGATAAGCTTAAAACCGCTGCGTGCGCGTGGGTGCAGGGCACGCTGATGCCTGCACTTGAGGAACGTCTCGCAGCGAGTCTTGGCCGTTCGGATTGGAAGCTGGAAGTCGATCCCGACATGGCTGACGGGCAGTGTCTCTTGTTCCACTATCCGTCGGTGCTTCCGCAGGACAGTGCCGGCTACATTCCACCGCGCGTGAAGATCGAATTGGGCGCACGATCCGACGATTGGCCTGCCGAGCCCAAGATCATCATGTCTTACGTTCTTGAGCATTTTCCCGCTCTCGGCCGTGAGCCAGACATCCCCGTGAAGGTGCTCGCGGCCGAACGCACTTTTTGGGAAAAGGCCTGCCTTCTCCACGAGGAAACCTTTCGGCCAGCCGGCAAGCCCAGGAAGGACCGCATGGCTCGCCACTACTACGACCTCTGGTGTCTGTTGGAGGCGGGCGTAGGCGAACGCGCGCTTGCCGACCTGGGTCTCTTCGATCGGGTGGCGGAACACCGCGAAATCTTCTTCCGGCATTCCTGGGTCGACTATTCGACGCATCGTCCCGGCACGTTTCGGCTTGTTCCTTCGGCGAACCAGCGACCCGAATGGGAGGCAGATTTCGGCAAAATGGATGGCGCGATGTTTTTCGGCGCCGTCCCGAAATTCGCAGAGATTCTCTCGGTCGTCGGCCGGTTTGAAGAGCGGTTCAATCAACTCCCGCCGTCACCATCATGACGGGATGAGCATCACCCAGGTGCCGTCGATCAAAGGAGAAAAAGAAGAACAACAACCACAAGAAGGAGCAGTAGTAGCAGGAGGAGCAGGACGACAAGGATGCTGGGGAGCAGCAGGGCGATGATCACGACGCTCGCGAGCTCGAGGATGACCATGATCAAGCCGGTGATCAGGGGCAGGACCAACCGAAGCGGCAGCAGGAGGAGAGCGAAACCGATCAGCGAGAGAAGCGCGCACGCTACCAGTACGCTGGCGCAAGCGCCGACGCTGCCAAGTCGGTAATGACCAGTGTTCGTCATCCATCCGTTCGCTTCCCTCGAACGCCTGCGGCCTTTTTCACCAGGATCCCGCGAAAGCGATCGACCTCTGACTTCATGAAAAAGCCTGCCCATTTGTCAGGTGTGAATCCCTTTTGCGTCCAGTGTATCCAGCAACCTAACGCAACCGGTTGCCCATGCTTCGAATTACCGGGATAAGGCCGCCACCCGGTACGCCGGTCACAGCGGATCGTCCCGTGCCAGACTTCGTGGCCGAGCGGGTCGCAAATGGTCAAGTGATCGCCCGCTTCGATGAAGTGCAGCCCTTCGCGGCCGAGGTTGTCGTCATCGATTAGGCTCCACATCACACCTTCGGCGCCAGTTTCAAAGTAATCGTACAACACGCCTTCGATCCGTTCGCCTGCCTTCTTCACCGGGATCGCGACAGCCCACGTTGTCTCCTCGACGGTGTAGCCATCCGTCCCGAGTCGGATCGTGGCGGCACCCGGCTCGAGACCCCAAGGCATGGGGTCTCCCCGCCCCACGACCCGAATCACCGACGGCCCGAGCGCCTGGACGAGTTCGATTGTGAGTTCGTTCAAGGGTCGGCCAATCGCATTATCGAGCACGGGAACGACGCCCGTGCTCGCCGCCACCCCTTCGTCCACGCGGTAAGGTTGAGAGGAGGGGTATTTCTCGCGGAGCGTGTTCGCGACCTGAAGACAGCGTTGGCCGAACGGCGAACTGCGCCGCAGCTCCGCGATCGTTTCGAGCACCCGGATCCGGCTGCCTGCTACCTCGTTCAGCCGGAGGTTCGGGCCGAGAGACCACTCGATCAGCTCCCTTGCGGCCGCGCCCATCCCGTCCGCCGCGTCCTCGCTGGGTTGCAGGCACCAGGCGTGCCGCGGAAACACACCGTCGGAGTGGGTGCCAATGAGCGCATCGTACAGGTCGAGAGCGTACCAGGCCGACGCGATGTCCTTGCGCGCAGCCTCCTCGATCGCACGGAGGGCGCGGGCGGGAGCGAGCACTGCCCGCCGCCGGCGGGTTATCGTTGAGGAGCGGGGCTGCTTGGTCATGGAGAAGCGAGGACCGCCGCGTTGATCACGATGATCGCGGCAGGCCCTGCTCCACTCTGGCGCCCGCAGTGGCCGAACGTAAGGCCGGGGATCACCCGGCCGGCGGTGGTTTGGGCGGGTTATCACGACATGGATATCAAAGTGTGCGCGCCAGGACGCCGAGTTGTTCGGCCGTCGCCTGCGCGGATGCACCGGCGGCCGCTCCAGCGATGATCTTCGCCCGCAGCACGACCTGCTGCGGCGTCGCTCCCGCACGAATCCACTGCGCAAGAGGAAACCGTTCCTCTCCCGACCATACCACCACGCGCACTCGGACGCGACATCTGGCCAGTCTGCTGGCCGTGCTCGTATGGGTACCTATTTGTGGGACTCTACACTAGCAGCCCCCAGCCTGCATCCTCGGCAGGAATAGAGGTCCCGCATGCTTATTCACGTCAGGCGAACAGGCCAGAAGGTGGTGCCGCTTTCGAGTAGGGAGATGTCCGGGTGCAGCGGCTCTCTCGCTGGTTGGCCGCGTTCGACGCGCTTCAGCCGCAGCGAGGCGAGGAGTCGCGAAGCGACCTCGGCATTGCTCCCCCCGCCCGGGAGCGTCTGGGCCAGCCGTCGTTTGATGGCGGTCGCGTCTGCCGGGAAGACATAGTAAGAACCGCCGCCAGCCGGCTCGTGCGTTTCCGCCAGCTCCTCGATTAGCTGCTGCAGTTCCTGTTCGATGGGCCGAAGGTCCTCGCTGCCGAGCATGGCCTCTAGCAATTCGGCGTTGCCGATCGAGGGACCGAAGCGCGGCGATCGCTCCCACTGCACTGTGCCCCGCCGGATGGCCTCGGTCAGTTGAAGCCGGAACGCGGCATCGGTTTCGGCGACATGCAAGATGCAGCGGTAGAGATTTGACCGGTTCCCTCCGGGGAGTTCCTCTTCAGGAACTTGGAGTAGCTCGAGCAGGCGGGCGTGACACCGCGTCTCGGGGCTCATGGCGAGTGCGTCGAGCAACTCGGAGAATGCACCGCCGCGCAGCGGGACGGAGTTCGAGTATTCCAGCAGTAGGGCGGCGGCCTCGGGGGCCGGGCTCTGGGCCAACAGCGCGAAGATATCCCGTGCGTGATAGGAATTCATCCGCGCCTCCGGTAGGCGGCGCATCCGTTCGATGGCAGCGGCCGGCGCATCGGTGAAAAGCAGGAGCCGCAACGCCTTCTCGACGGCGTACCATTGGTCACTAGGGCCATAGTTGACGGCCTCATGCTCCGCGATGAAAGGTTCGAGGGCCTGCGCTAGACGCCGGCCAGGCAACACCATGCCGCGCGCCTGCAGGGACGTCATCGCCCCGAGGATCATCCAACCTTGCCTGGGCCCATCGAGCGCGAGCAACCGGTCGATCGCCCTCGCGTCGTGAAGCCGACCAAGAGCCGCAGTCATCTCCGGCAGGAATCGCCGGGAGAAGTCCTCCGCCGGAAGAGTCTCGAGTCGTTCGATGGCGCGCACGATAGCATCGGCGCGCAGGCTAACCGCCGGCCGGATGTCATCGAGAGCACGCGTGGGAAAGGGTGCGGTCCGTCGGAACGGTCCGGTTTCTGGAAGGCGGGGAAGGGAGCCGTCCATGAGGCTGAGATTAACCAGACCGTCGGCGCCTTCAGCGGGAAGCCACGGATGCTCGAGCCAACGCAAGAACTCCGCCTCTGCTTCCGCACAACGGAAGAGCGCCAGCGCCCCGGAATACCAGTTCCAATAGCTCGTGCCAAAGTGCCGGACTCGGCGCATCGGGCGGGCCGCTGCAGACTCGGCGACTTGGCGGCGGTGCTCATCCCAGCGGGCGTTTTCATCGGCGACCCAGCGCACGACCACGGCGACATCCTCGGGTGCACCGAGTGAGCCCAGCAGCACGGCAAGAGTGGGACGGTAGTAGCGCGCCACCTCGTCTGACGGAATTGCTTCCGAAGTCCGCACTACCAGAGCCCTCAGCCGATTCCGCTGCGCCGGCTCGATCTGTTCCCCCAAGGAATTGTCGAGGGCGGACACGGGAGAGAGTGCCGAGACCAGCGACTTGAGTTGCGGGAAGTCAGTGACGGTATCCGACTTGTCGAGGATAGCATCGACAAAAACCCGCAGCATGGCCGGCGCCTGGCGCCGCATCTCTTCCATCCCTGGCAGGTTCCGCGGATCCTGCCCCGCGAGTTCGGTGGCAACGTAGGCATCGATGAAAATCCTAGCCACGCGGAGAGAACCGCTGGCGAGGAGTTTGTCGATGATGGCTGAGCCACGGTGGTCGGCGCGGGTTCCAGCAACGATGCGGGTTGCGATGCTGACCAGCGCGTCTTCCGGGAATTCCGTAAGCCAGTTTGAAAGCGGCTCCGGCAGGTTCTCGCCAAAGTGCTCAACCAGCCACGCCGCCATCCAGTCTTTTTCCGTGCGCCAAAGCATGTTGGTGTAGTGCGAGATCGCGCGCATGGCCGGTGTCGCAGGGGTTTCCCGGCCGCGCAGCGGGAACAGCGGTGCTGCCCGCAGCTCAGCGAGGGCGCGGTTGAGTTCCCCGCGCGCGAGGTCGACCCATTGTGAATGCGCCACTCGGCGGAGATACTCCACAATGCCGCTGCGGATGGGCAGCGACTCCGTCGCGTCGAATTTCGCGCGCACGGTGTTGGCGTGCGGCGTCAGGAGGGCCGCGGGTATGTAAGGGAACACCTCGTTGTAGATGTCCTCGTTCCAATCGCCGAAATCCGCCGCGAACAGGATTTCAAGGACGTGAGCAAACCGTCCTTGCTCCACGAGAAGCGTCAGGGCGGACACGCGAACTTTTGGCGGGCCCAGTCGGGCGCGCATATCGGCATAAGCGATTTCGTCGTCGGCTGCTTCCTGGCTGATCTCCCGCAGGAACATCGTCTCAACCCTTTCCGGGCACTTGGCCAGGCGATCGACCGCTCCGACGCCGAGGACCACAAGTCGAAACGGTTCGTGCAGGCGGCACATCCGGAACATGGCCTGATCGTCGGCTTCGAGGTGCGGCCAGATCAGGTCCGCGAAGTCGGGTTGGCCCGTCGCCAGCATGGCGGTAAGCGCACAGTCGCGGTGGGAACCGTCCAAGCCGTGCCACGCACGCAAAGCACGGCTCAGTTCCTCCTGCACCGCGGCCCAGACCTCCGGCCCGCTCACATTGACGAGTTCGGAGGCGCGTATCAGGTCGACCGGCATCATCCACCGCACCAAGACCGCCGCAGTATCCGTCGCGCGTTCGGCGACGAGGCTCTCTATCACGAAAGCGATGGCCTCCCGCCACGCGGGTTGATTCAGGTAATCCCGCTGCAGCCGGTAGATCTCCCGGCCATCCGGGCGCGCGGCCACGCAACAGACCTCGTCGAGGAGCCAGCGGCTGGCGAACCATTCCTGGAACTGTTGGTGAATGAATCCGTAGCCCGGCCCGCCATCGGCCAGATAGAGTAGCGCATGATGTTGCGCGAGGCTCTCCGCGATGGCGGAAGCCGCGCCGGCCACGCCTATGCGTCCGGCGGTGACCAACGCCGTGCTGCACGCACCGATGTTCGCCAGCGTCCGCTCGGTCGGCAGGACCGTAATGCCGGCCCGAGTCATCTCGACAGCAAGGTCGGTTTGGTAGCGGTAGTGGCAGTCCTGGCATGGAAGCGCGTGCAGCCTTGCGGCGTGATTATCCGTGTCCTGCAGGTCGGCGAGAAAACTTTCGAGCAATCCCGCGCGGCTGTTGGGAATGGGCCGGCCGGCGCGGGCGAGTTTGATCGCGGCGCCCAAAAATAGCGGCGTCTCCGTGACATCCGCAAGGATGCGGCTCTGGTCGATCTGCCGTAGCAGCGCTTCTTGATCGGGAAGGTTCGCCGCTCGCACGATTGCTTCACGCTTCGCCGCGGTGAGCGGCAACACCTCGAGGAGAGTTTCACCGACCAAGGACGGGGCGTGACGCGTAGCCCGCGTGCTCAGCATTAAGCCGGGGAGACTGAAGCTCAGGAGGAAGTCATTAAGCAGCTCGGACGCCCGCGCCTGCTCGGCTTCCGGAGCCTCGTTCCAGCCATTGAGCAGGATCGCCAAGCGTCCCGTCGCCAACAGCAGGCTCGCGGCAGCGGCGGTCACCCCATGATTGGTCAGCTGCGCGACGACGTGGGACGCGAGGTCCCGGTTGGAAGCAATCCAGCCGCTGACTGAGAAAATCAGCGGCACCGGGCCCTCGGCTCTTGCTGCTAGCCGTTCCGCCACCTGGATCAGGGTAATGGTTTTTCCCGCGCCGGCCCTCCCGGCTAGTAGGAGCTTGTGTCCCTGGGCAATTGCCGCCGTCACTCGCGCCAAGGTCCAGACGGCGCCCAGCCCTTCCTCCGTGGATTTCTCTCGAAAATCCAGCTCGATGATTCCCGCTTGGTTGTAGCGGTATTTCTCGCGCCACTGCGTCATCATGCGGTCGCTCGTGTCCTGGGCGGCAACAATGGCGGCGGCGAGTTCGGCACCGTGTGCCGCCTCAAGCCCTTGAAGCCGTTGGGCTAGGTCCTCCGCCCGCCGCTTCCGGGCTACTAGGTCCGCGACGGTGTAACGCTCCTTGTCATGATCGATTATCCAATGGTGATTCTTGCACGCCCACAGCCCATTGTCGGCGTTCGTGCGCTGCTCCTTGGTCAAGTCCGCATTGTAGCGGGGCCCGTGAGGCGATGCGGCCGTGATATGCGCCGCATCTCCGACGCTTACGGCTTTGCCGGCATCGAGTCCGGGGCCTTCGGTCTGGCAGCCGCAGACGGCGCACCGGAATCCGGAACGCTGCGCGATGATTTTCTTCGTGTTGGAAGTGAAATCATCTCGACTATTGGCCGCTTCGGGAGGCATCGCATTGCGTGAGCAAACGGTTTCCATCCAGCCAACGCTGGCGCACCTCGAACGGCAACCTGCAAAGCGTGGGGCGAACTTAGGCTTCCTATGGCGGCAGACGACTCAGAAAACACCGTCGACGGTTCTCGACCGTGATAAGGATACGGCTTATAATATCTTGGAGGACGGAGTGGAGCTGTATGATAGTCCACGACTGAGTTGCCCACCCGAGTTCGGCCGTGCCAGGCGGAGCACCGCCGTTGGGTTTAGCGCCGCCCGAACGCTTGACGTTGCGGGCGTTGGCCTGCGTCACACCCCACGGTGAGTTCCAGACGGAGGGGCTAAATTTTCAAATTTCCAAAGTCATACCACGGGAAACCGTTCGAAAGGGTCTTGGTTTCGGTGAATTTTTGTTCGTCGACGTCAGCCCCAAGAAGCATGCCCCGTTGCCGATATTCCGGCGCGTGCCGTTCCCCAATTCCAGAGTCTTGACGTGCGGCTCCCAACCGCTGGGGCTCACTCGGCGGTGCTCTCACCTAACAAATGCTTGATACGGTGCGGCACGAACAAGAGCACGTCGTCTGTTCCTCCAGAATAGGCGGGAACGACGATCACGCGATCCAATCCGATACCGATGTACCGGCATTTTTCTAAAACCGTGCGGGACTGGTTATCCTCAACGAGGACATCGTGCGGCCGGCCCAAGCTCGGCGGTGCACGAAGAAGCGAGGTCCAATCCTCCTGAGCCGCGATTTGCTCGCGCGTGAAGCCAAGGGCGAACCGCACCGATGCCTCAGTCGCATAGATCAGTCGTGCCGAAGTGAGGAGCCGGACCCGCCCGATTGCCCGCAACGCAGTGAGGCATTTCCGGGCTCCAGGCCGCAGGATCGCCCAGCGTTCAGAGCCAAGCCGAATCCATCCCAGCCTCGGGGTCTCTGAGGATGCGATCAGTGTCTCGTCGAGATCCACCCATACTGTCATGGAAGCAGACCGTTCCATTGGGGCTCCTTTCGCACGGGGGCGGGCTCGCTCACCCGACCGCGCGGGGCGCGGAAAGTAGGCGGAGATGATCCATCGCGCCCTGAGACATCGACACATTTTCCGTGACGAGCGTTGCCGCCAGGTTTCGAAGTCGTGGCAGGCGGTGCAAAGCCAGGAGGCCACGCCACGAGGGCCAATGAGCATTTTCGAATGCGCTCTGAAGCGTGGAAAGCATCAGGGAATCCGAAGCAGCGACCTCCAGAAGGCAGTGCTGAATGAGGTCTGGCAATGCGCGAGGGTCGTAACCGGCTGCCATCGCAACACTCCTCGCCAAACACTCGCTGGGTGGAGCAGGTAGCTTCGGATCGTTCTCCAGATCAGGGCGCTGCTCCGCAAACTCTTGTTCGATTCGGCCCACGAACTTCGCGAACTGCAGCAGACCAGCAGCCACGAGCATTTCGGTTTTCTCGGTGCGCGGTACAAGCAAGCCCGTCATCGACAAACGAGTGTGCGCGAATGCGCCGCCGAGTTGATGTCGGTTTCCGAACCAGGAAGCTAGCTCGAGATGCGCTTGGCTGAGCCTGAGGAGTGCCGAAAAACGGAAGACCTCATGGCTGTCTCGCGGGAACACCTCCGGCTCAAGATGTCGTCGCAAACCGGCGACAGCCTCCAGTGGCGCACCCAGGAGAAACTCGGCAAGCGCGTTCGCCACTCGGGGCGATGCAGCGGCACGAGTGAGCGACAACGGCCCTGAGGAATGCAGCACCGCGATCGCAGCGAGCCACGCCTGCTCCTCTACGGCAGCAACGAACGTCTTTTCCCAGGGCACCGGCGCGGCGAACTTGAAGTCACACTCGATCATCAGGGTTCCTCCAGCTCCGTCGCGGCGTGCTCATCGGGGCCATCCGCGAAGATGGTCCGGTGGAGCCATTCTTCGACGGCCGCGCTCAGGTTGTGTTTCTTCCGCAGTTCCCAAATCGAGACGAGTTCGTCCCACAGCAAAAGCGCTGTGGCCGACCCGCAGCCGCGCAGGATCGGTAGCTTCGCTCCACGCAGCAGACCGATGAGGAGGGACTCCCCGATATCGTATGTCGACGACTGCGCCGCCAAGCCCATCACTCCCCAAACCGCCTCGACCTGGTCCCGTTCGTTCATCCGGGACTGGCGATTCTGGTGGGTGATTTCCGCGGCGACGACATTCGCCCGGTCGATCAGTCCCGCGAGAAGGTCCAGCAGCACCTGTTCGCGTGCGTCACAGGCCCCCGGAAGCTGCAGGAGAAGCTCGACGTACCGGCAGACATCGACCCACCGCGCTTCTGCTTCCGATTCGCGGACCCGACAGAGAGCGGCCGCAAACAACTTTTCGGCGATGACGGTCGGAACCCGCTCTGCATCGAGTTTCAGGTAGTCATTGTCCTCACCGTCGTAGAGGAGGATCTGCAATTCAATCAGCACCTGGGACGGTGCCAGCCATGCGCCTTCGGCAATGACAAGCGCGGTCCAGGCATCCTCCGTGAGTTCTCGAGGCGTCGCGCAGTACTCAATGTCGCGCAGCTCCGCCACCGCCCACGGCCAGTCCCTCGACTCGATGGCAGCCGTAACGCGCCTCAACCGATTCCGGGTGTCCTCTTCCATGATGACCTCCTGGTCTTCAGTCGTTGTCGAATTCTGAACGAACGTCATCCCTCCGGCCTTGGCGGGCCCGCAGGTCGGCCCAGTATCGTGCCTCGCGCCGCTCTTCCCTGCGACGGGTGACCAACCAGCAGTCGAGCGCCAAACCCATCATCGCGAGACCCACGCCGATCGCGGTCGCCCAGAATACCAGGGATCCGAAGGCGGAAGCGAGCGGCAGCCGGTGGATGCCCCACAAGACGAGACCGATGCGGGGTGCGGTCTGCAGCGTGACGCTATTGCGGAAGAGTTCGAACATGAGAAATCCATCCGTTCGGTTTGCGCGTCGCGCCACGCCCGCGACCACCCGGTAGGCGGTGGTCGCGGGCCCCAACGCTTCTCACACCGACGCGCAATGAAGCCTGCTCGCCAGCCGGAGGGGGGACGGGGGCGGCAACTCCGACGGGTCGACGATCCCGAGCTGCACGCCGAGAAGCGGCAGCCGGTCGTGCCGTGACACGCCCATTTTCAGCATGAGGTCGTGGCGATGGGATTCAGCAGTCGAGACGGCGATTCCGAGTTCAGCGGCGATTTCAGCATCGGTCAGCCCCCGCAGGACGCACCGGAACACCTCCGCTTGGCGACGCGTGAGTAGTCGAAGCAGGCGTGTCCCACACGACCCAAAGGACGGCCCCAACTGAAACCGGTGCTCGTGGATCCGGCCGAGCACCTGACTCCACGTTTCAAGGCCGTCGGAATCCGCCAGGACGGCACGCGCACCCGCCTGCCGGGCCTCTTCCGCAACGAAGTCCGATGCGCGGCTCACGAGTGCCACGACGAAGGGAGCGGCCTCGCGGAATGCCGCGCGACGCACCGCCGCGAATGCCCCGGGGTTCTGAACACAGTCGATTACCAGGACATCGGTCCTGGCATCGACCACATCGGTGCGATCGGGAGAGCCGACCTGGACGGTTCCAAACTCACGTCCTAGGTACAGGCCGAGCGCGCCGGCAAACGCGGCGCGCGAGGATACAATCTGAATCACGTCAACCTCCTGGGCGGTGTCCGCCCGGGTGCTCCGCGCATGGCAGCGCGAATTTCTAAAGATACGCACGCGGCCATTGCGCGGGCGACACCGCACAGACTCGTGCAGGGCACCACCCACAGGGGAGCGCGGCGGCGGAGGAAGTCCGCCGTGCGCTCATCGCCTTCGCCACCTCCCCCTCCCGCCTCCCGCATCTCGCCTCCCGCATCTCGCCTCCCGCCTGGCTTTGCCGCCGCCAACACCGCCCACGCAGCCCTGCTGACTCGTCAGGCCGCGGGGGCGTCGGTCAGCTGCCGGAGCAGCGCCTCGAGAGCCTCCCCCTGTGGTGACGCGAGATAGCGCTGTGTGGTCACGATGCTCGAATGCCCGAGCGCGACCCGCGTCAGGTTAAGGTCGTGTCCGGACCGTTCGTAGACGCGCAGCGCGAAGCTTTTCCTCAACGAATGGGAGCCGAAGTGCGCGTCGGCGGAGCAGCCGGCGCGTTCGGCCGCGTCTTTGACGATCCGGTTGATCTGCCAAATGGAGAGTCCCGCGTCCTGCCCACGTGCAGGAAACAAGGGCTCGCTTGGCGGGAGAGCGCCACGCTCGCGGCGGTCGACGAGATACCGCTCGAGTGCGGCACGCGCACGAGCGGAGAGTGGTATTATTCGCGAGCGCACTTTCGCCCGATACGCGCCGCGACCGTGTTTCAGGTGCCGCCGCTCGAGCGTCAGCCGGTGGCGCACCTGACCGGATTCGTCGATCGCATGGCGGACTTCCATCGCTCCCAATTCACGGGCGCGGAATCCGGTATCGAGCCCCACCAAGATCAGCGCCTGATCGCGGAGCGGAAGCGTGGGAAGGAGCGCCAGGAGGCGCTGTTCATCGTCGGGTGAGAAGGGATCGCGGGCGGGCATCCTTCATCATGCGCCCCACGTGAACGAAACGTGAGCTGTCCCGCCACCCGGCAGGCGGTGGTTCAGCGGCGGGAGCCCGGGTTACCTGTAATACTGGATATAGCCACGCGCCCGCGCAGCCAAAGTGACTGCACGTTCGCAGGCTTATCGAAATTTGTTAGCGGTTTTTCTGCGGTCAGGTGTCGATGCACACTGCTTTCACATCCCGCCAACCGCACTCTGCTACAGCAAGGACACCCCGTATATGTTGTAAGATCCATGAAGCGACCTAATGGCCGCGCCTAATCGCTTTCGCGCCTCGCCGAGGTGGAGAACAGACACTAATCGCTCGGTAATGGCTACAAAGAGTCAGCAGGCCAGGAACCGAGCGGCACTCGAGGGCGCAAAGCGAGCCGCGAACTGCACCTGGTGTGGGCGACGACTATGGGATGTACCTTCGCTACGGACCACACCCGACCTGATTGAGGCGCATCACCCTTCAGCTAAAGCATTCGAGCTCTCGACAGGAGCACGCAGAAAATCCACGGCCCGATTTCTCGAGGAGATCGCGAGCTGCGGATTCGTTTGTGAGGCGGGCCACAAGGCAATCCACGGCACGATTAAAGCGTCCTCGGGCAAGTGCCCGAAGTACTGACAACCTCACATGCCTCGCATGCTGAAACCCTATGACACCTCCGCCGAAGAGAGGATGCTTGCGATCCTAACAGAGGCGTTTCCCGGCCAGTTCCGCCGGGACGTATGGCTGCGCGCTCATCGAGGAACCTACTGTCCTGATTTTCTTCAGATCCGTGGAAACCTTGCGATAGAAGTCGACGGCTCGATCCACGAAAGGAAGTGGAAGCAGCGGTACGACCGGCGCCGAACGAGGCACCTCAATGGTTGCGGCTACTATGTTATACGCTTCTGGAACAGCCAGGTTCTCGACCCGGAGACTAAAACAATGATCGTATCGAAGATTCGCGAAAGGATGTCGATCCGCCGGCCAGCCACGACCAAGCTGCGGCCACGGAAGCGTTACTGAATCTCGATTTGGAGGGCCTTGCGCCCGGGCGGAGAAAGGCACACGCGCAGTTTAATTTGCGCTCGAGCCAACCTTTCGTTGGGCGATCCCGAGCGCATGAGGTATGACAACCGAGCGAGCACCAATGGCCGCGAAGGCTCGCCCAACCGAGGCGAAATGTGAAGACGGAAATCGGCGGCCTCCTGCCACAGATCACCCGGACGATGGATGGGCTAACGAATTTGGGCGTTCTCCACGCCTTTAGAAACCAAGGTGCGTATTACATGCCTATTCTTGCTACCGTTCATTCTTCATAGACTCACCCAAACAGGTCAGAAAGATGACCACAGCCGAGACCAATGGGCCACGTTTATAAATGATCCGACGCCGTCCACGGACCTGGAGTCGCGGGCAATCCGCCGCGAAACTGGCAGCCGAGATGCGACGAGCTGGATTCCACTGGGAGCTACTTTGGCGAACACAGCGGCTAGCGGATCTAGGTAGGTTAAACGGAATTGAGGCTCGCGCATTTTGCGGCCCGCGGCAGTGGATGCTTGCCTCGAATGGCGTGAACTGGCGGAGTATTCCGACCGCCATGCTCCAGCTTTCATAGCGCCGGATCTTCCATCCGACGGCGGCATTTCCGATGTCCTTGTGTCACCCTAGCGATCTGCGCCCGCTCTGTGAGCCATTGCGTTGCGGCGTCAACAAACGTGTGATGTTCCGCCAACGCTAGCAGTCCAGCATGTCCTCGATCACGTGGCTTGATCATTCTGAAAGAGACCGGCGACGCATGCTAGACATCGTTGACCTTTTCCGGGAGCGCGACACCCGCGACGAACTGGGATTGGGGTCGATCCGTGACGCGTTCGCCGATCTCTTTTTCCCCGGTACGAGCACCATCATGACGCGGGCACGATATTTCCTGCTCGTCCCATGGACCTATCAGCGTCTCGAAGAGCGTCGGGTGCCGTCGACCGAATTTGTCGCTCGCGCTCGGAAGGCCGAACTCGCCCTGGTCGATGTCATCGCGAGCTCATCCGACAGCGACGGAAATATTGGAAAACGCGCACGGCATGCACTCAAGCGACTCCCGAGCAGTGTGTACGCCCATATCCCGCAGCTGCCGCAGAGTAGGCTCAGGCAGCTCGAACCGATAGTGATCCAGCCCCAACGGACCTTTTTCGGCCATTCGGTGGATGGTCTCGAAGGCTTGCTCGCGAGCGCGGGTAGTTCGATGCCGGGCAATTCGGTCACCCTTCGTGAGGGGTTCGGCTTCTGAAGGTCCGGCGAAGATCGCTTCACAGAATCGGAAATGCCGGGCGGCGAGATGTTCAGCATGCCGTCGCGTGCACTCGGAGATTCGGACGTCGAGGGGACGGGATTGCTCGATGGCGGCATCGCGTTGAGCCGCGACAAAGCGGTCGCGGCTGAAGTCGCTGGTGTACTTACGCCCTTCCAGACGGAAGACGCACCCTTCGGGACGGACGCGGATGATGAGGCAGTCGTCATATGTTTTGAGAATTTGTACTCCCCGACTGGTCAGAATCGGGATTATATCTTCGCGTGAGTTGACTCGCCCCGCGGTGAACGTTTCGCACACCAGTGCGTCGATAACCGCGTGATCCTCACGAGTCTCTTTGCTGGCGGGATACGGAGGAGGATCCGTCAGGGCTGGATTTGCTTCCGGATCTGGCAGTGCGAATTGGAGGTTGATGAGGCGACAGAGGTTTCTAACCGCGACGGCATCGTACGCATGCCGGTATGGCGAAATCGTGCGGCCGGTCGGCAGATGGTTTGTCCCCATGCCGAAATGCTCATGCCACCTGCCGAGGTCGTCGACGCGGCCAACGGACTCAAAAGCAAACTCCTGACGCGGGAGCCCGGCGCACCAGTACTGGAACTGGAGTGCGCGGATCTCGGCATGAGGCCGCGGAAACAGTTGCTTGAAATGGACGCCGCTGCTCGAAATCCCAGAGATATACTTCTGCTCACGGCGAGAGTAACGGATGACCAAATCCGTGAGATCGGCGTCGCGATAGACCGACATCGGTGAGACATGTCGGGGGCGGCCAGCGCAGTCCTTTTTCGAGAGGGAGTACGATGCTGGGCTGAGCCTCTTTCCGTTATTCGTCATTTTGACAATCATGACGTATTCCCGTCTTCTTTAGCTCTCTGCCGGACGAACCACTTGAGCAGCGTTACCACGTCGGAGGCGTTCCCCAAAAATTCGTCCAATACCACCGCAATTTGCCGCTCATCGTCTCGTGGGAACCGCTCGATGGCGGTTTGCACGCGGTCGAGCTGTTGAGCCAAAAGCAAGGTCAGCTCGAGCAGTCGTGATCGCTGCTGCATCGCCATGCTGGCCTGTGGCAACGGCACGCCTGAGACAAGTAGGCGAATCAGACCGCCAACATCCAGTCCGCGCATAGAAGCATTTTGGCGTAGGACATGATACTCTTCATCGCTGAGCCTGAATGTCACCGGCTTCGAGCGCTTGGGCCCGGTATTCCTAGTAGAATGTCGAGTTTTCACGCCGCGACCTCCGGTTGATTCCTGTGGCGCTCGTGTGCCAGATGCTCTCTGGCAGCCGCGAGCACGTCTTCAGGTTGTACACAGAGAAGCGCCGCCAGCTTATCGGTGAGCGCAACGATCTGCGCGCAGGCGCGGTTCAGGTCCACGTTGCCGCCACTCTCCGGTTTGCGCTTCGATTTCGGAGAGCTACGTTCACGATCGGTCCGTTTGGGCAGCGAGATCGCCTGTTTGAGAAAGGCCTCGGAACCTGCCGGAGCGGCCGGCTCACGAGGCACGAGATTGTCGGGCGTTTTCGCCTCGGTGCTTTTGTCTTCTTTTGTGGTCGGCTCCGACGTTCCATTCGCCTCCTTGCGCACGCCGAGAAGATCATCCTTAACGCGATCGATCGTGCTTTTGCTGACCCGGAACAGTGCAGCCAAGTCCCGCAGCGACCGTTTGCGCTCGATGAGATCGTCGAGCAATGCGGGTGTGGCCTTGAAGCACATTGCGGTGTACGCGCGAATATCAGCTCGGCGAACCGGCAACCCGTGGGCGACATTTGCGCGCAGGCGGCAGATCCTCGCGCACGCATCGCTGCATGCTACGACGATAACAGGGATTTCCTGCGCGCCAGCGGCACGGAAGGCTTGCAAGCGGTATTCGCCGTCAAGCACTTCGTAGAGCTCACCAACCTTACGCGCTACCAACGGCGGAATAGGTTCGTCCTCTCGAACCGCGTCAGTCAGGTCCGATAGGAATGATGTGCAACCACTCGCTCGAAGTGCCATGTAGCCGCACACAACGTTCTTGATCGGAATGCGCGTCGGGCTAGTATTCGCAATGGCCGCTTCAACGGCCGCTACCTCATCGATCAGATCAGCGTAGCTTTCGCTAGACGCCATGGGCTCGAACGGAATCTCCGGGCCCGGGAGGCATTCAGGGGCCAAACGGCCCGTGGCCTTTGCAGGTGTTCTTTTCATCCACCTTGTATCAGCCGTAGAATACCGTCGTCAAATTGCCACGTAAACCGTTGATAATCCCCCTGGAAGGAGGAGGACGGCTCAAGACCGTCAGCTTGATTCCAAAGCCTCTAAGGGGGGAAACTGATCGTTCGGACACTCGGCAGGAGCAGAATGCCGCCTCCCCTTCGGCGTGTAAGCTACCGCTTGCCGGTCCTTGAATCCCTGCCTCACCTGCACCCGCTCCACAACACGGTTTTGGACAAGTTTAGGAGACAGCAGAAGCCTTCGAGGTGATTACGCATCGTCTCCGAGCGCGTTCCGGACACCGCACTGCATTTCACGGGTCGCGTGTTCAGGCTCCTTCGAACTACCAAGCTCAAACAATTGCGCGATTGCATCGCATTTACGCGGCTCCACGGGCTTCGCGCGTTCATACGTGATCGTTTCCACGCGCCGCTCGGCCTTCGCGGCCAGCTGTTCGAGTTCCTCGAGCTGGAAGCGCAACTGCGCACGATCGAGCTTCTCGCTTTTGCCCGGTCCAAA
>JAEZAD010000332.1 GCA_023430565.1 Verrucomicrobiota bacterium
AGGGTCGACGATCCGCTCGCCGGCCTTCGCCAAGAGCATCCGCGCCTGCTTGCGACGAAGGAGGATTGGGTGAGAATCCGCGATCGCGTGCAGAAGGATGCACTCTTCGCGCAGGTGCATGCGACGCTGGTGCGGGATGCGCGCGGTCTCCTGTCGGTTCCGCCGCTCGAGCGCAAGGTGGTCGGTCGGCGACTGCTGGGCGTGTCGCGAAATCTGCTGCGACGCACGATGACGCTGGCCTACGCCTGGCAAACGACGGGTGAGCGCGCATTCGCGCGACGCGCGGAGGTCGAGATGCTCTCGGCGGCGGAGTTCGCCGACTGGAATCCGAGCCATTTTCTGGATACGGCGGAGTTGGCGACTGCGCTGGCGCTCGGTTATGATTGGACCTACGACGCTCTTTCAGCGGATGCGCGGGCCGCGATTCGGCGGGCGCTGGTGGAGAAAGCATTGCGGCCGGGACTCGATCCAGCGTCACCCCACAACGCGTGGCATCGGGCGGAGAACAACTGGAGCCAGGTGTGTTTCGGCGGGCTGACACTGGCGGCGCTGGTCGTCGCCGAGGACGAACCGGAGCTCGCGCGCGAGCTGCTGAAGAAAGCGAAAGACGGAATCCGATACGGCTTGATGCCGTATGCGCCCGACGGCGTGTATCCGGAAGGGCCGTCCTATTGGGCGTATGGCACCACGTATCAGGCGGTGATGATCGCGGCGCTCGAATCGGCGCTCGGGACGGACTGGGGGCTTTCGGCCAGCGAAGGATTCCTGCCGAGCGCGGGCGCGTTTTTGCAGACGGTCGGGCCGACGGGCGCGTTCTACAATCACGGCGACGGCGGCGAGCGACCGCGGCACGAGGCGGTGGTGTATTGGTTTGCCCGGAAAACAAACGATCCCGGCCTCGCACTGTTCAACGTGCGCCAACTCGCTGACGGCGAGCTGACGCAGGAGTCCGAGCGGCGCAGCTGGTTGTTCCCATTGACGGCGCTCTGGTGGCCCGAAGCGGCCCTGGTTGAGACCGCGCCGAAGCTTCCGTTGCGCTGGCTGGGGCGGGGTGTGAATCCGATTGTCGCCCTTCGCGAATCGTGGACCGATCGGAACAGCCTCTATCTCGCGTTCAAAGGCGGCGCGGCGGAGCTGAACCATGCGCACATGGACGCCGGTTCATTCGTGCTCGAGCGCGACGGCGTGCGCTGGGCGATCGATCTCGGATTGCAGGAGTATCATTCGCTGGAAGCGAAGGGCGTGGACCTGTGGAACCGCGCCCAGAATTCGCAACGCTGGCAGGTGTATCGATTGAACAATCACAGCCACAGCTCGCTCACGATCGACGGGCAGCTCCATCGCGTTGACGGCCACGCGACGATTCATGCTTTCGATGCTGCGGCAGAGAAGTCGCAGGCGACGGTGGATCTTTCGGCGGTTTTTCGGGGGCAGGCGGAGCGGGTGCATCGCACCTTCCGCTGGTTGCCGGGGCGGCGGGTGTCGGTTGAAGACCAGTTGAGCGGGCTCGCACCGGGGGCCAAAGTGCGCTGGCAAATTCCGACGCGGGCGGAAATCGTGCTGAACGGACGGGAAGCGTTGCTGAAGCAGGAAGGGCGCACGCTCAAGGTGCGGCTGTCGGGCCCGGACGATGCGGCCTTCCAAGTGGAACCGGCGGCTCCGCCGGCCGATGATTTCAACGTGGCGAATCCGGGCGTGAATCTTCTGGCCGTGATATTCACGGCGACAGGTGAAGGAAGTCTCCGCTTCAACGTGACGTTCGGAGACGAGTGACGGACCCGGGTTAGGGGAAAACCGCAGGGGCGGGTCGGGTGCGCACGGGGGCGGCGAACGCTGCGCGGCAAGGTCGCCGAATTTCATCGTGATGAATTCCCGGTCCGTTGCCGAGCGAGGGGGCGACCGCAGTTTCGCCGGCTGCCGCGTCCGGAACGGTGATCGCGTCGCGATCCGTCCGGGCCGGCCTGTCTCCGTCGAACCCTAACCCCCCATGCAAAGAAACATTCCGTCGCTTGCTGTCAGAACCCGACGCTTTCCCGCCGGGAGAGCTTCGCTGAGCCTCTTCGCGCTGTTTGCCCTGCCGTCCGCGTTTGGGCAAACGGCGAATCCTCCGCCGGCGGACGATTCCGCCACCGAGGAGGTGGTCGTCCTCTCGCCGTTCACCGTTTCCTCGGAGCGCGATCGCGGTTACCAAGCCACCGACACG
The DNA here is from genome assembly GCA_023430565.1 of Verrucomicrobiota bacterium. Taxonomy (GTDB): domain Bacteria; phylum Verrucomicrobiota; class Verrucomicrobiia; order Opitutales; family Opitutaceae; genus Opitutus. The sequence goes on from JAEZAD010000332.1 coordinate 2,204, forward strand.
CTGGCCGGCACGCGTATTCGCACCGACCTTGCCGACATCGGATCGGCCATCTCTGTCGTCACGAAAGAATTCATGGACGATCTGGGCGCGGTGAACAACGAGACGCTGCTCGCCTACACGGTGAACACGGAAGTGAGCGGTCCGCGCGGCAACTTTTCGGGCGCTGCGACCGGACCGACGGAGGCGAACGAGACGGCGGCATTTGGAAATCCGAACTCCGCGAACCGTATCCGTGGTCTCACTTCGGCCGACAGCACGCGCAACTTTTTTCTGACTTCCGTGGCGTGGGATGGCTACAACGTCAGCCGTGTCGATCTGCAGCGAGGACCGAACGCGATTCTTTTCGGTTTGGGCAGCCCGGCAGGCGTGATCAACGGCACGACCGACAGTGCGAACTTCGATCGCAATCGCGGCGAAGTCGGCGTTCGCGTCGACCAGTTCGGCTCGGTGCGCGGCCACCTGAACTACAACCACGTGCTCATCCCCGGCGAACTCGCTCTGCGCGCGGCGGTGCTGAAGGACGACCGCAAGTTCCGTCAGGAACCCGCCTTTCAGGATGACGAGCGCCAATACATCGCCGCGTCGTGGCGTCCCAAGCAGCTCAATAATCGCGACACGCTGTTCCAAGTTTCAGGCAACTTCGAAAACGTGAACCTCCGCAGCAATCGGCCGCGGACCGTCACGCCGCTCGATTACATCACGCCTTTCTTTGTGCCGCAGTCCGAGGGCGGGCAGGGTGGGCAAACCGTCAATCGTCTCACCTACGACACGCGTGCGCTCGTCGCTGGTCAGCCGAACCCCAACTACACTTTCAATTCGTGGCTCACGACCGACTTCAACGTCGGGGGCCCGATGTATGTGCACAACTCCGCGGGCGCTCAGCCCTATTGGCACGTGGGGCAGCTCATTACGGAGGGCGCATTGAATTCCGCCGGCGTGATTCAGAATCCGACGGCGACCGTCGCGACGCCGAACACGCTGATCCATGGGGGCGCCTTCAATCCGATCACGCTCGAAGCGTATCCCACGCACGCGACCGAGGAAGGCTTTCCCTATGCGAATCTCGGCGCCTACCGGCAGATCGGTCTGAGCGATCCGTCGATTTTCGATTTCTACAACAAGCTCCTCGACGGCCCGAACAAGGGCGAGTGGCAGGATGCGAAGCTCGGCGAGATCTCGATCGAAAATACCTTCTTCCGCAACCGGCTCGGCTACTCCGTCGCGTTCTTCAAGGAGGACGTCTATCGGGGCCAGACGACGGTCGTCGGCGCCGCGAACCGGATCAAAATCGATGTCAACGAGATCACCATCGAGGGCACGCCCAATCCCAACGTCGGTCGCGCCTACGTGGACGAACCGATGTTCGGCGGCAACACCGTCGAATGGGTCGATCGCGAGGCGCTGCGCGCGCAGATCTTTGCCGCTCACGATTTCAGCGAGAACAAATCCGGGTGGGTCGGCCGGCTCGTGGGCCGCCAGTCGGTCAATGGCGTGTATCAGAGCGACGAGGACACGCGCGAGCGCCGGGGCCTCATGTTGCGGGCCCCTGGTCCGGACTTCGCGCAATACGGAGCATTGACCGGCATTTCCCGCACGAACTGGCGGTTCACGCCGCGCTACTATCTCAGCGGCGACCTGCGCGGTCGCTCGCTGGATTCGGGCCTGAACCTTTCGAACGTCGCCGAGAACATCATTCCGGCCGGAGGCCAGCACGCGATTCGCTATTTCGACACGACCTGGGCTCCCCCGGCCGGCGTGACGCCGGACCAGCCCTGGACGCCCTCCATGCACGTGCCCGTGAACAACAATCCCTACACGCGGCAGTCGCAGAATCCCGCGAACTACGTCGGCTGGCGCGAGGGCACCTTCACCCTCGTCGATCCGCTCGACGGCACGCAAGCGAGCATGGACTACGCGACGCGCATCGCCTCGAGGACCAGGTTCGAAGTCGAATCGCTCGTGGCTGTTTACCAAGGCTTCTTTCTCAATAACGGCCTTGTGCTCACGTATGGCTGGCGGGAAGACACCTACGAGAGCCGTTCGGTCGAAGCGCCTTATCGTCCGAACCCCGCAGGCGTGCCGAGCGGGGAGGAAGGCGCCAACGTCTCTGCCGACGTCTTTTCGTTCAACAGTCCGACGGCCTTCCGCAAGAAGGACAAAACCAACACCACGAACTGGAGCGCGGTCGCGCACGTGAATCGCCTGCTCGGCGAGCGCGTTCCGCTGCCGTTCAATGTTTCCTTCAGCTACAACCGCGGTGAAGCGTTTGCGCCGGTCGCGGGCCGTCTGGACGGCTTCGGCCGCGAATTGCCGACGCCGGCGGGCAAGACCGAGGACATCGGCGTCCTGCTCTCGACGAAGGACAACAAGTATTCGCTGCGGCTGACGAAGTATGAAACCGAGATCGCTCTCGCGAACTCGCCCGCAAACATCGACTCGCAGATGTTCATCCTCGAGCAATCGATCTCCTTCCCGGCTCGCACGCTGGCGATCATCAACTCGCTCGACGGCCAGGCCCGCGAGAATCTGTTGAACACCTACACCGCTGCGGCGTCCGACATCCCGGCGAACTGGACCGGCACGCAACCGGAATATTTCCGCGACGTGATCATCCCGGCCTACACGGACTTCCTCAATCAGCTCGATACGAAGTTCAACGACTTCGTGAACTACTGGACGCGCACCGGCGCCCTCGTTCCGAGCCAGGGCGGGCCGACGAACAACGTGTTCACCCAGCGTCCGGCGACGCATCGCTACACCGAAAACCAGATCTCGCGCGGCTACGAACTCGAGTTCACGGCCAACCCCACGCCGAACTGGCGTGTCGCGGTCAACGCGTCGAAATCGGAGGCGATCCGTAGTGACGTTCCGGATGCGGCGTTCTCGGAGATCATCGATTTCATCGACAATGCCTACCGCAACACGCCGGCGGGCCTGATGAAGGTGAACATCAGCACGACCAGCCCGAACCTGGCCGGCACGGCGGTCAGCACGACGGTGCGCAACAACCACTGGTCGCGTTTCCTCGGCAACGTGATCTACCTGCGCGCGCTGAACGGTCAGCCGCAACCGGAGGTGCGCGAGTGGCGCGCCAACGCGATCACGAATTACTCGTTTTCCGAAGGCGCCCTGCGCGGGGTCGGCCTCGGCGGCGCCTACCGCTTCGTGTCCGCCGGCAAGATCGGCTTTCCGTATCTGCAGATTCCCGGACAGGCCGATCCGACGCTCGATTTGAACTCGCCCTACGAGACGGACGACGAGCACACCTTCGACCTGTGGCTGAGCTACCGGCGCAAACTGACGGACAAGATCGACTGGCGCATCCAGCTCAACGTCTACAATGCGTTCGGCAAAAACGAGCTCGTGCCGCTCAACACGCAGGTGGACGGAAGCCCCGGCATGTTCCGCATTCGGGAAGGCCGCAGCTGGTCCATCGCGAATACGTTCACGTTCTAGGCGAGGCTAGATTCATTCCCGCCGCCGCCGCATCGACCCGCGGCGGCGGTTTCTTCGTTAACTCCGGGGTGAGGCGAGCGGTCGGCCGGTTGACAGGGATTTTGGGGCGACACAGCGTTTGCCGCCCCATGACACCCCGTGTGCGTGTTACCCACCGGGACATCGCCGCCCGGACCGGTTACGACAAGTCGACCGTCTCTCTCGCCCTGCGCGGGAGCCCGAAGATCGCGGAGGAAACCCGGCGCGCCATCCAGGCGGCGGCGCTGCAGCTCGGTTATCGGCCGGACCCCGTCGTATCCGCATTGGCGCGACAGCGCTGGATGCGGCGCGAGGAAGGTCATGGTGCGGCGATCGCCTATCTGGTCGAGCGCACGAGGGGCGAATACCGCCTGCAGCGGCGGCATTTCAAGACCGCGCAGGAACGGGCGGAGGAGCGGGGCTACACCTTGACGGAGTTTGACCTCGCGGATTACCCGAGCGGCGCCGCCGCCAGCCGGGCGCTCTATCATCGCGGCATCCGCGGACTCATGCTGCCTTCGATGCCGTTCAACGCCGACGCGGACTTCCACGGCTTCGACTGGGAAAAATTCACGGTCGTGTGCTGCTCGGTCGGCTGGCTGCGCACGCCGTTTCACATCGTGACGGTGGACATGTTCGAATGCACGCGGCGCGCCTGGCGTGAGCTGGCGGCCCGCGGTTATCGGCGGATCGGCGCGGCGTTGTGCCGGCACACGCCCGTCGCCATCGACGACCAGACGCGGCTCGGGGCCTCGTATGCGGAGCAGTGCGAACTCGACGCGACGCACGAGCGGGTGCCGTTTCTGCTGTGCCATCCCGACGACAAGGAAGGTTTTCTCGCGTGGTTTGAGCAACATCGTCCCGATGCGGTCCTGGGGCTGGTCCCGACGCCGGCGGCTTGGTTGCGAGAGGCAGGCGTGAAGATTCCCGAGGACGTCGGCTTCGTGAGCCTGCACGCCTTTCCCGATAAGCCCGAGGCGGGGTTTTGCATGGAACGCGAGATCGTGGCCCGCGCCGCGATCGATCTCCTCATCACGCAAATGCACGAAAACCAATGGTCGGTTCCGAGCGTGCAACACATCGTGCACATCAAGCCGCCGTGGCTCGAAGGAAACACCTTGAGAAAAGTGTCGACGCCAACGCCCGAAACGGAGGCGGACTGGTGGCGGGGCGCGTCGGCGAACCAACCCATGCCGCAGGCGGGCGGGTAGGAGTTCGGGTTGGGCGAACCGTCCCCCGAGAGCCGCCGTTTCGCGAAGACTTCTCGTGCCTCCTCCTCAGTGGATCGGCTGCACGGATTCGAACACGAACTGAACGGGGCCGAGGAGCCCCGACGGTGGCAGCGGGGTGTCGCGGTGGACGAGTTTCATGGCCGAAAACGTTTGGCGGCCGTGAGGCGACGAGCCGCCGTCGGTGACCCAAGCCGGCCAGGCGGAAGCGGCGAAAACGGGATGATCCGACGCATGCGCTTTCACCGGGCGCCACGTGGTGTCTTCCGGCAGGTGTTCGTCGCCGACGAGACGGTTGACCCACGTATTCGTGATTCGGATGCGAAGCTCGTTGCGCCCGGCATGGACTGCGTCGGTCACATCGATCTGCCAGGGCGCGCGCCAGAGGACGGGGAAAGGGCGGCCGTTCACGATGACTTCGGCGAAGTTCTTCACGAGGCCGAGGTCGAGCAGGATGCGCGTCGCGGCGGTGAGGGCGTGCGCTGGGATTTCGACCGTGGTGGCATACTCGGCGGTCCCGGAGAAGAAGCGGATACGATCGTCGGAATGCGTTGACCAGTCGACGAGCTCCGGGAACGAGGTGGCGTGCGACCGGACAGTTTTCGGTAAAGTGACCTCCCACGGGCCCTGAACGCGGATCGCAGTCGGCGGCGGCGCGACCGACACGACGGCGGAACGACCGGAGGCGTGCGACAAGTGAAAGTCGCCGCCCGTGCGGCTCCTGATTTCCAGTGCCCCGTCGTCGGCCATCCGCAACGCCTCCGCCGCGCTGCGGCCGTCGCGGCGCACGGCAACAATCGGATCCGGTTCGAGCGAACCGGATCGAAAGACGAGGAAGGCGGAGCCGTTCGGCCGCAGCGGCAGGGTGACGCGCGTGTGTTTGTCGTCAAAATCCCAAACCGCTGCCGGCCGGCGTCCGCCCGTTTCGGGATCCCAGATTTCCGGGCGCGCACCGGCGACTGAAAATCGAAGTCGAAGCTCGGTCGGTTCGTTCGACGCGACGGAGACGAAGAAAACGTCCGTTGGGCCCATGCGGCGCCGCAGCCATGCGAAGCGTTCCGGTCCGCTCTCGCGTTGAACGGTCGGCGGCAGCAGCGATCCCAGAATCGTGGCCGGGGAGTCGGAATGGACGACACGACCCCGGCCCACGTTTCGCAACGGAGCGGTTTCGTCGGTGGCCCCCCAAAGCGCGCGCACGATCCGGTCGAACCGGGCGACGGAATCCGGCGAAGATGGACCACCGGCCGTCGTGGTCGGCGGCAGGCCGACCAGCGTCAAACCCTGTTCCACCGCGGCCTGAAGCTGCTCGAGCGAACGCAGCGTGAAGTCGGCGCCGGGCGCGATCACCAGAAGTTGAATACGCTGACCGGATGGCAGGTGGAGACCGCCGGGCCCGATGGTCACGGGGCCGCGCAGGGCGTCGCCGTTCAACAGCGCGAGGCGGTGAGTGGAGCGCTGACGCAGGTCGGAGATCGACGGGGTATTGCGGACGCGGTTCCAGTCGTCCGGGAGGCCTTCGCCGATCCAGAGCAACGCGTCGACGACGGTGTCGCCCTGCTGCAACACGCTTTGCGCGCGGGCGACGTAGGCGTTGTAACCGGCGCTTTGCTCCCACCAGGTGAGCGTGCGGTCGAACCACATGCCCCAATAGCCCATGGTCATGCCGGGGCGGACGTGCAGCCACGGTTGATGAGCGAAGCGGTGAACGTAGAGGCGGTTGATGCCCCCGGCGAACGCGTGGTCGGTGCCGGCTTTCATATCTTCGGGGACGACCCGCCAGGCTTGATCCGGAAACTGTGAAAACGCCTCGGCGGCGACACGGGGACGGCGATGCAGGAGGGCGCCGGAGATTGCTTCGTTCGCCACGGCGGAATGTCCGGGACCGCCGCGCCAGAATTCCCTCATGGGTCCGGCGACGACGCCGTTGCACGTGAGGGTGGAGCCGCCGCTGTGATTGCCCTCGGCGTGAAGGACGAGTCCGTGGCGCCGGGCGAGTTCGTCCATCCATGCGTAGTAGTTTTCCGCATACAGCTCGGCGATGACCTTTTGATAATCCCAGAGAAACCGCCGCGACTCCTCGGCGCCGCCGACCGCGAAACCGGCGAAGACGGGCAGCCACGGCTGGAGCGGATAACCGGCGCGCCGTTCGAACTGGACAGCAAAATCGGGACACCAGTCGTTCGCGCCGGATTCGTAGCTGTCGATCAGGGTGCCGGAAAGAACGCGTCCGGCCAGGGGGCCGAGGCGATCGAGCACGGGTTGGAATCCGCGGAGGAATGCGTGTTCGACGGCGGCGCGGTCGAGTTTGTTGCATTCCAATCCGAGCGCTTCGGTCGGAACCGGATGGGTCAACATGCCGGTGGGCGTGTGGCCGATCCGAAGAACCACCCATTGGCCGGCGGGCGGCGTCCAGTCGATGGTGCCGTTTGGTGCGAGGCGGTCGGTGAGATCGAGGATTTCGTTCGGTGCCACGACCGCGGATGCGGTCGGTTGAGGATAGGGTTTCGGTTCGGGCGCGAGGACGTTGCGTTCGACCGGTTGCGGCGGTGACGCGGGAAGCGGAAACGCGAGCAGCGCGATGTCGCGATAGTGGCCGGCGACGGTTTCGGGTTGGGGAACGACGGGGCCGGGAGCGTCGACCACGGCGGAGGTCCACACGAGTTTTTGCGAGGCGAGCTCGGGCGGAACCCAAGGGCCACCCGTTCCGGAATAACCAGGCGAATGCGTCATCTCCATCGCGAGTCCGAGGCGGTCGGCTTCTTCCGCCGTGTGGCGCAGCAGGTCGTAGTAGTCGGGCGAGCCGAAGCGAACCGGACCGCGCGGGACGGCTTGTTCGACCACGAAGAGATTGAAGCCGCCGATGCCGACGCGGTGCATGGCTTCGAGATCGGCGGTGATGCCGTCGCGGGTGACGTTGCCGTTGATCCAGTGCCACCACACGCGAAGGCGGGCGTCGCGCGCGGGTCCGTCGAAGGCGCGGGCGAGCGCTGTGACGTGTTCGTCGCTCGACGCGGCGCTGGCCGCGAGCGCCGCGAGGCAGAGCAGGCCGAGCACGAAACGCCGCACGGGCCGGGTCCAAGTTCGCGCGGGCGGTTCAGCTCGCGCGGCGGGCGTTGGCCTCGAGTTCCTTTGCGCCATAGACCTGAATGCGGCCCTCGCGGACGCTTTTTGCGAAACGGTTGATGAACCAGACCGCGACGAACGAGAGCAGGAGTTGGAAAAGAAAAATGCTGCTGTAGTCGAAGCCGGTCCCGGACCGTGAGCCCAGAAACGTGCTGAAAAACTGCACCCACAGCCCGCCGAGATTGATCATGAGAAAACCGGCCATCCCGCCGACGAAGGAGAAGCCGGCGCTGACCGTGCCGAAGCGATCGCTGGGGATGAAATCGTAAACCAGCGGCCCCCAGATCAGGTATTTCAACGCGATGAAACCTCCCCCCATCCCGGCGAAAAGACTGACCGCCATGACCACGCGGATGGAAACGACGCCCTCCGGTCCGAAGCGAAGCAGCGCGAACAGCATGACGTTGACCACCGCGGCGCCGAGCATGCCGATCTGCATGAGCCGAAGCCGGGAAAAGCGGTCGGCGAGGTAGCCGGAGAGGGGCACGAAAAGCGCGAGGTTGGCCACCATCGTGATGGTCTCGATCCATCCGAACTGCGCCTTGGTGAGCCCCACCTGTTCGGTGAGGGCGAGTGGGACAAACACGCGGGCGGCGGCGCTCGAGAACATGGGGCACGCGTAGAGCGCGTAGACCATCCACCAGCGCCGATCGGCGAAGACATCGCGAAAGAAGCCCACGAAGCGAAACCGTTCCCGGACGATGCCGCCGGGTGGAGGCTGTTCGCGCACGCCGAAAGCGACGAACAGCGTGGTGACGAGCGTCAGCGCTGCACCGGCCCAGTAAATGAGGTGCTCGCCGCGCAACTGGAAGGACCAGCCCTCGACGACGTGGCCGTAGTTGCGGTCGAAGTGAATCAGCAGCACGCCGTTGAACACGAGACCGGTCATCGTCGTGGAAATGCTGCGCAACACGCCGGCGCGGCCGCGTTGCGGGGGCGGCACCACCTCGTTGTAAAGGGGTTCGTAGGGTTTCGCGACGTCGGTGAAAAACTGATACAGCACGATCAGCCCGCCCAGGACCCAAAGGTTGGGTGCGAGGGGGATGGCGATCGCCACCAGGGCGGAGCCGGTCCAACCAACGATGAGAAACGGCCGCCGGCGGCCCCAGCGGGTCCAGATGCGGTCGCTGACATAGCTCGAGACCGCGCCAACCATGAAGTTGAAGGCGATGTTGAGGCTGCTGAGAAACGCGATCAGCGCCGGTTCGTCGGCGAATTTGCGCAGCGTGAACGTGAGGGGCGATCCACTGAGGAGGTCCGAGTAGTGGAGCGTCGTCCACGGCAGCATCATGCCGACGGCCCAGGTCCAGGGAATTTTTGGCTGCTGAGTGGCGATCCGCATCGAGGTCGGGGGCGCGAATGCTTCCGGCCGCGGCCGCTCAGGCGAGCTCGCGCATCCAGCGCAGGCAGTCGCCGCTCCAATCGTAGGGCGTTTCGAGCCCGAGCCCGTGGCGGCCGCGCGCGTAGGCGTGCAATTCAAACGGCACGCCTGCCTGCCGGAGCGCTGACGCGAGCAGGAAGCTGTGTTCCACCGGCACGGTGGCGTCCTCGACGGTGTGCCAGATGAAACACGGCGGAGTGCGCGGCGTGACGCGCTGCTCGATCGAAACCTCCGCCAGCAACGTTTCCGCCGGCGCGGGGCCGAGCAGATTGTCGCGCGAGCCGGTGTGGCGGTGTTGGGGCATCATCGTGACCACGGGATAACAAAGAACGCCGAAGTCCGGGCGATGCTGTTTTTCCGTGCGCTCCCATTCCACCAGGGCGTGGGCGGCAAGGTGTCCACCGGCGGACGAACCCATGACGCCGAGGCGAACCGGTGGGTCGAGTCGCGCGCGCACCTCGGCAATGGCGGCCTGTGCCGCCTGGATCATGGCGGGGTGACGAAAACCGTCCGACGCGAGTGGATACGCCGCCACGTAACAGTCGACGCCGGCGCGGGCGAATCGCTTCGCGTAGCCCTCGCCCTCATGGGGCGCGAGGATCGAGTAGCCGCCGCCCGGAAAAATGACGAGGGCGCGGTCGCTGGCGGCGCCTTCCGGAGGAAAGTGCTGGAGAGGGGCGGACATGAAATGGGGTAACGTGGGAACAGCCGGACGAAACGGAAGAGATTTCCGTTGGGGGGATCACGTCGGAACTGCCGGGAGACAGCCGATGGGACACTGGAAGCGATAGGAGCCGCTGGGAACCGTCACAAGCGTGCAAGCGGCTTCGTGGCGGAGGACGACGTCCGACATCTCGCGGAGCGGGCGGCCGGACTCGGTCGCCGCGTGCGATTCGCCAGTAGGAAGAGCGATCTCCGCCTCAATTCCCGGGGGCAGTTCGACTTCCAGGGTGAACACGCCGGAGTCCGAGCGCCACGCCACGGCGATACGGCCGCGAACCGAATCGAAATGTCCGCGGGCCCAGGTCAGCTCCGGGTCGCCGGTCGGTCCCGGAACGATCCGAACCTTCTTGAAGCCCGGCGCATTTTCATCCGGCAAAAGGCCGAGCACGCCGCCGATCGGCCAGCCGCCGACGTAGAGGAAGGAGCTGTGCAGGCCTGAGAGATTGCCCGCCGGTTCCTCCCACGTCTCCCAGAGTGTGGTGGCGCCCCGATCGATCATGTGCCACCAACCGGGATACCCGGGTTGGCTCACGAGGAGGTGGAGCAGATCGTGGCGGCGGTTTTCCAACAGATAATGAAAAAGCAGCGCGCCGCCGGTGATGCCGGCATCGATGTGACCTTGGCGCACGCGGCGAATCTCGTCGTCGAGCCGTTGTTCGATGGCGGGCCGGAGCGATGCCGGAGGAATGCCCGCCAGCAGCGCGACGGCGAGTGAGACCTGCGAACTGTCGGCGTAGCCGTTAGCGGCGGGTTCGTGGAAGGCGGCGTGAATGGCTTCGCGGGCGCGGGTCGCCTGGGTCGTCCAACGTTCGGCCAAGTCATTTTCGCCGAGGACGCGCGCCATCTTCGTGGCGGTGGCCAGGCTCCAGACACGATAGCAGTTGTTGAAGAAGAGCGTTTCGTGTCGGTCGGAGTTTACGCCGCGCGGCATGTTCGGCATGAGCCAGTCGCCGAGAAAATCCCATTTCCCGCCCCAGCGTTTGAGCAGGCCGTCGGAGACCTTTGTTTCGAGAAAATCCAGCCAGCGCGTGACGACCGGCAGGCTGCGCTCGAGGATGCGGCGATCGCCATAGAAGCGGTAATGCTGCCAGGGCAGGTGCACGCAAAAGCCGCTCCAGGCGGGTCCCCCGCCGCCCCAGTAAGTGGGCGCCGTGTAGGGCATCTCGCCGGGATGCATCGATGGCGGCGGCTCGACCGCCGTCGGGTCGTGGATGCTCGACCAGGCCGGCGGATGTCCCTGCACGTCGTGCCAGTCGCGATTCCATTTATCGAAGAACGCGTCCAAGCGATAATGATACAAACCCGCGATGAGGCTGCTATGGCCGTCGCCGCCGTAACCCATGCGTTCGCGGTGGGGGCAATCGGCGACAAAGCCGCCGATCGTGAGATTCTCGAACGTCCAGCAGGTGGTGGCGGCAATGGCGTTCAAACGCTGGTCGGAAGACTCGAAGCGGGCGGCGGCGCGATAGTCGTTGCGAACGCACCAGGCGCGAATCGCGGTCGGGTCGGGCGGGGCGGACAAGCCTCGCAGCGTCAGCCAGCGACCGACGGCGTAGTTGAAACGGTTTTGAAAAACGCCGCGGCCGGACGGGCCGACGATGTATTCGCTGCGAATGGAATACGTCATCGCGCGGTCGTCCGCTTCGGACGATTCAAGCGCGATTCGCGAGCCGGGAGGCGCCGTCAGGCCGACCTCGAGAAAGCCCGCGAAGTTGCGACCGAAGTCGACCCGGTAAACGCCCGGTTCCGATTCGACGATCGCCGCCGGCCGGAGTTCGACCTGGCGGCGATTGGGCTCGGCGGGGTCGGCGGAGATCGGCAGGCGAAACGCGCCGGTCGCGGCCGGGGCCCAGCCGGTGGAGGACGAGCCCGGTTCGGCCCAGCCTTCGACTTCGGCCGTCGCGTCGTAACATTCGCCGCCGAAATTGCGGAATTCCCACGTGCCGATCAGACGGCTCGGACTGGGACGCGCGAGCCAGCTGGAATCGGTGACGACCGGTTCAGTGTCCGCGTGGTTATCGAAGTAAAACTGAGCGCTGACGAGGGGCTGGGAGGGACGGTCTGGTTTTTGAAAATGCGCATATACAGACCAGCCGGCGCCGAGCCAGAGCGCCAACATGTTCGGGCCCGGGCGGAGATAGGATTCGATGTCGTAGCGGACGTAGAAGGCGCGCGTCGAGCCGTCGCAAACGTTGGGCGCGAGGACGTGGTCGCTTACTTTGCGACCGTTGACGTGGAGCTCGTGAAATCCGACCGACGCGACCAACGCGACGGCGCGGCGCGGCACGGCATCGAGCTGAATTTCCCGGCGAAACCATGGGTCCGGCGGCGGCGAGGTGCGCGGCTCAAACAGCGAAGGCGGGGCGGAAGGAGTGTAGGGCGGGAGATAAATCCAGGCGGCGCGCCATTCGTCGTCGGGGTTGAGCAAACCCATCGACCAGCTGCCGGACGTTTCCCAGTGCGACCACTCCCCCTTCTCATTTCGCACGCGAACGGCCCAGTAACATTGCTCCAAGGACTGCAGAGCAGCGCCGTTGTATTGGATTGCGGTGCAGTCCGACTCGACGACGCCGGAATCCCACCGGTCCGCCGTGGACGGTGAGAGGCGTTCGCGCGACGTCGCGACCAGCAGATGACAGGCAGTCTGGCGGGCGCCGCGGGAGGCGGGTGGGGCGGCGAGTTGCCACGAAAAAGCGGGATGCGGGACGTCGATCGCGCCGGGCGCGAGACGGCCTTCGCAATGCAAGCGATGCGGCCGGAGCCCGGCGGTGAGAGAGGATGAAGCCGGGGCTTCGTGGCCGGAGGCGGAGAGAGCTTGCGTCACAAAAAAGTCACTACGAGGGGAGCTCGCCGGATGGAGAAAAGCTTCGGCGAAGAAGGCCGATCACCGTCACGACATTGACACGGTGGCTCAAACGTCTTGGTGGTTACACCGATGAGCAATTTGCTTCGCGTCACGCAGCGGGATGTTGCGCAGAAGTATGGCTGCAGCCATGCGACCGTCTCGCTCGCCCTGAGCGGCAACCCGCGAATCAGCGAGAAAGTGCGCGCGGAGATCATGCAGCTCGCGGAGAAAATGGGTTACCGGCCCGATCCCAGTCTGGCGCAGCTGGCGCGAAGCCGCTTCGCCCGGCGCACGTCGGACTATCGGGCGAATCTTGCGTATCTCGTGCATTCGAAGGCGACCGGAGCGATGCAACTCCGGCATCTCGACGCGGCGCGGCGGCGCGCGGAGCAGAGCGGTTACAAGGTCGAGAGTTTCGATCTCGCGAATTACGCGTCGGGTTCCTCGGCGGCGCAGGTGCTGTATAACCGCGGCGTGCGAGGGATCATCATCCCTTCCATGCCGGCCCTGGTGGAGGACTACCTGCGAGACCACGCGTGGGAACGTTTCACAATCGTGTGCTGCTCGCTGGGCTGGGCGCGGTTCGTCTACAACGTCGTCACGGACGACGTGTTCGCGGCGACGCGCCTGGCCTGGAGCGAGGTGATTTCGCGCGGTTACAAGCGGATCGGTGCGGCGATGTTTCGGCACAATCCCATCGCCGAGGACGATTACACCCGGCATGGCGCCTCCGTGGCGCAACAGGAGGCGCTGGTGCCAAAGAACCGGCGCATCCCGATTCTCGTCGATTGCGATCCGCTCGATCGGGACACGTTCATCCGGTGGTTCGAGCGGCATCGGCCTGAAGTGGTGCTGTCGTTCATCAGCCGGGCCTGCGAGTGGCTGGTGGACTCCGGCTACCGTGTGCCGGAGGACGTGGCGTTCACCTGCCTGAATGTCCGGCCGCAAGAGCGCTATACGGGCGTGTTGATCCCCGATCCCGACCTGGCGACGACGGCGGTGGATTTCCTGATTTCCCAGATTCATCAGAATCAGCGCGGCGTGCCGCGGGTGCAGCAATCGCTGATGCTCGAGCCGCAGTGGCGCGAGGGAAAGACGCTGCCCGTGCTCGCGGGCGCGGGCGGACGTTAACGAGTTAACTTCTGGCGGGTTTGCGAGGGGAGCCGG
>JAEZAD010000023.1 GCA_023430565.1 Verrucomicrobiota bacterium
GCGCGTGCCCGCGCGCCGCAGTTGAAAAAGGCGAAACGCAAACGCGAGGAGACGGAGCAGTCGTTGCGGGTGCCAGCTGAACGGAGGAAGCGCGTGGAGGTGGATGATGGCCGGAGCCCGAGCGGAGCGGCGGGCGGCGGCGAGAATCTGCTTCAGGCGACTCTCTTTCGAAACGGAAATGCCGCGGGCGGCCAGATGTCGGGCGAGTTCCGACTGGTAGGGATTCTGCGGCCAGTGAGGAACGAAATGCGCGTCGAGGGTGGTGGAGGCCACTGAGGCGGTCTCGGCGGAGTGGGAAGCGGCGGTTTGGAGGGGAAAGCGCGCCACGGCAGGAGTGAGGTTCGTGCTCATTGGTTGGCGGGGGCGAGACAGTCGAGGCGAAGCAGGGGCGCAGGTTCGGCGACGCGTTTAACGAGGCCGCGATAGCTGTAGTTGCGCAGGCGCTGGCGCTCGCGAAGGTGCGCGCAATACAAGGCATGTTCGAACTCGAGATTGAGTTCGCGTTCGGAGCAGCCCTCGTCGTCGGGGCGGGCGGGGTGCGTTGCGCGAAAAAGTGCGAGACGCGCCGCCGCGAGAATCCGGCGCGGACGGGCCCAGCGGCTGGTCCAGTGTTCCCAGTGATGGCCGCAATACGCTTGGGCGCGGCCGCGCTTGCGGGCGGCCTGAAGCCAGGAAGACCGGAGCAGGCGGCTGGGTTCGAAATGATGCTCGACGGACACGTCCGTGCGTCCCACGAGGCGATACCCGGCTTCGAGGAGTTGCGAGGCGAACAGTTGCTCATCGCCAAAACCCAATGCTCCGGGGCCGAGCTCGATATCGAAGGCGGGCACGCGACGGAGGACGTCGCGGGAAAAGGCCATGTTCGCGCCCACCATCCCCCGGGGGCTCTGCGCGTCGAGCCAGTCGGTGGCCGCAAGCCAGGAGCGGTGAAGCGGCGTCATCCAGGACCGCAAAAGATGTGGCGCGATTACGACGCCGCCGGCCACCGCACAGGGGCCGTGATCGATCAAAGGCTGGGTCATGCCGGCGATCCAATTGGACCGCGGACGAACGTCGTCGTCCGTGAACAGAATCAATTCGCCGTCGGTCTCGGCGAGCGCGTGGTTGAGCGCGTGACATTTTCCGGAGGCGGTTTCGCGACGGTATTCGACCTTCAGCTGCGACAGTTGGGCCGAGCGGACGACCTCCGCCGTGTGGTCGCTGGAGGCATTGTCGACGATCAGCAAAGAGGCTTCGAGCCCTGCGGGGACGACGACGGAGCGGAGCGCGTCGAGCGTTTCGTGCAGGAAGGGCGCGCGGTCCTTGGTGGCGATGATGATCGATAGTTTCACCGATGAAGGGAATCGTTGGGCTGGACGAAAAGGGGAGGGGCGATTCGAGAAACAATGTGCGCTTCGTGACCGGCGGGTGCGCGCGTCAGCGTAGCAAGATCGACCAGTGTGCGTTCGAACTCTCCGGTGGCGTCCGGCGGCGTGCTGGCGAGCGCCGCGGCGCGCGCGCGCAGTCCCATGGCGTGCCAATCGGAGCGGCGGGTCCAGGCACGTTCCATGGCTTCGTCGAGCAACGGGACCGTCGCTGCGCCGGCGACGAAGCCATCGACGTTATCCGTCACGACCTCGGTGTTTCCGGCGACGTCCGTCGTGATCACCGGGCGGGCACAGAGCATCGCTTCGACGATGGTGAGGGGCAGGCCTTCGAAGCGGGACGGGAGCACGAGCGCGTGATTCGCGGACCAGATCGCGCGAACATCGGAAACGTGTCCGTGGCAAAACACGTTGGGGAGGCGGAGAAACAAGGCCAGCGCGCCAAGCGACGACTCGGAGGGTCCGCTGCCGTAGAGGTGGAGCTCGACGCGACGTCTCCGCCACTTCTCCTGAGCGAGCACTTCGAACAGGACGTCCTGGCCTTTGGCGCTGGGCGCCATGCGGCCGACGCATGCGAAGCGAAGCGGGTCGTGCGACTGCGGCCAGTCCACGGCGGCGCTGCGATCGACTTTGCAGGGGTTTGCGACCACCTCGGCGTTGGGCAAGGCCATGCCGCACTGCAACTCCATCAAGCGACGGTTTGCCTGGGATACGAAGAACACGCGCCGGGCGCCGAGAAGGCCGGCGCGGATCTCGGGCAGGCGCGAATCAAGGGGCCACCACAGTTCGCTGTTGGCCTGAATGACCGAACAGTAGGGGATGTCCAAGGCGCGGCAGAGCGTCATCCACGGGACACCGTCCCACGGGCCTCCTTGAGAGATGACGAGGAGGTCGGGCGCGTGTCGCCTGAGCCAGGCCGTGTGCGAGAAGTCGCGAAAGCGAGGAATTCGTTTCGCGAGCTTGAGGGCCACCCGATCGCGCAGATTCGGCCGCAGCGGGCGATAGGCGAGTTGCACGCCGGCGTGCGCGAGATCGTCCAAACGCGGCGGGCGCGACGGCCAGCGGAAGACGGAAGCGACCACTTCATGGCCATGCTCCCGCAAGCGGAGAGCGGCATCGCTCCACAACTGCTCGCTGCCGCCCCACGGCATGCCGTTCATGGTGGAGACGAAACCGAAGCGGAAGGTTTGGGTTGACGACATGGAAATAAATGCCGGCGACGACGCGCTGCCGCGATCGAGCGTGAGCGCGCCGCTCACCACATTTCGTAGCCGTAGTATTCGGCGCGGAGCAGCTTCAGCCGGTCGACGGGGTAAAGGGTCCGCAGCAGGAGCGACACGGAGGAGGAGAGAACCTGCGAGCTGGCGCGGAGAATGGGCGATGGGTGGCGCTTTTGCACGCGAACGAGCGGGAGCCAGACGTAACGCAGCCAGGCGGTCAGCGGGAGGCGTTCGCGGACGTAGTGACGATACAGCAGGTCGATTTCGGCGATGATTTTCCGTTTACCGGTGAGCGACTTGTTGGTGCCGGTGAAGCGGTTGATGCTGAGGCTGACGGGAAGATGCTTCCAGATGGCCCCGCGCTGATGGAGATAGCACCAGAGCTCGCGATCCATGCAGTAGTGCAGTTCGTCGAGCACGAGACGGGAGCGGGCGACCAATTCGCGGCGGAAGAAACAGCTCGGTTGCCAGATCGCGGCGGCGAATGGCGATCGTTTCAGTCGTTCAACGTTGGACGGCCGGATGCCGGTGCGGGCGGGATTCTGCTCATCGAGGCAGAGGCAGTCGCCGACGACCACGTCGCAGCGGGGCGGTTGCGAGAAGGCCTCGCCGACTAGGCGAAGCGCGGCGGGCTCGAGGAGGTCATCGCTGCAAAGCCAGTTGAAAATCTCGCCGGTGCTGCGCGCGAAACCCTGGTTGATCGCGTCGGACTGGCCATCGTCGCGCTGGCTGGTCCAGCTGGCGAGCCACGGCTGATATTTGCGAATGATGGAAACGGACTTGTCGGTGCTGCCACCGTCGATGATGTGGTATTCGAGATTTGGATAGCCCTGGAGGAGGACGGAGCGGATCGTCTCCTCGAGGTAAGCGCCCTGGTTGTAGCTCGGTGTGGCGATGGCGATCCGCGGCCAGCTTCGGCCGTCCAGCGTAACCGCGGGGCACCGTGGCGACGCGTCGGTCCACGGCCAGCCGGTGCGGCCGGCGGGCGGCGGCGGAAGCTCTTCGAGGCGCGGCGGGATCATCGCGGAATGGGGCGCGGGGTGAATCAAACGGCGGGCGTGGCCGATGGAGAATCGATGAGGAACGGCTCCCAGAATTTGCGATCGTAGCGGGGCCAGGCGTGGCAGCCGAATGGCATCCGGCCGCCGTTGAGTTCGAGGCAGGTGCGTGGGGCGGCTTCGAAGCCGAACTTCAGGCCTTCTTCAAATGAGGCGACTTTGAATTCCGGCAGATAGCGAACCGCCCGATCGGACCAGAAGATGTCGGTGTTCACGTTGTGCGGTCCGGGATTCTGCATCTTGTCCAACTCTTCGAGCGGACGGTTCACGAGTTTCGAGACGGGAAAGCGAGGTTGGAGCCAGCGCAGCAGATCGATGACAGGACCGAGTCGGTCGCAATTGCGCGTGAACAGATCGAGCCAGAGCATGCTGGGCGAGGTGCGGTAGCGGTTGCGCAAGGTCTTGAGGGCGGACTCCACGCGCATGAGGCAGAAGCCGCAATTGCCGACGCGCGGATGAGTGACCCAGGGCGTATCGGAACATTTGAGCCAGGGCGGACCGATATAATCGAGGCCGGCGTCGCACCAACGCTCGAGCTCGTCGGAAAACGCGAGCGCGTCGAGGTGGTAGAAGAAAACGAAGTCGTAATCGAGGAACGCCTCGTAGAGGCCGGGCCAATACAAAAACCGGGTGTGCGCGCCGACCGAACCAAAGAACTTCCGGGAGAAACGTTTCACCTGGCGTTCGGGGAATTCGAGCGGAAGGCCGTCGGGCGCGAGGAAGAAGCGATCGTAGCGTCCGAGGTGGTGTTCGAGATGGTTGAGCGAAATTCGCTCGTCGGGCGTGAGCTCCGAACGGGTCGACAGAGGAATGAGAATTGCAACGCGTTTGGACGGCAGACGAGGGCGACGGTAGGGCCGAAGGAAGAGGCGGTGGAGCGCGCGGAGCATGGCGGAAGGAAGGTTGAAGGAAGTCGGGCGAACCTCAGGCGGCGGCAGTGGAGGACGACAGGTCCCGCGCGCCGAGGCGGGCGAGAGTTCGCTCGGCGGCGCGTTCGCCACTGAGGAATGACTCATCCGTCCACAGATAGCCCCACTCGCCGTAGCGGCCGCACGTCGCGATGCCGACCTCGTCGAGATATCCGCGGACGATCTCGAGGGCTGCCGCTCGTTCCAAGTCGAAGATCACCTGAGCGAATGGCGCCACGGACGCCTGGGAGAAGAGGATGCGATCCGAGTCCTTCAGGAGGCCGCAGCGTTTGAGATCTGCAATCACGCGCGGGATGTAGGACTCCGGAGCGGACTCGAGCGGTTTGTATTTCTGGGAGAAATAAATCTCGGCCTGAAAACTGCCGCAGCCCGGAGGAACGGTGTTCGGGCTTTGCATGTGCGGGTAACTGAGCCGGCTGAAGACGATGTCGTCGTCGTAGAAGTAGCTCCAGTGGGCCTTCGAAAGATCGGCCCGATCGATGCCGAGGTTGACGAGCAGAACGCCGGTCCACGCCAGCCGGCTGGCGGCCTCCGCTACGGCGGTCGGAGCCTCCGGTATCAGCTTTATGAGGACGGGGAGCGGAAGGGAGGAGACGAGTGCGTCGTAGGCGACATGGGCGCCATTCGCGAAGGAAAGGGTTCTTTCCGCGACGTCGATTTTGACGACTTCGTGGCCGAGGTGGGTTTCGGCGCAGGGAAGAAAGCGATCGAGGTAGGAGACAAAGCCGCCATGCGTCGGATAACGGCATTGCGTGATGTAGTGCACGTCAGCGGTGAGCGGAGAAAGCGCGCCGCGCAGGACCTCCTCGAGCGTGGGACGATAAAGGCGCGGGCCGAGCCAGTCGGTGGACATGTTGTCGGCCGTTGTCGTGTGGAATTTCCGGCCGTATTGCATCGGAAACGTTTCCGCGAACGTGCGGCCGAAGCTCGCATACAACCAGTCGGCGTAGGTCCGAATAGTCGAGTCGGGCGCGGTGCTGGCCTGGACGAAGTCGCTGATGACCTTGACGAGCAGCTCGGGGGGCAGGCCGTGGAGGTTGCACTGCGCGGGGTGCTTGATCCAGTGGCCGCGCCAGTAGTTGTTGGCTTGAACCGGGATTTGTTCGAAGCGTTGGCCGACGCTTTCGGCGAACAGGTCGCGGATGCGATCGTTTTTGGTGAAGGACAGGTGCGGACCGTCGTCGAAAATCCAGCCGCCCGGATGTTTGAAAGAAGCTGCGTGGCCGCCGTGATAGCTGTGGCGGTCGAAGATGTGCGGCTGGAGTCCGGCGGCGGAGAGGCGGTGGGCGGCGCCGAAGCCGGCCATGCCGGCGCCAAGGATCGAGATTTGTGGCATGGATAAAATTCAGACGAGAGATGCTTCGCGTTTTTCCTGCCGGTAAGCGGCGACGGTATGCGCGAGTCCCTCGGCGAGCGTGTAGCGAGGCGACCAGGCAAGGGTGTTTTGAAGGCAATGGACGTCGGCGAGAATGACGGGCGGTTCGCCCTTCGGAGTTGGGCGGGCGCCGAACTGCAACAGTTCGCTGCCGCCGGTGCACTCGGCGATCTGGCCGGCGATCTCGCGCAGCGACATGGCCTCGCCCGAACCGATGTTGCACGCGCCGTTGTAGCCGCTTTCCAGAAGGTGGATCAGAGCGCCGGCGACGTCGAACGCGTGGAGGTAGTCGCGGATCTGATACCCTGCGGTGCATGGCACCGGTCGCTGTTCGATCAGACCCTGGATCACGCTTGGAACGAAGCGGGTGGGGGATTGGTGAGGACCATAGACGAAGAAGACGCGGCCCCATGCCCAGCTGCGGGACATTTCGTCGGCGAGCGTGGCGAGGTATTGGCGCAGCTGATCCTTGCTCGCGCCATAGATCGTCGACGGTGCGATCGGGGTGCGGTCTTCGACACAGAGTCCCTCGCTCCAATCGTATTCGAAACATGTGCCGGCGACGACGGCCCGCGTCCCGCCGGCGAGATAAAATTCGCGCAGAAAGGAACGGCTGGCGTCGAGAAACGCGTGATGAATTCCGCTGTTGAGAGAGTCGACGAGCGCGGGCCAGGCGAGATGCAGCAGGTGTTCGGCGGACACCTGGCGAACGACGGCACTGCAGGAGTTGGCGCTGAGGAGGTTGGCGGAGTGCCAGGTCGCGAAAGGCCGCACGTCGTCGGGAGGATCCGTGCGGTTAACAATGGCGTGGACCTCGTAGCCGGCCTTGTGAAGGCGAGGCAGGAGTTGCCGCCCGATCAAACCGATGGCGCCGGTCACAAGAATACGAGACATAACGGGGACGGGGCAGGCGGGGTTCAGGACGTCACCAGTTCGTCGATACGTTCGGACGAAACTCCGAGAAGCGGGAGGTGGGCGTCTTTGTCCGAGAGCGTTACGTCAGAAATCGGCCAGGTGATGCCGAACGCCGGGTCGTTCCAGCGAACGCCGCGCTCGCATTCGGGATGATACGTGGCGGAGACGGCGTAGGTCATTTCGGTATCGTCTTCCATGGTCTGGAATCCGTGCGCACACCCGGGCGGAATGTAGAGCGTGCGATCGGCGGATTCGCGAAGATCGAAAGCCGCCCAGCGCCGGTAAGTGGGTGAATCGATCCGAAGGTCGAGGATCACGTCATAGATCGCACCGCGGGTGCAGCGGACGAACTTGGCTTCGGCGTGCGGGGCAACCTGGTAGTGAAGACCGCGGATGGTGCCGCGTTTTCGGGTGCGGGAGGCGTTCATCTCGACGATTTCGGCCAACAGACCTTTTTCGCGAAGGGCGGCGGCGGACCAGACGCGGGCGAACGAGCCGCGGACGTCTTCGCGGCGGGTGAGCTCGATGAGAAAGGCGCCGGCGATGGGCGTGGAGTGAAACGTCATGACGCAGGAGGGGGAGAACGGCGACGAGCGCCGGCTGATGGGGGTGAGAAAGGTCAGCTCGCAAGCAGGCGCTGGCCGTCGGAGCCGTTGCGCGAGGCAGGGAGGGCATCGAAAGCAGGCGCGGGAAGGACAGAGACGCGGGATTGATCGTGCCCGGGTGTAGCCGGGGAAAGGGCGAGAGACTCGTAGCGCTCGATTTGCGCCTCCGTGATGGTGCGGAGGTCTCCACGGTTGTGATACGTCCGATACCACTCGACGATCCAGTCGAGGACGGTCGGCAGATCCATCGCCGGTTTCCAACCGAGGATGCTCTTGGCCTTCGTGCAATCGAGGCGGAGGAAATGGTCCTCGTGCGGGTGCGTGGCGCCGTCGAGCAGCCAGCTGGCGTTGTCGCCCCAGCGGCGGGTGAGGTAGTCGGTGATCCATTGCACCGGTTTGATCTGTTCGATGTCGGGACCGAAATTCCACGCGCCGGCGAAGCGCGCGGGCTCCTGGTGAAGGCGCTCGGCGAGGTCGAGATAGCCGCGCAGAGGTTCAAGGACGAACTGCCAGGGGCGCACGGCGCCCGGGCGGCGGATGAGGACGGATTTGCCGGACATGATGGCGCTCATGGTGTCCGGCACGAGGCGGTCCCTGGACCAGTCGCCGCCGCCGATCACATTGCCCGCGCGCGTGCTGGCGAGCGCGACGCCGTGTTGAGCGATTTTGTCCGGAGGAAAATAGGAGTCACGATACGCCGAGATGAGGAGCTCGGCGCAGCCCTTGCTGCTCGAATAGGGATCGTGACCGCCCATGCGATCGTTCTCACGATAGCCCCAGACCCACTCGTCGTTTTGATAGCACTTGTCGCTGGTAATGCAGACGGCGACGCGGACGGACGGCGTGTGCCGAACGGCCTCGAGGATATTCAGCGTGCCGACGACGTTCGTGGTGTAGGTCGTGACAGGATCGGCGTAGGCGGTTTTCACCAACGCCTGTGCGGCCATGTGGATCACGACTTCGGGGCGATGCTCGTGAAGCGCGGCCTGGAGCTTCGCGAGATCGCGAACATCTCCTTCGATCGACGTGATCCCTTCGCTGGCGCGGGTGAGCTTGAACATCGAGGGTTCGGTCGTCGGAGGGAGAGCGAAGCCGACGATCTCGGCGCCGAGGCGTTGCAGCCAGATCGTGAGCCAGCTGCCTTTGAAACCGGTGTGGCCGGTGATGAAGACCTTTTTGCCCTGCCAGAATGTGGGAGTCATGGGTGGGAATATTTCAACGTTCAGCCGGCGAGACTCGCGAGATGGCGGTCCCATACCTTCCAGCGGGCGTCGCCGCTCGCCCAGAGGTTTTCGAGATACATCTTGTCGCGCAGCGTATCCATCGACTGCCAGAAGCCGGCGTGTTTATAGGCGTGGAGCTGGCCGTCGCGCGCGAGGTTCTGCATGGGTTGCTGCTCGAACGTGGTCATGTCGTCTTCGATGTAATCGATGACGCCCGGCTCGAGGACGAAGAAGCCGCCGTTGACCCACGCGCCGTCGCCGATGGGCTTTTCGCGGAAGCTTTCGATCTTGGTTTCCGACTGGCTTAGCGCGAAAGCGCCGAAACGGCCGGGTGGCTGGATGGCGGTGACGGTGGCGAGTTTGCCGTGGGCGCGGTGAAACTCGATCGTGGCGGGGATATCGAGATCGGTGACACCATCGCCGTAGGTCATGCAGAAGGTCTCGTCGCCGACGTGCTCGCGGACGCGGCGAAGACGCCCACCGGTCATGTTTTTCTCGCCGGTATCCACAAGCGTGATGCGCCAAGGCTCCACTCCGTTGCTGAGGAACTCCATGCGGTTGGCCCGCAGGTCCATGCGGACGTCGCATTGCTTGAGGAAGTAGTTGGCGAAAAATTCCTTGATGACGTAGCCCTTGTAGCCGAGGCAGATCACGAAATCGTTCAGCCCGTAGTGGCCGTAGATTTTCATGATGTGCCACAGGATTGGCAGGCCGCCGATTTCGACCATCGGCTTCGGGCGGGTGGCACTTTCTTCGGAGATGCGGGTGCCGTAGCCACCCGCGAGGATCACGGTTTTCATGGTGTGGAGGAGGTTGTCAGCTCGGGATCGAATGAAGGGCGGGGGAAGGCAGGTCGGTCGTGGTGCGGTGGCCGATCACGCGAGCGGGGATGCCACCCACGATGGCGTTGTCGGGCACATCGCGCGTGACGACGGAGCCCGCGCCGATCACGGCGCCGGCGCCGATGCGCACGCCGGTGAGCACGGTGACGCGGTGGCCGAGCCACGCGCCGTCGCCCACCACGATGGGGCCTTTCGCAGAGATCGGTTGCTCCATGACGAGTTGTCCCGGCTCGGTCCCGTGGGTGCTGGAGAAGAAAGCGCAACCAGGCGCGATCTCCACTTTGCGACCGATCAGGATGGGCGCGCGCCACGACACGAAGTAGCAGCCCGGCTGAACGTGAGTGCCCTCACCGATCTCGATGCGTCCGCCGGGACCGGTGCGGAGAAAGCAGTCGCCGTAAATTTCGACGCGATGGTGAAAATGGATTTCGCCCTGATCGTGGTCGGCGAACGTGTTTACGCGGTCGCCGACATAAACATATTTTCCGAACGAGATTTGCGGATGAACTAGATGTGCAGTCGGAGCGATGAATCCGCGCACGTGGAGATGCGCCAGGAATGTCCCTCCGTGATACGGCGGAACGCCAATACGGGCGAGACGCGTGGCGATTCGGCCCAGACCGCGCGGACGCGAAAGCCGAATCCAGAAGCGGCGCCAGACGAGGGCGGTGCGGCGAGGCATGGGAAGATGCGAGGTGCAGCGCGGGTGCTGCGACGAGAGCGGAGGTCGGTGAACGCGGAGTGCCGATGGGGCCGCTCGCGCGCGCGCGTGGCGGCGTGCCGGCGCGCGCGGCGATCATTTCGCGCTGGTCGACGGTGTAAGGACGGGCGAGGCGACGCCCAGGCCGAGAAGCGATTTGGCACGGCGCAGGGTTCGGCGGAGGCGTTGGCGGATTCGAGACGCCAGCGGAGGAGACGGAGGAAAGAGGCGCGGGGCGATGACGTCGCGGACGAATTCGCGGTCGAGGCTGCGATTATGCAGAACGGTCGGCGGATGGCGCAGCGGGAACCCCATTTCATGAGCAGGGATGTTGGCCATGATGTCGTTTTCGTTTGCGCAGTGAGTGCCGTCGCGATTGCAGCCGATGTTTGTGACGAGATTTCGACGCGGCACGACGGCGAGACCGTGGTTGGCCCAGACGGCGAAGGCCCATTGGTGATCCCAGTAGCTGAGGCTGCCTTGCGGCGCATAGGCGCGATCGAAGCTGTCGGCCCAGAATTTTTCGACGCGGGCGTCGGGCAGGACTTCGGACAGCCAGGACGTGCCGCGAAGTTCGGGCCAGAGCCTGACGTTGAAATCGAAATGTTTCCAGGCGCGGCGCCACGTGGCCCAACCCCAGGCGGCGTTCATTTGAGAAAACGTGTAGCTGTAAGCGATGGGGAGCGGTTCGCGGCGAAAGGTGGTGCCGGCGATGTGCATGACGCGTTCGTCGTCGCGGTAGCGGGCGAGCATTTCCTCACAGTAGGGAAAGAACGAAGGATGCGGCACGCAGTCGTCTTCGAGGATGATCGCTTCCTCGACCTGGCTGAAAACCCAGTCGATCCCGCTCGCTGGGCGACGCCCGCATCCGAGGTTAACCTGGGAGTAGTGTTTGATGACGGTGCCGCTCCATTTGAACTCATCGATGACGGCGCGGGCCTCGGCGCAAAGCGCGGCTTCGTCCGGACGATTGGCGCGAGGACCGTCGGCAATCACGAACAACGTTTTCGGATCAAGAGCGGCGACGATCTCCGCGACGCGGCGCGTAAATTCGGGCCGGCGGAAGATGATAAGGGCTAGGGGAGTCGAGAACATTGGCGGCGCAGTTTACTCGAGGGCGTTGAGCCAGAGGTCGGCGATGCTTTGGTAGCCGAGGCCGTTGGGATGGATGGCGTCCGGGATGTAGTGAGTCGGAATGCGCGTGGAGAAGTAGGTGTGCAGATCCGGCGGCGGGACGGTGATCTCGTTGGACGGATCGGCGACGAGTTCGGCGATGACTTGGTGGTATTGCTGGACGCGAAGGTCGTTGCTGCTGCCGACGGGCTCGATCGGTGGCGGCAGGGCGAGTGCGGGAGATTTGCCGGCGGCCATCACGACGTCGATGATCTGCTGCATGTAGTCCTTGAAGCTACCGGCGTAGCCGGGATCGCCGGGATTAAGTCCGAGGCCGCTGGGACGGGGAACGAAGGCGTCGTTCGTTCCATACATGATGAGGAATTGCTGCGCGTCGGGGTGTTTTTGCACGACGGTCCAGATGCGAGCGGCGGCTTGCGCAGAATTTTCGCCGCCGATGCCTTCGTTGAAAATGGCAACCGGTCGGCCGCGTGCGGCGGTGAGAGCGCCGGCAAGGATGGGGGTGTAACCGGCGGACGAGTTGCGGCCGTCGGCGGACGTGTTGTCGAGCGTGACGTCGTCGCCAAATCCGTAGGTGATGCTATCGCCGAGCGCCACGATATAGTCGCCGATGCCGATCTGACTGGCGCGGTCGTAGCGGGCGATGCCGGGGACGATGTTGCCGGACGCGTCGATGATGTGGACCTCGAGCTGGTTGCCGTCGTTGGCGAGGCCGTTGAACGTCGCTGCGTAAGGGGCGGCGTAGTCGTCGACGCTGCCGGTGCCGTTGAGGATGAAACGGACGCCCTGGCCTGGCTGGACGTTCGCGTCGGCACGTGCGGTGAGGCTCGGTGAGGTTTGCAGGTGTCCAGAGTGCGGCGAAATGAGACGGACTGATGGCGTGGTCGTCGGCGGGAGCAGGGCGCCGAGTTCGGCGACGGCGGTGGCGGCCTGACCGTTCACCTCTCCGAGAGCGCGAAGACGAATGTAGTGCGCGGCCTGTTTGGAAAACGTGACTTGTTGTATCGCCGAGGAATTGGGGAAAACGCCTGCGGCCACGGGTGCGCCCCAGTTCACGCCATCGGCGCTGAGATAGAATTCGAAATTCGTGATCTTGCCGTTGGCCACACCGTCTTGTCGGGGCAGGTAAGTGAAGCCGGCGATCTCGTGGGCGGTTCCGAGGTTGATCTGCAGCTCGTGCGGCAACGGTGCGATTGTCGAGAACCACTCGGTGTGCCAGAACGTGGCCGGATTGCCGTCGAAGGCGTTGGTCGCAGGAGTGGCTGGTCCCCACGCTCCGCTGTTGAGTTCCTCGGAGTCGGTGTAGTGCAGCGACCAGCCGGTGCGAGAAAGTGGTTGCCAACCTTCGACCGTGATCGTGCGGGTGGCGGGAGTGGCGTCGACGAGACCCTTGTTGTCGGTGGCGTGGAGCGTGACCACGTAGGTGCCGGGGAAATTGAAGCGCACGAGGCCCGGATTCTGGAGGCGCGAGTCGGCGATGCTGGATCCGGGGCCAAACGTCCAGCGATAGGACAGCGGCTGGCTTTCGGGGTCGGTCGCAGAGCCCGCGAAGTCGACGACGGCACCCGCGGGTATGGTGATGGCGGATACGGGAGAGGAGATCACGGCGTCCGGAGCGGAGTTGGGCGCGGTGCTGGCTTGCAGGACGTTGAACTCCGCGATCGCGCTGAAGAGACTGCCGTGCTGATTGTTGAGGGCACGGAGGCGAACGAAGCGGCCGTTTACGGGGGGGAAGAGAACTTCCGTTTCCTCCTGGGTGTTGGGAAAGCGGCCGGTGGCGACCGGTGAACCCCACGTGGTTCCGTCGAGGGAGACGTAGAATTCGAATTCGGCGATCCGGTTGTTCTGGTTGGCGTCCTGTCCGGGAAGGTGGCGAAAACCTGCGAGCGTGCGGACGGCGCCGAGGTCGATGCGGAGCTCGTGCGGCGGGGGAGGCTGGGCGGTTTTATACCGGGTGTGCCACATGGTGTAGATATTCCCATCGATGGCCCGGGTGGCGTGTCCCGTGCCGGCAAACGAGACCTGAGTGGTTTCCTGGCTATCGACGAAAGCGATCGACCAGCCCGTTCGCGGAATGACCGTGGGACCGGCGTTGAGGACGGTGATCGTGCGTGTGGCGGGACTCGGGTCGGCTTGCTCCAGGGAATCGGTGGCCGTGAGGCGGACAATGAACGTGCCCGGCGTGTTGAACTGGAGGGTTCCGGGGTTCTGCGCCGTGCTATCGGGCACACCGGACGCGGTGCCGAATGACCAGTGATAAGCGATGGGCGCGTGGCCGTCGGGGTCGGAGCCGGTCCCGGTGAAGGTGACGCTTTCGCCGGCGGCGATGGTCATGGAGTCGGCTGGCGTCGTGATGCTACTTTCCGGCGGTCGATTGTCGGTGAGCAGGTTGAACTCGGCGAGCGACGCGGCGAAACCGTAGCTGTCGTAGTTGCCCAAAGCGCGGAAGCGAACGTAGCGGCCGGTTTTGGGCATCGTGAAAACGGTGGTCTCGGTGGCCACGTTGGCCAGGGTGCCGGTGGCGACGGGTGATCCCCAGTTTAGTCCATCCGCACTGACGTAGAGTTCGAAGCCCGCGATGCGGCCGGCGAGGTTGCCGTCCTGGCGCGGGAGATGGCGGAGGCCTGCGATTCGGAACGGCACGCCGAGATCGATTTGAATCTCGTGCGGGAAGGACGGTTGCGATGCGAACCATTCGGTGTGCCAGAACGTGGAGGGATTTCCGTCGATCGCGCTCGTCGCGGGTGTCGCCGGACCCCACGAGCCGCTTTTCATTTCCTGGCTGTCGACGAAGGCGATGGACCAGCCTTGTGTCGGGATCGTGAATACGGGCGTGGAATTCGAAACCGTGATGGTGCGCGTCGCGGGAGTCGGATCCGTCTGGCCCAGCGCGTCGGTCACCACGAGGCGAACGGTGTAGGTGCCCGGAACGTCGAACGGGATGGCGCCGGGGTTTTGCAGGTTGCTGTTGGGAACGCCGGATCCCTCGCCAAAGGTCCACAGATAGCTGAGCGGCGTGTGGTTATCGGGATCCGAACCGCTGGCGGCA
Source organism: Verrucomicrobiota bacterium (assembly GCA_023430565.1). GTDB lineage: Bacteria > Verrucomicrobiota > Verrucomicrobiia > Opitutales > Opitutaceae > Opitutus. Next base: position 14,415 of record JAEZAD010000023.1, read on the forward strand.
AACGTGACGGTTTGCCCGGCGTTGATGGTGGTGTTGGCAGCAGGCGTGGCGATCGCGCCCTCCGGCGCCTGGTTATCGGTCACGAGGTTGAACTCGGCCAACGAAGCGGCGAAGCCGTAGCTGTCGTAGGTGCTCAGCGCGCGGAAGCGAACGTAGCGACCCTGCTTGGGCGTGGCGGGCACCTGGGATTGCGCGGCGGTGTTGGCAAGCGTGCCGCTGGCGGTGGGCGTGCCCCAGTTTACGCCGTCGGCGCTGACGTAAAATTCGAATTGAGCGATGCGGCCGTTGAGCGATCCGTCCTGTCGCGGAAGGTGCCGGAAGCCGGTGAGATGGTAAGGAACGCCGAGATCGATTTGAATCTCATGAGGAAACGGGCGCTGCACGTTGAACCACTCGGTGTGCCAGAAAGTGGATACGTTGCCGTCGATCGCGCTCGTGGCTGGCGTGGCGGGGCCCCACGAGCCGCTCTTCGACTCCTGGCTGTCGACAAACGCGATGGACCAGCCGGTGCGCGGGATCAGGTATTCCGGCACGCCGCTCTGCACGACCACCGTGCACGTCGCCGCCGTTGGGTCGGCCTGGCCGAGAGCATCCGTGACGGTGAGGCGGACCGTGTGGGTGCCGGGCGTGTTGAACTGACGTGCGCCGGGGTCTTGCGCCGTGCTGTCGGCAATCCCGGAGCCGGAACCGAACGACCAGTGATACGAGAGCGGGAGATGCCCGTCGGGGTCTGTGCCGCTGCCGTTGAAGGCGACAGTTTGACCGGCGTTGATCGTGACGGTGGACGAGGGAGACGAGATGCTGCCGTTCGGCGCCTGGTTGTCGGTGAGCGCATTCAACTCGGCGAGCGAGGTGGCGAAGCCGTAGGAGTCATAGCCACTCAGGGCGCGCAGACGAAGGTAGCGGCCCTGTTTCGGAGTCGACGGCACCGTGCTTTCGGCGGGCGTGTTGGCGAACGTGCCGGCGGCAACGGGCGAGCCCCAGTCGGTGCCATTGCTGCTGACGTAGAATTCGAACTGTTCGATGCGGCCGTTGAGGAGACCGTCCTGGCGCGGCAGATGACGAAAGCCGGTAACGTGCTGGCTGGCGCCCATGTCGATCTGGATTTCGTGTGGGAAAGGAGACTGAGCGTTGAACCACTCCGTGTGCCAGAACGTGGCCGGATTTCCGTCGATCACGTTTGTCCCCGGCGTCGCCAGACCCCACGAGCCGCTTTTCATTTCCTGACTGTCGACGTAGGCGATGGTCCAGCCGGTGCGTGAAATGACAAAACTCGGAGCGGTGTTTTGCACCACGACCGTGCGCGTGGCGGGCGTGGGGTCGACCTGCCCCAGCGCGTCCGTGACGGTGAGTTGCACCAGGAAGCTGCCGGGTTGGTTGAACTGCACGGCGCCCGGGTTTTGCGCGGAACTGTCAGCGACGCCGGATCCCGCTCCGAACGCCCAGTGATAGGACAACGGGGTGTGACTCTCAGGATCGGAGCCGCTGCCGGCAAACGTGACGTTTTGACCGGGGCTGACGGTGACGTCCGCCGACGGCGCGGCGATCACGCCGTCCGGGGCCTGGTTGTCCGTCAACACGTTCAGCTCCGCGAGTGAGGCGGCGAATCCATAAACATCATACGTGCCCAGAGCCCGGAGTCGCACGTAGCGGCCGATTTTGGCGGGAAATGGCACGGTGGTTTCGACGGACGTATTGGCGAGGGTGCCGGCGGCGACGGGAGAGCCCCAGTCGAGACCATCGGCGCTGACGTAGAATTCGTAGGGTCCGATGCGCCCATTGAGCCGTCCGTCCTGGCGAGGCAGATGGCGAAAGCCGGAGATGCTGTGGGCGACGCCGAGATCGACCTGCACCTCGTGAGGAAAGCCTGGCTGCGCGTGGAACCACTGCGTGTGCCAGAACGTGGCAGGATTGCTGTCGATCAGGTTCGAAGCAGGCGTCGCGGCGCCCCATGACCCGCTGGTGAGTTCCTCGCTGTCGACGTAGGCGATGCTCCAGCCGGTGCGGGGAATCAGCGTTTGCGCGGCGGCGGGCAGCGCGAAGCCGTGAAGGAGCGCAAAGCACACGAGCGGGCCCACGAACGGAGTCGTGAGAACGATCCGAAGAATACGACGCCGAGCAGGGAAAACAGTTTTCACGACGAGACTGCGGCCGGCTGCCGGTCAGGATCGGGGCTCGACTACTCGAACGGAGCCCGGAAAGCGGGAGTCATACGACTGCGAGCGCGTCGAACTCCTGCGATACCACGGCGGATGGAATCGTGGTGCCGACCCTCCATCCGATCCAATGGCGTGGAACGATGGGGCGTGCGCGCAACGGGCCGAGCATCGCGCCCCACCACGAAAAGCTGCTGGCGGACAACACGCCCGTGGCGCAATGCGTCATGGCGCAGAGATCGAAATCGGGCGAGCGACTCACGACGATTTTGCGGGAGATATCGGCGAACTCGCTGGTCGCATAGTGAGGGTCGTCGGTGACGATCAGCACCGTCGAAACGGCGAGCCGAGTCTCCAGTTTCCGAATACCTTCGCGGTAGTAGGACGGCGGGAGGGCGACGGAACCGGAGTTGTTGATCGAGAAGCCGGTGTAGTCGGCGCGGCGAACGTGGACGAAAATAGTCGTTTCCCAAGCGATCGAATGCTGCGCCGCGAAGGCGTCCACCGCTTGCACGGTTTCCGGTTTGAACCGGAGCCGCTCGCGAAATTTGTCGCCGACCCAGGCATCGGATTGCAGGTAGGCGTGTTCGACAAAGGAGATTGGCACAATGCTCCGGACCCTCCGTTCGAGCTGGCCGGACTCGAAAGCGCACGGGACGCCTTCGGTGAGCTTTTCTTCGGTGTAGTAGGAGGCGAGGCCTCTCGCGGCGAGAGCGCGCAGGGTATTGCAGAAACGATCCGATCGCCGGGACAGAATGATCACATTGCGGCGTTTCCAGACGAAGTTCTGCCGCAGCCCGCGTCCGCCGATGAGCACGCCGATGTCGTGGGCGCGGCACATTTTGTCGAGCGCAGCGAGGTGAAACAGCTGGTTGCCCAGCCGGCCTTGCGAGGCGTGGAAAACGACGAGCGACATCGCAGGATCGGATCAGGCGACGGTCAACGTCGGATCGGCCGGATCGACGGCCGCGGGCGCGCGCAGAGAGGTGTCGAGCCGCCAGCGGCCGCGGACGAGGCACACGCCGTGCGAAGCCGGCGGCACTTCTCCGGTTCCGAAAAAGTTGCCATCGACGACGACGAGTTCGAAGGCGTCCTCGATGAGGTCGAGAAAAGGAAGGTGGCCGTTCTCGCCGAGGATGCTGAATCCGATCTGGTAGCGTCCGGCGGGCAGCGGGAGGTTGTCGATCCGGCACACGAACGCGCCGGCGTCGGGAAGACGCGCGAAGTGATCTCCGCTCAGCCGGTTGTGCTGCAGGAAAACGCGGGTGCCCATGCTGGTCTTCACATCGAGGCTCACGACGACATTCGACGGAGAGGGACTGGCGTAATTCTCGAAGTGGAGGAGGAAGTCGACGCTCAGGCCGGAGGGCACGCAGTCGATTTCGTTTCCGCCGGTATCGCGGACTTCCGCAGCCACGACCTTCACCGCTCCGGTGCCCGCGCGGTCGGGGCGATTACGGAAGTCTTTCGAGTGATCGGCGGTCGTGCCGAGATACGCCTGGAGCGCGTCGGTTTGCGAACCGACAAATTTCACCTGGCCGGATTGAAGGACGACGCCGCGGCGGCAGAGATGGGCCACGGCGGCCATGTTGTGGCTGACGAAAAGGATTGTGCGGCCCTGACCTGCGACCTCGCCCATCTTGCCGAGGCATTTCCGTTGAAACGCCGCGTCGCCGACCGCGAGGACTTCGTCGACAACGAGGATCTCGGGTTCGAGGTGAGCGGCGACGGCAAATGCGAGGCGAACATACATGCCGCTCGAGTAGCGTTTCACCGGCGTATCGAGAAAACGGCCGACTTCGGCGAAGGCGACGATCTCGTCGAACTTGCGGCTGATCTCCGCGCGACGCATGCCGAGGATGGCGCCGTTGAGAAAGATGTTTTCGCGGCCGGTGAGTTCGGCGTGGAAGCCGGTGCCGACCTCGAGGAGACTCGACACGCGACCGTGCAGCGAAATGCGGCCGGAGGTGGGCGGAGTGATCCGGCTGAGGATTTTCAGCAAGGTGGACTTGCCGGCGCCGTTGCGACCGATGATGGCCACGATATCGCCGCGGTTCACCGAAAACGACACGTCGCGCAGGGCCCAGAAGCTCGTGTCGTCGTCGTTCCGGTCGCTTGAGCGCCGGCGCAGCCAGCCGAACGGCGCGCGCACGGCCGCTTCGATCGCGTGCCGGAGGCCGTCGTGTTTCGAGGGCATGGCGCCGATACGGTAGCGCTTCGAGAGGTTTTCGACTTCGATGACGACGTCGCTCATGGCGGTTCTTTCGCGAACGGGAATGGAGTTGCCCAAGGACAGCGCCCCGGGGAGGAAGGCTAGATGATGTCGGCGAAGGTCTGCTCGGTGCGGCGGAAATAGCGCAAGCCAGTCGCCAGCACGACGACGATCACACTGCCGGAGAGCAGCAGCCCGGGGACGTTGAGGACGTGACTGCCACCGAGGACGGCCCAGCGGAATCCGTCGATGACGCCGGCCATCGGATTCAGCCAGTAAAGGAGTTCCCAGCCGTCGGGGAGGACATGCGGAGCGGCAAAGGCGCTGCTGAAACCGACGGGCGAGAGATAAAGACCGAACTGCACGACGAACGGAACGACATATCTGAAATCCCGATACCGCACCATCATCGCCGAGACCCACAGCCCGACACCGAACGCCGCGGCAAAGGCCATGACGATGAAAAGCGGAAGCGCGACGATGTGCGCGCTGGGCGCGATCCGGTAGAACAGCAGAAGCAGTCCGAGCAGGCCGATGGAGATCATCAGGTCCACCAAGCTGGTGATCACGCTGCCGGCGGGGACGACCAGCCGCGGAAAGTAGACCTTGGAGATCATGTTCGAATTGGTGACGAGGCTGCTGCTGCTTTCGGTGAAAGCGGTGGCGAAGAAATGCCACGGCAGAAGCCCACAAAAGACCATCAGCGGGTAGGGCACGTCGCCGGACGGAAGTTTTGCGACGCGACCGAATACGACGGACAACACCGCCATCGTGAGCACCGGACGGACGACGGCCCAGGCGACGCCGATCACCGTCTGCTTGTAGCGAACGAGGATGTCGCGCCAGGCGAGGAAATATAAAAGTTCCCGGTAGCGCCAGAGGTCGCGCCAGTATTGCCGTTCAGTTCCGCCGGCTTCGATGACCAAGTGCTGCATGAGGAGATGCGATCGAGACGCCCGGGCGCCGTGTTTCAGGGGGTCGATATCGGCGGAGACGCTGCCGCCATTTCGGTGCCTGCCGCTGGATCAACCGGAGCTGGAGCGAACATTCGCAATGTTCGCCGACGGGCCTAAGCGCGACAGCACGCCCCGATGATGACAAGCCTGCTCCGGCTTTATAGACCCTGATACGAACCTAAAAAAAAACCCTATGTTAATTCAGGCCGCGGGAGTCGGATCGGTTGCCGGATCACGGTTCTCAAGGCTTCGAGGGGAGGCGGTCAGCTTGTGAAGATGGTTCGCGAGCTGCCGGGTGAGGTGGCGTCGTTCAAAACGGCTGATGTAGGCGCGATCGACTTTCAGCGGCGGATCGCCGGCGAGCCATGCGCCGTATTGCTGGCGTAGGTGCGCGACCATCTGCTCGGTGTTGTCAGGTTCGCAGACGAGCCCGGTCCGCGCCCGGGTAAGGATCTCTTTTGCATTGCCGTCGGGAACGGGGGCCAGAATCGGCCGGCCGCTCGCGAGGTATTCGTAGGTCTTGCCGGGGACAATACTGGCGCGTTTGCCCGGCGGGAGTTTATGCATCGGCAGGAAGAGTAGGTCCGCCTCACGAACGGCGCGAACGCTCTCGCTGTGCGGGAGGTAGCCGGTGAACTTGGTCATGGACGTCACCGGGGAATGGGCGACGAGCTCGCGGTCAATGGCGCGGGTTTCGCCCACGAGATGGAAGCGAACGCGGGACTCGATCGAAGGATCCTCACTGCGCCACCGCTCCAACGCCTGCAGCAGGTAGTAGTGCGAGCGGGGCAGAATCTCGACACCCATTTCGATCCGGCCGAGCAGGCGATATTGCCAGGGGCGCCGGCGTTGGCGCAGGCCGGCGGCGGCGTGAAGAAAGCCGGCGTGGACGATCGTGTAGAATTCGTTACGCGGCGGCGGAGTGGCCGAGGGCAGGTCTTCGAGATCGAAGCCGTTGGTGATGCTGATGCTGCGCGCCTTGAATTCCGGAAATGCTTTTCCGAGGGCGGCGGCGGCTTCGGGCGTGTTCATCACGATGAGCGCCGCCGAACAGAGCGCGCGACGCATCGCGCGAAAGTTTCGTTCGCGATGCCAGCGGGTGCGATAGACCTGAAATTCGTCGAGCGCCCACGGGTCGCGCAGGTCCGCGATCCACGGAATGCCACACCGCTTCGAGAGCTCCGTCGCAAAAGCCGCGTCGGAGAACGGGGACATGGAAACGAAAATGGCTTCGAGGCGTTTCGCCTCCACGAGCTGCGCGGCGACCTCGAGACGTTTGGCTTCAGCGGCCAACCGTTCGGAACGGGAGCCCGCGGGCCAGGGAGTGCGGACCACCTCGATGTCCGGCGGGATTTCCGCGGCGAGGGTCTTGTCGGGCGGGCTCCATTTGCGATCGGTCGCTCCGATGCCGGTCAAGACCGTCGGTTCGACATCGAACGACGGAAGATATTTTACGAACTTCAACGACCGCTGGACGGCGGCGCCGCCGTGCGGAGGGAAGTGATACGCGACGAATAGAATTCGTTTCATGTGACCGGGGTGGGGAAATTGCAACGGACCACGCGGGCGGGGGCGCCGACGGCCACGCAGAAATCGGGCACGTCGTTTTTCACGACGGAATTGGCGCCGATGACGGCGTTGCGGCCGATGGTGACGCCGGGGCAGACGACCACGTTCTGGCCGAGCCAGGCGCCTTCGCAGATCCGAACGGGCGCGACCTGCGCGATGCCCTGGTCCTTGATCGGAAGCTCGGACGAGGCGCACGCGTGCGTGTGGTCGGAGATGTAGGCGTATCGGGCGATGAGGACGTTCGGCTCGATGACGACACTGCGTCGCGATGTGATCGTGCAGAAACCGGCGATGGAGGTGCCGTGGCCGATTCGAATTGCCGGATTCGCGCGACGCCCGTCGGGGGCGAGCACTTCCAACCAGGAATTCGGCCCGACAAACACGCGTGAGCCGATTTCGATGTGCTCCGTCCCTTGCAGGCGGATGGGAAGCGAAAGCGTGGAACGGGCGCCCAGGCGAAAGAAGTCGCCACGGCAAAGCAGGGTGAAAGCCTTCGCGGTGAGGCGAAGCCAACAGCGATGCGCTTTAAGGAAGCCGCGGATGTGCATGAGAGAGACGTCACCGACTATTCAATACAGGCATCGCCGGCTCACGGAACAACGCCTCCGGAGGCGTGAGCAGCGTCGTCCTGGCCTCCGACGCTGGCCGCCTGACCAAGCACGGGACCGCCGCGATCAGCAGATAGAAAAAGACGTAGAGCTGATCGAAATAGGAGATCGTGAAGAAGGTGATGGTGTGCGCGAAGAGCGTGCAGCCGGCGCACCACAGCAGCAGCTCGTTGGGTGCGTCGCTCGCGCGCAGCTCCCGCATCCGGCGTCCGAGCAGGCCGAACGAACGAGCGAGGATGGCGATCAACGCGAGAGTGAGCGGAAGGCCGCCGATAACGCCGAGGTGCACATAGTAGCTCGTCAGGTCGCAATGCTCCGGGACGGAAGCGAGGCCATAAGGCATCCAGTGTCGCGTGTAGTCGGTGCCCATGAACCACCATTCGCCGAGATGCTCGATGGAGCTTTCGAGCAGCCGGGAGCGGTGCCAGCCGGTGCTGCCGCCGACGAAATCGATGAGCGCGATGAGATAGAAGACCGAACGCTCGCGGAAGAGCTGGATGAGCACGACGAGTGCGACCACGGCGAGCTTCACCTTCCCGAGCGAGGTGCGCCAGCGCCACAGGAAGAGCGCGCCCGTGCCGAGAAGAAACGTTCCGATGGGACCGCTCGAGGCCGAGGCGCTGATGATGGCGAAGCTCGAAGCAATGCCGAGGAACGCGGTGCGGCGATAATTTCGCCACAATGCGACGAACAGCGGGAAACACACCGCTCCGATCGTGCCGGCGAGGATGGGAGTCCCGAACGGCCCCATGGCGCGGTTCTGATCGTCGCGGGTGATGGCGAAGCTGAATCGACTTCCGACGGCCGAGTAGCTGTTCGCACCGGTCACCGCTTCGAGAGTCAGGAACACGGCAAGGGGAATCAGCACGATGGCGGCGGCGCGGATGAGTTGAACGAAATCCTCGGAGTCCCGGAGATAGGCGCGTCCGTAAAGGTAGGTGCCGAATACATTCAGCACCAATCCGGCGCGGTAGGTGAAGGGGTTCCCGCTTTCGTGGCCGAACGCACTGAGCAGCGCGATCGCGCTCCAGACGGCCAGGAGAAGGTCGAGCGGCTTGCGCGGATGCCAATCGATGAACCCGGTGAAGGCGGCGCGCATCAACCCGGCCAGCAGCACGAGACGGACGGCACTGAATTGTCCGCCGAGGGTGGCGTAATAGGGGGTGTGGCATGCTGCGATCAGCAGCGGCACGAATGCGAATCGCCGGGGCAGGGCGAACTGGGCGACGACCAGGGCCGTCGAAAGGATCAGGAGAAGCGGGTTCACGTGGGTTCAGACCGTTTGACGGGGTTCGGTCGCGGCGAGCCGGCGGGCTCCCGGCGACGACGGAAGGGGCGCGCGGTCGGCGCCGACCGCGGCGCGCAGAATGGCGGCAAGGCTTTTGCTGAACTGCGGAAGGGCGAAGCGATCCTCGCACAGCCGGCGCGCCCGCCAGCCCATCGCGGCCGCTTCGTCGGGATTGCGGCGAAGGAAAGCGATCGCACGGCGCCATCCTTCGACGTCGCCGGTCTCAACGCAGAGTCCGATGCGCTCACGTTCGGCATCGATTTGAAGGAGCGGGTTGCGGGTGATGATCGTCGGTTTTCCAAACGCCATCGCATCGAGCAGGCTCGTCAGCCCGATCATCGGCATGAAGCGATCGCGCGGAACCGTCAGCGGAACGCAGACCGCGAAGGCGGATTCATATTCCCGGGTCAGCTGCGCGAACGAAAGATTCCCGTCGCATTGTTCCGCGTGGGCGAAGCTGACGGTGACGTTTTCCGGTGCCGCGCGCGGAGCGGCGTTGCCGGAGCAGAAGATGCGGAGCCGAGCGGGGATCCCTTGGAACGCCTGAACGAGGGTGTCGAAGTCGCGGCCACTTTTGCCGGCGCTCACGAAATATACCCCGATGTCGGGGCACGAGGCGCGTCGCGCATCGAAGAACGCGAGATCGATTCCCCAAGGCAGCGTCAGCAGCTGGGAGGGACGGAAAGTAAACGTCCGGGCGAACTGCTGCTCGAGCGCGTCGCTGAGGCACACCACGCGGTCGAAACCGGAAAGCGCGCGCCGCATCGTGCGCGTGCGCGAAAGGGGGTGGTGGAAGAGGCCGACGATCGGACGGCGAAACAGACCGAGCGAACGGAGCAAGCCGAGCCAGAGCGCGGTGTCGGCGTTGGCGGTGTAATAGACATCGTAGCGACGTTGCGTGAGGAATGCTCGGAGGCTTTGGTCCGTCCAGCGACCGAGTCGAAGCCGGCGCCCGAACCGTTCCAATCGCTCCCAGCGCAGGCAGGGCAGGCACTCGACTTCGAAGCCATTGCGGAGCAGATCGGTGACGCCCCAGACATGATGGGCCGGAAACCTGCCTTCGACCGCCTCCCGACAAAGGATGTCGGTCGGATAGTTATTGGCGAAGAGGACTCGCACGAGAGTGCCGCGCACGCGAGGCGGGCAATAAAAAGCAGCGGGGCCGGAGCCCCGCTGCGCCAGGAACGCTGCAGATCGCGAGCGCGAGCTCGCGTAGTGCGACGACGGAGACGTTTAGTTGATCGTGAGCTTCACGTTCGAGACGATGTGCTTCCCGGCCGCGGCGAACAGTGCGAGGTTATTTAGCTGCGTGACCGAGGCCTGGCTCGAACGGAACTGAAAGCTCGTCGCAATCGTCACCGGCGAGCCGCCGGTGGGAGTCAGGGTCGCGGAGTAGCGACGGGTCGCCATGTCGACGGTGATGGTGACGCGATACAAAGTGCCCGGCGAATAGCGGAGCGATTGAACCTTCGACCACGAGCCGGCGTTGGCGGCGTCGACGAGGCCGTTCGGGGCGAAGCGCAGGGCCACCGCGAAATCGCTGTAGGCGTCAGCGGCGCCGTTGGTGAGAGCCGTGACTGCATCGATGGGAGTCGAGGGCGCGACCACGTCGAAGGTGAGGGTTGCCTTGCCCTTCACCACGGGTGTGGCGGCATTCTGCCAGGATCTCGAACTGGTCTTGGTGGTGAAGAGGGTGGTCGTCGCGGAAGGCGTCGGAGCCGGCGCAGGCGCGGGTGCAGGCGTCGGCGCTGGAATTGGCGCGGGAGCCGGAGCGGGTTGAGCGACCGGAGCGGGCGCCGGAACGAGCGCGAGGGCGGATTCGATACCGAGATCGAGCACCGCATGGGCGCCGACGGATGCGAAATAGCCGACGTTGTTGATTTTGCTCACGCTCAGTTGTTCCGTGCGGAACTGATAACGGTCGGCGATGCGAACCGCATTGCCACCGGGTGCCGCCACAGTGACCGAGTAGCGTTTGGCCGCGAAATCGACCGACATCGTGAAGCGATACCGGACGCCGGGCGTGTAGGCGAACGCGGCGGCGGCCTGATATCCGCCGCCGTTGCGAACATCGATGTAGCCGGAGGGCGCGAAGCGAACGGCGCCCGCGAGATCGGTGTAAGCGTCGGCCGGGCCGTTGGAGAAGCCGATGACGCCGTCCATTTTGGTGGCCGAGGGCATGGCTTCGAACGAGAGGGTGAAGGCGCCCGACTGGGAAGCGATGGAGGCGTTTTCCCAGATCTTCGTGGCGACATTCTCTTCCTTGATGTCGGCCGGCGTCGCATGGCGATACGCGCGCCACATCGAGGCGACCTGCAACTGGATCGAATTGGCGCCGTTGCTGGCGTTGCCGTTTTCAACCGCCCAGTAGCGATCGTAGTAGTCGAACGTGGCGGGCCAGTTCCAGGCGCTCTGCAGACCCATCAAGCGGGCGGTGAGGACGTGACCGACAATGCTGGCGCCGGCGACGGTGCGATAGTAGGCGCTCCAGTTGCGGCCGTCGCGTCGCGGGTCTTCCGCGTGTTGTTCGCCCCATTCGGCGAGGCCGACGTCGCTGGCAATGTAGGTTTCGCGCGGACGACCGTCGGCGGTGTAGAGCGTGCGGCCGACATCGGCCTGGGTGACATACCAAACCTGACGATCTTCCTGGAAGCGGAAGTTTTTGCGGGCGTCGGCCTGGGCGAGGATTTCGCTGTCGTTCAACACCGCGCCGGCGAGGAGCATGGGCATCTTGCGACCCTGGTTGTGGCCGCCGCCGGCGGGCCAGAAGCCGCCGTTCCGGGCCGCACCGTAGATGTCGATGCCGTATTGAACCATGCGAACGAGCAATTTTTCCTTCTGCGCGGGGGTGTAGTTCAGCTGCAGGGAGAGAAGTCCCTGCGCCGCGGCATGCGCGATTTCGCGACCGTAGGTCGGCTGGTTTCCGCCCGCGTGCATATAGCGTCCGACCCAGGTCGTGGTTTGCTCATTCCACGGCTTCTCGAAGAGCGCCTCCACCGAGGCGAGGGACGGCGTGTTGGCCACGACGGGGAGGGAGCGGAGCTTGGAATAGTCGAGCTGACTCTTGTTCCACTTCAGCGTTTTGTCCGCGCCGACCGGGGGTGGGCGAAAGCTGCCGGCGGGAGCGGCGCGATCAAGCACGGTGAGGATGGCGAGCGTTTCGAGCTGCGGCTTATCGCCGCTGGCCCACGTCGTGTAGCTCTTCGAGGAAACCAGCGAGGAGCCGGGTTGCACGACGAACGGGAAGGAGCGCGCGGCGTTGAGCGTGGCGACGAAGGCGTTGTTCCGGATGCGGCTGTCGTAGCCCTGGGTGCTGTTGACGGCCGGGTTGATCATCGATCCGTGCATCGTGACGCCGCCGCTGGTGGTGGAGCGCGGACTGATTGAAGTGATCTTCACCGGGCCGACAACCCAGTGGTCTCCGTTAGCAAATTGGCCTGACGGGTAATCCCGATCGAAAGACCACGTAATCCCGAACTGGGTGACCGACGTGGCCGCCATGGCCACCGACCCGGATGCGAGGAGTTGTAGGGTAATTGCCGCGCATACCAGCCCGGCTTTTCTCTTAGGGAGTCGTAGTATCATCGCCGGATGTGAACGGCGATGGGACGAGAAAGTTCAACTTTTCTGCGGGCTATGCTATAGATTTTACTCGTTGGTTACTAAAGACATCTTATCCCGAAATAAACGGCGAACGGGAGTGCGCGGCAGAGCCGCGATGTCGTCGACGCACGAGCGAAGGATGCCAGAAGCGAAGCTGTATCAAAGAAGCGGAGACGTTGGTGTGAGCCCCCTCGCCGGGATTGGTTCCATGCGATTCCCCGGTATCTTTCAGCCTCCATTCCCACGGAATTCCCTCGAGTTCGGCGTGCTCGGCGAGACCGGCCTGCCAGAGCTTGTAGAAAAGGCCGGCGGCGTGCCACTGGTCAAAGCGCCGGTGGATGGCCGAGGCGCTGCCGAGGGTCGGCGGGAGCATCTTCCACGGCACGCCCGTGCGGAGGACGTGCACGATGGCTTCGAATGCCTGGCGCGCCGGGATGGGCTTGCGGCCGCCGCCGGGGCGACGCTGGAACGGCAGTCCTTCCGCGCGCGTGGGTGCGGGGAGCAGCGGTTCCACCGCGGACCACAGATCATCGCTGATCGCCCGCGGGGTGAGCTTGGGATCGTTTTTATTCAACGCGGGCGAAGCGATCGTTCGCCTTCTCAGCGAAGGCCGTTTCTGCGGCCGGGGTTGTCGGTGCGTGCGCGCGGGACGACGCCGGGTTGCGCAAGGGAAGCGGCTCCGCGGCGCCCATGTAGTTGCTATCCGAGGACACAGGGTGATCAGGCGGCGCGGTCGGAAGAAAGGGGTGGGTTTGTTGAGTGCCGACGTTGAGCACGGCGTGGTAGCCCATGCGCGATTGGAACGCGAGGTGGTCGAGAAGAACGTGGGGAGGGAACGGGGAGCGGAATCTCCATTGACTGGCGAGGGTCACGGCGCGTTTGCCGGGGGGCGTCACGGTGACGGAATAGTTTCGCGCCGCGGGATCGAGGGACATCGCGACGCGATAGCGCTGGCCGGCCGCGTAGGGAACACGGGTGGCGGCGCGAAAGCCATCGTCGTCCGTCGCTTCGATGAAACCGGACGGTGCGAGACGAACGGTGGCGACGAGATCGCCCGCGCCGCCGGCGCGACCGGAGGAAACTCCGACGAGGCCGTCCATGTTATTTTGCGAGGGCAGGAGATCGAACGTGACGGTGAAAGCGCGATTCGTGGCCGGAAGGGCAAGATTGTGCCAGATCGGCGTGGCGACGTTGTCGTCGGAGAGCTTGGCGGGCGCGGAGTGCCGATAGGCGGACCACATGCCGGCGACGAACGGCTGAATGGAATTGGCGCCGCGTGACACGTTGCGGTGCTCGTGAGTCCAGTAGCGATCGAGGTAGTCGAACGTTGCGGGCCAGTTCCATGTTTCCACGAGACCCATCAAGCGTGCGGTGAGGACGTGGCCGATGACGGAGGCGCCGACGATCGTGCGATAGTAGCTGTTCCAGTTCCGGCCGTCCCAGCGCGGCTCCGGAAAATGTTTCTCGCCCCATTCGGCCACGCCGACATCGGTGGGGAGATACATTTCGCGCGGGCGGCGGTCGCCCATATAGAGGGGTCGTCCCACATCGGCTTGGGTGACATACCATATTTGGCGATCCTCCTGAAAAACGAGCCGGCGGCCATCGCCGTAGGACAGAATGTCGGGGTCGCTGAGCACCGTGCCGGCCAGCAGCAACGGCATCTTGCGTCCGTGATTGTGGCCTCCTCCGGCGGGCCACACAGCGCCGAGACGCGCGGAGCCGTAGATATCGATTCCATACTGAACCAGGCGGATGAGGAGCGTCTCCTTTTCCCGGTCGCTGTAGTCGAGTTGTAGCGAAAGAAGACCGAGCGCGAGCGTATGAGCGATCTCGCGACCGTAGGACGGCTGATTGTCCGCCGGGTGAAGATAACGAGAAACCCAAGTGGTCCCCTGTTCGATCCACGGGCGTTGGAACAAGCGCTCCACATCGGAAAGCCGGGGATGATGGGCGACGGGGCGGAGCGAGCGCAGCTTCCGATAATCGAGTTGGGAGGTCCGCCAGCGAAGCGTTTTGTCGGTTCCGACCGGGGGCGGGCGGAAAGAGCCGGGTGGAGCGGGGCGCTCCAGCACGGTGAGGATGGCGATGGTCTTGAGCTGGGGTTTGTCGCCGGCGGAGTGCCGCTCGAAACTCTCGGACGAGAGCAGGGACGTTCCGGGCTTCAGGCGCAGCGGCATGCGGGCGGCGACGTTTTGATGGGGGGCGAAGCGATTGCTTTTTATCCGGCTGTCGTAGGCCTGGGCATCATTCACCTGCGGATTCACCATCGATCCGTGCATCATGACGCCGCCGTTGCTCTGAGTTCGGGGTGAGATCGAAACAATCGTCACCGGTCCCACCACCCAATGATCGCCGTTGGCGAACCGGCCGGCGGGATAATCGCGATCGAAGGTCCAGGTGATGCCGAATTGCGAGAGGCTGGTGGCGCCGAAAACCGCTGGCGCGAGAAGCAGGGTCGACAGCGGGAAAGCGAGGAAAGCAAGGCGCGGACGAAGCGGTGCGACCGGCCGGCGCAAGGGCCTGGAGGATTCGATGCCGTCAAGCGGGTTCATGAACGTGTCCGAGGATGCGTGGGATGCGTTGGAATTCTGGATACGCGATTTCCGGCGGATCCGGCGAACGACATCCGGGAATTCCGGGCTCAGGCCAATCCACGCACGGCGATCAGCGACTTGGTGAGCAGGAGGAACCGTTCCTTGAGGATCCGGCAGTCGGGGAAGAGAAGCTTGAAGGACTTGAGGTCGAGCATGCGCGGCGCGTCCTCGAGTTTGAGGAGGGCGTCGTCGAGGCTGCTGGCGCGACCGCGATTGCCCAGGGTGAAGCTGCGGAGAAGACGCACCTGAAAGGGCTTTGGCAGCCAGTGGAAAAACGGAGTCAGATAATGGGGCTCGACGGGAAACCAGTAGTAGGGCGTTTGGACGTAGAGGTTGGCGGCGACGCGACGCACCTCCTGTGAGAACTGCTTCATTTGCGGCCAGCCTCCCACGTGTTCGATGACGGAGTTCGAGTGGACGATATGGAAAGAATCGTCCGCGAATTCGCGCAGGTCGCAGGCGTTGCCGGTGGCGTGAGTGAAGATCGAATCGTCCTGCCCCTGGAGGTCGCAGGGGAGATTGAGCAGCGTGATGTGCGTGCGATTCCTGCGCAGAAGATCTTTCGGGAGGATGTCCCAATACGTTTTCCGTCCGCCGACGTCGAGAAGCCTCACCTCGCCGTGCCGTTGGAAGGCTTGCTCGATGAGCTTTACCACCGGACCAATCCGCCGCGCACGGAAGCGAAAGCCGAGCGAACGCGGATTGCTGTAGTTGGTCAGGAGATCGAGACGGCGGGACGGAGCGGAGGTGGAGGCGTGCATGGAAGGAAAGGGCTCCGACGCGATGAGGCGCGAAGCAGAGCGGACAAGTGCTACGGTGCGGCGTGGAGGCCGCAGGTGTCGCGCAGCGTGTCGAGGACGAGGCGCGCTTTGGCGGTCCACGTTTCGTTTTGCACGCGGGAGCGCAACCGTTGGGGGGAGTCTCCCGCGCGCAGCGCGAGGCGGATCGCATCGACGAAGGCGTCGTAACTGCCGGCGACGCGGACATAACCGTCGTAGCGGCGCAGTTCGTCGAAGGGGGTGGTGACCACGGGGCGCCCGACGGCGAGATACTCCTTCAACTTGATCGGATTGCACGCGCGGATCCACGCATTGTCGCACCACGGCATGATCAGCACGTCGCAGGCGGCGGTGAAACGAGCGACTTTTTCGTAAGGCTGCTGGGGGAAGCGATGCACGTTGGGGAGTGCCGCGACGGTGGCGCTCAGCGGGCCGGGCCCGACGATCACTAACGGCAGGTCGGGAAGGCTGCGCGCGATGTGCTCGAGCAGACGGTGATCGACGCGATGAGGCTCGAGGTTTCCCACGTATCCGATTCGTGGCGACGAAAGACCGGCGAGTTCGGCGACCGGCGCGCGTTGGTCGCCCGCGTTGGCGAAGTGCGAGAAATCCACGCCATGGTCGGCGAACAGCGCCCGGCGGCATTGCGCCTGTTCCTCGTCGAGCACGGCAGACGAGCAAAAGAGGGTCAGGTCAGCGAGGGTCTTGAGGGTGAGGTCCTGCGACGCGACGCGGGCACGATCGACTCCCGGATACTCCTCGTAACGGTCGGTGCGTTGATAAATCACGCCGGCGGGATCGAGGGACCCGAGAACTCCGACGGCGGTGGGGCACGCGACCCAAACCAGCGGCTGGCGGAAACCCATGGAACGGCACGCGCCGCGGAGTTGCAGCGAAAGCGCGCGATTCAGGAAACTTCGACCAAACCGGACGGGAGCGGCGAATGGGCTGAACACGGAGAGCCCATCTTTCACCTGCACCCGGCCCCGGAGCACACTGCGGAGCTTGCGTCCGATGCGACGAGCGAGTTGAGAGTGCTGCCCGGGAGCGCTTACCCGCATGCCGATCGAGTTGACATACAGCACGGGCACCACGGCGCTCAGCTCCCGCATCATCTGCAGGTCGTAGTGTCCACGATTGTGATACCACCAATCGACGCCGCCGAAGCAGAGGATGCTGTCGTAGGTCTGTCGCGTTCCCGCTGCGGCGACCCCGGTTGCCGTGCCGGCGGAAGATGGAAGCGGCGGCGAGAGCGGAAAGGGGCTGAACGAATTCGCGGCCGTGTTCATATTCGCGGGGCCGGGCTTTCGTTGGCCGAAAGAGGCAGCCCGGTTGTCCCGTAGCCGTGGATCCACTCGGCGCGTTGGCGCCAGACGACGAGCCAGCGGGTTGGTTCGGTCTTACTTTGGATGATGTGGGCGAGTTGAGTGCCGACGGCGCGGACGGCGACTCCGGCGAGCAGCAGGCCGAGGCCGGCCAGCCGCCGCAGGCCCTGCCAGTGGGTGCGAAGCAGCGTGGCTTTGCCGCGAAAGAGCAGCAGCAGTTTGCCGGCGGGAGTGGACGATTGGCCCACCTCATGGATCAGGCGGGCGTCGGGGCAGATCACGGGCCGGAAACCGGAACGACGTGCGCGCATGGCAAGATCGGCGTCCTCGCCATACATGAAGAAACGCTCGTCGAAGCCGCCGAGCTTTTCCCACACGGGCCGGGCGACGAGGAGGCAGCAGCCGCTGATGATTCCCACCTCGCGAACCGTGTCGCGCGGCCATTTGCCGAGGGATTCCGGATCGAATAACGAATGACGGCGGGCGAGCGAGCTGAGGCCCGTGGCAAACATGGCGAGGCTCCAGAGGGTTGGCAGGCCCCAGCACGATGACGGTTCGACGCGGCCCTCGGGGGTGAAGGTGCGCGCCCCGTAAAGCCCGTGATGGGGGGAGGAGCGGGCGAACTCGACGATGGCATCGAGCGCTTCGTCGAGCAGGACAGTATCGGGGTTGAGCAGCAGGAGATAGTCGGCCGTGGCATGACGAGCAGCGAGATTGACGCCCGCGGCAAAGCCGAGATTGCACCCGGGCGTGAGCAGTCGCACCGCCGGGAATCGCGTCCGAACCAAGTCGGCGGAGTGGTCCCTCGACGCGTTATCGAGGACAATCACTTCGAAGCGGACGCGCCGGGATTGGGCGAAGATGCTCTCAAGACACGCGCCGAGATGACCGGCGGAATTGTAGGAAACGATGATGACGGCGACGTCGAGAGTCATGGCGGAGGCGATGGCACTGATGGACGGGACTGCTCAGGCGGGGCGTCCGAGGGCTGTGTCAGCCGGCGTTGGTTGGGCCTGGGGCCGAACCAGGGCGTGCTCGGCCTCGAGTTGCCCGCGCGCGATGAAGTCGCGAACGGCGGCGATGAGAGAGCTGCTGGCGAACGTCCCGGTGTGGTCCCGCACGGGAAGCGTGTCGAGATGCTGGAGCCGTTCGCTGAGTTCCTGCTCGTCGAAGGCGACATTGATCTTGCCCAAGGCGAGCAGCTGGCGCGCGGTGGCCATCTGATGATCATTGCGTTGTTCGCCGAGGGCGGCGCGTCGGGGCATGACCAGGATTGGTTTGTCGAAGCGGAGCGCGGAGAGGATCGTGCCCATGCCGGCATGGGCGACGATGGCGCTTGCCTGGGTGAAGCAGCGGTTGAACTCGGCGGGGGGCAGAAATTCGACGGCGCGGATGTGCGCCGGACGCCAGAAGGTCTGCCCGATTTGGGCGAAGACATCGGTGCGACCGGTCGCAAACGCCCACGCATCCACTGCGCGGACGAGGCGGTCGAAGGGTAGTTCGGTGCCAACTGTAACCAAGATCATAATACACTCCCGTGGTAAAAGGGACCGTTCTCCGAGGCGAGGTGAGGCCACTGGGTGATCCAGTGGTCGACGTGCTTGCCGGCTTCGCGACCGCTCAGCGAGAGCTGTTCGGCGTTGGCGACGCTATCGATCCAGACGGTGCGGGCGCCGAGCATCGCGCCGAAGCGCACCGCGAAGTAGCCGGGCGCGGCGCCGGTGGAGACAACGACGTCGGGACGCTCGGCCAGAATGATCCAGAGGACGGAGAGGGCGCAGAAGACGAGCCGGTGCTTCTGCCACATGCTCGCGTCGGGAAAGCTGCGGAACCGGGCGTGCGGTTCGAGGTCCGATCGATACGATTTTCGGACCGTGGCGAACACGACATCCCAACCCTCGAACGCAGGACGCAGTCGCAAGAGTTGCACCCAATGACCTCCGCCCGAAGAAACAGCCAGCACCTTGATGGGTCGTTGCCTCATATCTCTCCTTTCGATTTGCACGCGGTGAACGAGCCGGGACGCATTGCAGGCGTCTCGTGGTGAGCAGCTGGAAAACGGAGTGAGGCGAGGCGCCGCTTGTCTTTGGGCGGCAGAACGGCAGCAGACTCGGAGCCGGGGCGTCGAGTCGTGCGGAGGCGGTCAGATCTCCTGAAGGAGCGGCCGCGGGAGGTAATTCCGGGTGCGGTTCACAATGACGCTGAGTGTGCAGCTGGCCTGGGTGAGCAGGCTGCTGGCGCGTTTCACGGCATCCCGATTGGTCTTTTCCGACTCCACGAGGAGGAAAACCATGTCCATGTTTCGCGCGAGCTGAGGGGTCACGCTCACTTGGTTGACCGGCGGCATATCGAAAATGATGTAGTCGTAATCGCTGGCCCGCAGCCGCGGTATCATGTTCGTGAACCGGCTGGGAAGGATGCGCGAGAGTCGCTCGGTGCCGGTGGCATGCGGGACGACGAAGAGGTGTTCCTGGACGCGGGCGTCGTCGCGGTGCTGCCCCTCGAGGAGGTCGTCGAGGCCGACTTGAATCTTTCCATCGCGAAAGTGGTGCGGCGTATGCGGGCCCATGTTCATGTCGACGAGGAGCACGTTACCATCGCCGGTCTTCGACAGCGACGCGGCGAGGCCGGTGGCCACGGTGCTGACGCCGGCGCGGTCGCCGCAACTCGTGACGGCGACGAGTTTGGGTTTTTTCACGACGCCGCGCATCTCGAAGAAGAAAAGAAGGCGGTCGCGGAGGGCGTCGAAGTAGGAGGAGAGCTTGGATTCGATTTCGCCGCCGGAGCGGCGGCCCGTGAGCGCGGGCGGTTCCAGTTGTGCCACGGCAAGTGGTGCGTGGCCGAGCCGGCCGGGGATGTTGGGAATCGAAAAGAACAGGGGAAGTCCGAGAAGCGATTCGATCTCGATCGGGCGACGCACGCTTTGGTCGAGGAACAGCTCGAGGCAAAAGGCAAGGGCGAGACCGAAGATGAGTCCGCCGCCGGCCAGACCGCCGACGACTTTGAAAAGCTTGCCCACATCGCGGACGGGAGGTGTGGGAGCTTGGATGATGGTAATGTTGGAGACGCGGCCGCTGCCGAGGGCTTCGTTGATTCGGGTTTGTTCGAGCGTCGTCGAGAAATAGCGATACTGGGATTCCTGCAGCTCCTTGCGGCGCTGAAGATCGGTGATCGAGAGCTCAAGTTCGCTGAGGTCGTTTGCTTCCTTTTGGATTTGGGCGAGGTGCTCCTGGAGGACCTGCAGACGAATAGTGAGCGCGCGAAGCCGGGAACGCTCTTCCGCCGGCTTGAGCGCGGCGGCGCTGTCGCTGTTCGGCCGGTCGGTGGCGTTTTGAGCGAGTTGGCCAAGGGCGGGGAATTCCGATTCGAGCTGTTCCTTGACGGCGGTGGCTCGCGCGATGCGCTGGCGCAGATCGGTCATCGTGGAGCTGCCGGCCGTGAAGGTGGCGAAAAGTTCCTGATATCTCTGCGTCAGCGTCTCGAGGGTGCCCACCGCGGCGCGGTATTCCTGCGCTTTGTCGGCGGGGACGGACGCGTAAGGAACCTGGGAGGCTTCGAAATCGGAGAGAAGGGCCTGGCGTTCGGCGATGAGGCCCGACGTTTCCAGGATGTGCGCCTTGGTCTTCGCCATTTGTTCGGCGTAGGCCTGCTTGGCTTCCTCGAGGGAGAGAACGCCGGCTTTCTCTTTCAGTCGGCGCAGATCCTCCTCGGTGGTCTGAAGGTGTTCACGCAGGGACCGGGTTTCCTTCTGCAGGAGGTCGTCGAACATGCCCGTGGTCATGTGGATCTCCAAATGCCGTTTGAGATACTCGGAGATGAGGTTCGATAGAACAGGCTGCGTGATCGAGCGGTCGGGATGTTGGAAGTTGATTCCGAGGACGCGGCTTCCGCGAGCGGCGGAGGCCACGAGTCCGGCGCGGATCACGCCGGCGGCGGCATCGAGATCGGAGCCGCCGCCGAATGCCTCCAGAACACGCTCAGGGCCGAGGTTGAGCGCGACCTGTTTCGCGAGATCCATGCTGGTGAGAATCTCGACCTCGCTATTGATAATCGTCTCGCCTCGTTGGTCGGTGGACTTGATCTGGGAATCTTCGGAGACGTTGAGGGGCGCGCCCGTTTCCTGAATATAGCGAATAAACAATTTGGCGTCGGAGCGGTAGACGGTGTTGGGCCAGAAGCGATGGGCGGCGGCGGCGGCGAGGAAGCCGATGAGCGCGAAACCGATAATCTTCCACTTGTGTTTGAACAACACGTAGTAGATGTCGCCCACGCTGATCGCGGACGTTGGTTCGGTTTTGGAATCCGACATGGAGAAAGTTGGGCCAGGCTTATCGGCTGGGTCCGTTTCTAGCTCACCATCCGCAGTTGGGAATGGGCCACGACGGTGCGGGCGCCGCACTCGAGAAACGTGAGCAGCACGGCGACGCGCTCCGAGTCACTCAACTCCTGCTGCACGACCGCGCGCAGGCCCATGAGCGGGCCGGATTCGATCTCGACGAGATCACCCGGTTGAAAGGCTCGGCGGAGCGAACAGGCGTCAAGCGCATCTCCGACCCAGGTCTTCAGCTCGGTGATGAGCTGATCGGGCACGATCGTCGGGGCGAATCCGCAGTGGACCACGTCGATGGTGTCGGGCGCGTATTTGACGGCCCGGTAATGCAAGGCCGGATCGAAACGGCAAAAGAGATAGCGGGGGAAGAGAGGGCGAACGACGATGCGCCGAACGCGGCGAATCACCCGCTCCTGCCGCAGCTTCGGGGAATAGGTTTCGATGCCGAGCGTGTCTTCGTAATACGAGCACGCGGAGTCCTCTTTCTGGGGACGTGTGTGGATGCAATACCAGTCCATGGTAGTAGTTGGGAGCTGAAGCTGGTGTGCCGAGACGCTGCCGCCATGTAGGTGCCGGTGCCTGCCCCTCGGGTTGAAACGGACCACCGCGATGAACAACCGATGCTCGTCGCTTGGTAGAGCCGGAGCTCACGCCACGTCCATATGGACTCAAGAATATTCGCAATTATAACTACACACACAGGGGTTTTGCCTACACCGTGTGAGGAGTATTCCCCGACAATACTACTCTTGGATACTGAAAGCCGCCTGCTAAAGGTCAGGGCGCCGCACATCGTGCGTCAGTTCTCGAGAGTGTAGGGGAAGCGAATGGGAAGTCTTATATTGTTACAATTCCATGAACAGAATCGATGCATACGATCATGAGCAGCGAAAAAAGTTCCGTCGTAATCCTTGCGGCACGGCGTCGCTGATGGTGGCGCTGGCCGCTGCGGTCTTGGGCGGTTGTGCGAGCACGAGCCAGGTTGCGGCGCCCACCGCCGGAGTTCCGACGGCGGAAGCCGGCGCGATTCTCGAAGGAGATCAGTTGAAGATTTCCTTCACGGGAGCGCCGAGCATGGACACCACGCAGGAGGTGCGGCGCGACGGCCGCATCTCGTTGCCTGTGGTGGGGGAAATCGTGGCGGCCGGACTGACGCCGGAAGCTCTGGGCGCGGAGCTGGGAAAGAAATTTTCCGCCGAGCTCCTCTCGAACGAGGTGGTGGTGACGGTGCTCGCGTCGACCTTCGACGTCAGTGTCAGCGGCGCGGTGCTCCGGCCGGGCAAATACTCGTCGAAGCGTCCGTTGACTGCGCTGGAGGCGGTGATGGAAGCCGGAGGATTCGACCATGCGAAAGCAGACATGAAACGCGTGGTGGTAGTGAGGCATCACGAAGGAGCGGTGAACAATTACGTGCTGGACCTCAGCCGGCCGCTCGAGGGCAAGGCGAGCGAGCCTTTCTATTTGAAGCCGTCCGACATCGTCTATGTGCCGGCGCGTTTCGTATGGTTCTAGTGCCGGCCGGACGAAATACTGTATTGAAAAACTAAACACATGCAGGGGGACCGGCCGCGGCCCTGCCGGCCGAACTTTACGACGGTTTATTGCATACAAAAATTGAATACATAAATGCCGTGGGGTTCCAGCTTCACACGGACCGGCGACGCACGAAGTTGTCGCAGATGGAGGTTTGTAGAAACGGCGCGGTCATCGGCCACATCGTCCGGGCTCCGGACGGCCGCACGTATCGCTATTTTCCGGGAATCGATAACGAGATCGCGTTCGTGTTCGAGCATCGCTGCCTGCAGACGCTCGTCGCATTGATCGACGACCGCTCGTGGGAGGGCGAACTGGACGCCCTGCGAACGAGGCGGGGCTGAGCAAGGTCAGCTCGCGGCGAGCTTGCGGAGCCAGATCTGGCCGCCGTCGCCTCTGGCGCAAAGGGGCATGTGTTTGCGGAGAAAGTCGCGCTTGAAGTGCTCCAGGTAGGACGAAAACAGCTCCACGCGAAAGGCGCGGTTATACATCAGGAAAGCGCGAAGCAGGTATTGCTCGTTCCAGGCGCGGCCCTCTTCGAGCCAGTCGCGGGGATACTCGAGCCGCCAGGCGATGTCGTGGATGTGCACGAAGACGCCGACGGCGAGCGCGGGCAGGACATGGAAAAAGAGCCGGTTCACGTCGCTGCCGAATTTGCTGACGTGCGAAGAGTCGATGAAGAGGATGTCGCCGGACTGGAGCTGCGCGAAGGGATCGAGCGGAACGTCCTGGACCATTTTTTCGATGACGGTGACGCGAGGATGGTCCTCCGGGCGGAGCACGGAACGGAGCAGGCGGGCGTCGGGATCGATGAAGGTGAACTCCACCGTGCGACCGAGCACGTGTTCATCGACGTCGAGCATGGCGGCGGAGCTGTAGCCGGAGCCGACTTCGACGATGCGGCGGGGCCGGGCCTCGCGCATCATGCCGTAGAGCATGAGGGCGTCGCTCGGGCCGTAGGCGGGATTGCCGAAATGGTAGCGGTGGCCCGACGTCGGGGCGTCGACGTAGGGATGCTCCGGATACCATTTCGCGAAGCGTTCGACGCGCTCGAACTGGCCCGGCTCGTTGAGGTCGACGGCGGGGAAGGGCGGTCCGAAGTCGTCCCGGGAAAAACCGGCGGCGATCTCCTCGCGCGTGGGCAGGGGCGAGTAGAAATGCCCGGGCGGAACGAAGCGCTGCCATTCGTCGCGCCACGTGCGGAGGCGCTGGTTTTCTTTTTCCAGCTCGCGGTAGGCGCGGAATTGCCGAAGCAGGGGGCGGAAATCGAAACTCATGGCGCGGGGTCGGTGACGGGCGTGATCGCGATTTTCAAATCGGAAACGCTGAAGGCGAGCCTGCGCAGGTCGCGATCTTCGGGAGGCGGCGGTTGAGGCGTGGTGAAGAGGAGATCGGTCGAGCCGGGAGGGGCGATGCAGACGACGTCGAAGGTTGCGCGTTGGCCGTCGAGGCGAACCGACCAGAGCGTTTGGCCCGCGGCCTCGATGGCGAAGTCCCGCGGACGGTCGAGCGCGGAGACGTTTCCGTGGAGCGTGACGCGGAGGGGCGTGCCGGAGGCGTTTTCGATGCGCAGACCGGCGGGGCCGGAGGCCCAACGCCAGGTGTGGGAGCGGCGACCTTCGACCCCATACCAGTCGCCGATGTCGGTGAAGGAAACCGTTTCGGCGAGAGCGGCAGGGCGGGAGAGCGTGTAGAAGCGAGCAGGCGGCGTAAACTCGGCGAGGCTGGCGAAAAAGGTGAGATTGCCCGCCACCAAGATCGGGAGCCAGCGGCGGCCGTGCGGCACGAGGATGTTGAACGCGAGGCTCATGGGCAGCAGCACGCGCGTGGCGGCGCCCGGGGATCCTTCCCAGACGGGACGAGAAAGGAACAGCGCCATCACGGCAAACGTGATTCCGATCCGCCACCACGCGTGTCCGGGTCGCCAGCGCGCGAGCAGGAAGACGCATTGAACCGTCAGCGACAGCACGCAGGCGAGGGTGAACCATTCTCGCGCCCAGACGACCTCGGCGAAAAGTGCGGTGGTGCTTTCGACCCATTTTTCGGCGAGCCCGACGAGCGGCGGTGCGAAGTTGTTGAAGCCCGCACTGGCGGCAGGCCCGAATTTCAGACGAAGGTAGAGCAGCCAGCCGCCGAGCGGCAGCGCGACGAGCAATAGAAATCCGAGGCGCTTCAGCCACGTGGAGAGTTGGCGGGGATCGCCCTCACGGAACGCGATCGACGCGAGCACGCTCGTCTCCCGCGTGAGCGTGGCGAGGGCGAACGCTGCGGCGGCGCCGAGTGGCCGGCGGCGTTCGAGGGCGATCACGGCCAGCACGATCAGCAGGAGACTCGGTGCGTCGACGAGGGAATGGCGCACGCTCATGCACAGGCCGTGGGAAAACATGAACGTTGCCCAACGAAAAAGGGCGTCCCAGCTGGTGAGCGGAAACCAGCGCGTGAGCAGCCACGCGAGCGCGAACCAGGTGGCGACATTGAGAAAGGGAAAGACCCAGACGATCCATGTCGGATGGCCGAAGCCGAAACCCCAGGCGGTCCAGCTCAGGAGGATGCGGCGGGCCCGATAGGGCAGGTTGTCGATCGCGGTGGTGAGTTCGGGATCGTTGAGCAGCGGGGAGAGCGCGATCTGGACGTAATACGAGCCGTCGTAACCGTAGCTATGGCGGTAGGTGTGATGCGGGACGTCCCGGAGTTGGTTGATCGCCACCGCCTCGGTGCGATCGCCGATGGAAAGCATGCTCGTGAGGCCGGTGGCCGGATCATAGAACTGCGCGACGAACCAGCCGAACAACAACGCGAAGACGCCGGCGATGAGGGGGATGAGCCGTCGTTTCCCTGTCCGCCGAAACGAGGTGGCGGATGCGCGGGGAGCGTTTGCAAGAGCCTCGCTCATGCGACGCCGGATTGCGCAGGGATAGCCGAAGACGGGCTCGGCGGAGACGGAAAAGGCGCGGAGGAAAGCGGCTGGAACGACATGTGACTCGTGACGGACGATCGCGGACCGTCACAACCGTGACGACACGGTTGCGGCGGAGGGGCCATGACAGATCGGCCGATAGGCGAGTCAAATCTCAACTGAGCCGGGCGAGGGTGGCGCAGGACATATTTTGTTGTGTCCTTTTCCGCGACCGGGCGGATTCAGCAGGCGTGTCTTTTCATCTCGGAAAACCCTTGAATGCGGCCGCCGAAGCCATGCGGGCGTTCGTCCGCGAAGGGGATGCGACAACGAGGTTGCGCTGGTGGCGGGCGGGGGCGCTGACTGTCCTTCTCGGCTATGGGATATTTCTGGCGGTTTACTTCACCCCGGTGGCGAGCGGATCGGATTCGTCGGGATACCTGAATTTCGCCCATCTGCTGCTGCGTGGCCGACTGGTGGATGAAGCGCGGCCGGTGCGTGGGTTGGAGGCGCAGTCGCCCTTCGCGACGGTGCCGCTCGGGTTCTTGATGGACCCGGAAACGGGGCGATTGGTGCCGACCTACCCATCGGGCATGCCCCTGCAGTTTGCGGCGGCAGAATTCGTCTTTGGGCGAGCGGCGGGCATGCACGTGGTAGGCGTGGGCGGTGCGCTGGCGGCAGTGGGTTTGTGTTATGCGGTGGGGCGCGAACTCGGGCTGTCGCGGGCGCTCTCGGCCTTGAGTGCAGGGATGCTGGCGTGGAATCCGGTGTTCCTCTTCATCGCGCTTCAGCCGTTGAGCGATGTCCTGGCCACGACGTGGATTCTGGCGGCGGTGTTTGCCCTCTTGCGGGCGCGGCGATCGACAGGTTGGGCGTTGTTTGCCGGCGCGGCGGCAGCGATGGCGGTGCTGGTCCGGCCGACGAATCTGCTGGTTTTCCCCGCGCTGCTGGTGCTGATGCCGGGCTGGCGGCAATTTGGGCTTTTTGTCGCGGGAGGCCTTCCGGGGGCGGTGTGGATGGCTTGGTATCAGAATGCGTTGTATGGCGGGCCGTGGGCATCGGGCTACGGGGATATCCGGGATCATTTTCACTGGTCCAACCTGATTCCGACGTCGGCGCACTATGCCGAATGGATTCCGCGTTTCGTGCCCATCGTTTGGGTGCTCGCAATCGCGGGCGTGGCGCGTTTTTGGCGAGCGGAATGGAAGACCGTCGTGGCGCTCGCGCTTTGGGCCGCACCCGTGGCGGTGTTTTATCTCTTTTACGATGTGACGAAGGAGACGTGGTGGTGCCTGCGGTTCATCCTCCCGGCCATGCCGGCATTGATTCTCGGAGGCGCGATGGGAGCCGCCGGTCTTCGGGCAGTTGCAACCGGTCGCGGCGTGCAATTGTGGCGGTTGGGCGCAGCAGTCGTGGCGGTGTGGGCGGCGGGACTTGGCTGGTTTTGGGGGCAGCGGCTAAAGGTGATCGAGATTTCGAACTCGGAGCTGCCGTATCGTGAAATGGCGACCTGGGTGGCGGCGAACGTGCCGCGGGACGCAGCGGTGGTGTGCTTTTTTACGAGTGGTGCGGTGCACCACTATACAAGCTGTGCGGTCCTGCGCTGGGATATGATCGCCCGGCCGGAGTTTGAGTCGTTTGCGAGGACGATGGATGTGAACGTGCAGCCGGTATATGCGGTCCTGTTTCACGAGGAGGAGCGGGAAGCGTTGAATGAGCGGATGCCCGGTCGCTGGGAGAAAATCCATGAGGCCAGCCGCGGCGCGGTGTGGCGGCTCGTGGGTGCGGCGCGGATCGAGCGGGATTAGGTCGAGCGATGAAGCGAGCAGGCGTGGTGCTGGGGATGGGCGCGGCGGTTTATCTGGCGGCGGTGGTCGCCTGCAGCTCGCCTTATGCGGGCGGGGCGGACTCGTCGGGCTACTTGAACTTCGCGCGGCTGCTTCTGGCTGGCGAATGGACGGAACCTGGCCGGCCGATCGCGGGGCTCGCCGCGCCGGAGTGGACTTTCTGGCGTCAGCAACCGCTGGGTTTTGAAGCCGATCGGGCAACGGGAGAGTTGACGCCCACCTATCCGGTGGGGCTGCCGTTGCACCTGGCCGCGGCGGGAAGTCTGGTGGGGCTCGAACGAGCCTCCATTGTCGTGAATGTTTTTTTGGTCATCGCGTCGGGGATGTTGATGGTCGGGACGGCGCGACGGCTGGAATTATCGAACGGTTGGGCGATGTTGTGCGCGGGGCTGTTGTGGGCATCGCCGATTTATTTTCTGAACACCCTGCAGCCCATGAGCGATCTCGCGGCGACGGTGTGGGTGCTCGCCGCGATCTACTTCGCGCTGCGGGCGCGCGGGGATTATCGGGCAGGGCTCGCAGCGGGTGCGGCGGTGGCGATGGCCGTGCTGGTGCGTCCGGCCAACGCGATCGTGATGCTGCCGATCGCGGTGGTGCTGGGCGCGCGGATACGAGCCTGGGCGGCGTTGATGGTGGGTGGATTGCCGGGCGGAATCTTTTGGGGCTGGGTGAATGCCACGCTCTACGGCGGCGTGCTGCGCACGGGTTACGGCGACGTGAGTTGGTATTTCGGGTGGAGATTTGCCGGACCGAACGCGTTGCACTTCGCGAAGTGGCTGCCGGTTTTGCTGTCGCCACCCGTGGTGCTGGCGGCCTTGGGACTGCCGTGGGTTCCATCGGCGCCGGCGCCGATCCGACTGCTCCTGGCAACGTGGTTTGGCGCGTTCGCGGGGTTCTATGTGTTCTATTCGTTCTCGGGGATGGAATGGTGGTATATGCGATTTCTCCTGCCGGCGTTTCCAGCGGTGATCCTGGCGGGCGCACTGGTCGCCCGGGTGTTGTTGGCGAAGATCGAGTCGGGTCGAACTCGTGGAGCCGTGGGCGCGGCGCTGCTGGCGGTCATGACAATTTGGAACGTGCGGGTGGGCGATGCGCACAACGTCTCGCATATCGCGCGGTCGGACGAAGCTTACAAGCTGACGGCCGACTGGCTGCAGGAGGAGCTGCCGGGGAACGCGATCGTGCTGGTAAGCCAGCTCAGCGGGGCGATGACTTACTACACGGATTTCGCCCTGATTCGGTGGGACACGATCGAAGACGAAGCGACGTGGGCGAAAGTGCGTGGCGCGGCGGCGGCGGCGAAGCGGCCGCTTTATGCGGCGCTTTACGACTTCGAAATCGAACGGGCGTTCACGAGCGAATACGTGCCTGGCAAGTGGGAGCGAGTGGCCCAGATTCGGCAGATGAGCGTCTGGCGGTTGCACGACTAACCGCGCGGGGAAGGAGATCCCGGGCGGGTTTCGAAACGTTCGCTAAAGGACGCCGGCTTCACGGAAGCTGTAGTAGCCGCGGCCGGTGGGGTCGGCGCCGGCGCGGCCGATAATGACGTGGTCGAGCAGATCGATTTCGACGGCGCGGGCGGCGTCGCGGAGAATGCGCGTGAGTTGAATGTCGGCGGCGCTGGGTGCGGGGTCGCCGCTGGGATGATTGTGCGCGCAGATGACGGCGGTGGCGGATTCGCGGATGACGGCGCGAAAGACCTCGCGCGGATGGGCGAGCGCGGCGGTGGCGGTGCCGGAGGTGATCTCGACGCGGCGGAGCAGGCGGTTTTTGCGGTTCAGGCAAAGCGCCCAGAATTTTTCGACCTCGAGGCCTTGGGCGATCGGCTGCAGGTGCGCGGCGACGAGATCGGCGCGGTTGAGGAGCGGTGATTCGCCGGCCTGCTGGCCGACAATGCGGCGCGCGATTTCCATCACGGTGAGAAGCTGGAGGGATTTGACGCGGCCGATGCCTTTGAGGCGGCGGAAGTCGTTTTCCTTCCACGCGATCAGGCCGGCGAGCGAGCCGGCTTCGCCGATGAGCCGGGTAGCGAGCGTGAGGACGTCCTGGCCGCGCGTGCCGCTGCGCAGAAGCATGGCGAGGAGCTCGGTGTCGCTGAGGGCGGCGGCGCCGAGGCGTTGGAGGCGCTCCTGGGGACGATCGTGCGCGACGGTTTCGCGCAGGCGGTTGCTGACGGGATACTCCGGCAGGCTGGACACGAAATTTTTTTGGACAGGTTTTCCGGCGGTGCCAACCTTTGACTATGTCAACTCTTCGCGTGGTGGTGTGGGGCGAGAATGTGCACGAGCATCAGAACCCGGCGGTCGCGGCGATTTATCCGCGCGGGATGCATGAAGCGATTGCGGACGGCATTCGCGAGCTGGTGCGGGGCGCGGACGTGTCGACGGCGACGTTGCAGGAGCCGGATCACGGGTTGAGCGAAGCGCGGCTGGCGGAAACGGACGTGCTGACCTGGTGGGGGCACAAGGCGCATCGGGACGTGCGCGACGACATCGTCGACCGCGTGCAGAAACGGGTGCTGGAGGGAATGGGTCTGCTGGTGCTGCACTCGGGGCACTACTCGAAGATTTTCAAACGGATGCTCGGGACGGCGTGCTCGCTGACGTGGCGCGAGGCGGGCGAGCGGGAGCGGATCTGGGTGTGCAATCCAGGGCATCCGATCGCGCGGGGAATCGACAGGCAGTTCGAGCTGCCGCACGAGGAGATGTATGGGGAGCCGTTTGGGATTCCGCCGCCGGAGGAGCAGGTATTCATCTCGTGGTTCGAGGGCGGAGAGGTGTTTCGCAGCGGGTGTTGCTGGCGGCGGGGCAACGGGAAGATTTTTTATTTCCGACCGGGGCACGAAACGTATCCGACTTATCACGACGCGAACGTGAAGCGGGTGATTGCGAACGCGGTGGAGTGGGCGCGGCCGGAGGGGCGCTGGGTCGATGCGGCGACGAACGTGAAGGAGCCGCTGGAGCGGATCGGTCGGACGTCGGGATAGGGAGCGGCGATAATTC
>JAEZAD010000037.1 GCA_023430565.1 Verrucomicrobiota bacterium
GCGGACCTGCTGACTCAAGCGGAGCAGAGGCAGGCCGCGCGCGGCGCTGGCGTCGGTTTTCGAAAGGATCGTCGCGTCGGGGATGCGGTAGAGCGCATCGCGCAGGACGGTTTCGATGCCGTCCTGGGTCGGAAGGCCGATCGCTTCGATGCGCGAGCCGATTTGAAGCGGACGGGTCATTGCCGTGCGAAGCGTGGCCTGGCCGGTATGGTCGCGAATCACGACGAACTCGCCTGGCTTCTGGGACTGCACCTCGCCGATGACGTGGGTCCACGAGGTCGACGGAAGATCGTGAAGTTTTTCGATCGAAACGACGGGCAGTTCGAAACGGGGATCCTTGTCGAGCCAGCCGGTGATGACGAGGTGGGACGAGTCCGGGAGCCAGAGTTCGGGTTGAAACGCCGCGCCGACGCCTTTTGCGACATAAACACCGGTCACCTGCACGAGCGCCCCCTCGACCTGCGGAATGGGACTATCGGCGGCGATCAGGATCTGGGCGGTGGCGCGGTGGCCTTCGATGGAGAGGTCGAGCGAGAGATGGTTGGGGTCGGTCTCCAGCTGGCTGTTGACGTAGCCTTCGGCGGTGACGAGGAGGCCGTCGAAACGACGTGCATCGCCGAACGCGCCGCGGGTTGAGAGCGGCTTGGGGCCTGGCGAATCGGGCAGGGGGGTGATGGTGGCCGTGGCGAACGGGAGTCCTCGCGCGGGGATGAGGGTGCCGCTGAAGC
Source organism: Verrucomicrobiota bacterium (assembly GCA_023430565.1). Classification (GTDB taxonomy): domain Bacteria; phylum Verrucomicrobiota; class Verrucomicrobiia; order Opitutales; family Opitutaceae; genus Opitutus. The sequence goes on from JAEZAD010000037.1 coordinate 729, forward strand.
GATAACGTTGACCGGAGCGGAGCCGGGGTGAGGTCGTGTCGACGGTCAGGTAGGTCTGGCTGTTGGAGTCGTGCGCCCAGAGCAGTTTCCAAAACGGATCGTAATAGATGAGATGAAGATCGAGTTCGAACGTGTGCGGGAGGGATTTCGCATTTTCCGGGACCAGCCAAAAATCGCCCGTATTGGTAATCTGAGGTCGCGTCCCGGCGGATTCGGTCGATGCCTCGTCGGCGAGCGATGAGCTCGCAGCAGCGCCCCCTGCGTCGGGCCAGGTGAAAGCCACGCACAGGAGCAGCGCGATCCGTCGGAGCGGTGCACGGAAGGTCGGCAATATGACGGAAAGAACGGTATCGAATCCGCGGAGTTAAGCGGAAAACGTCACGTTGCAGGACGTTGGCTTCAGCGGCGCGCGAATCCGTTCCTTGGCAAGAATCCGGCGTTCTGCATCGTCGCTCGCATGTTTGTCGACGAGTGCGTGGTGAAACTGCAAGCCGGTGACGGCGGGCGCGGCTGCGTGAGCTTCCGGCGCGAGAAATACGAGCCGTGGGGCGGCCCGAACGGGGGCGACGGCGGGCGCGGCGGCGATGTGATCCTGCTGGGCGACGACGACACGAACAACCTCGTGGACTACAAATACCAGCCGCACTGGCGGGCGGAGCGGGGCGAGCATGGGCTGGGGTCGGATCAGCATGGCAAAGACGGCGCGCCGCGGATCTTGAAGATGCCGCTCGGGACGGTCGTGATCGACGAGGCGACCGGCAAACCGGTGGCGGAGGTGATCGAGGACGGCCAGCAGATCGTGTTGTGCAAGGGCGGCAACGGCGGGTGGGGCAACACGCATTTCAAGACCTCGACCAATCGCGCTCCGAAGCGGGCGAATCCGGGTCATCCGGGCGAGGGCGGGACGTATCGGCTGATTCTGAAAAGCATCGCGGATGTCGGGCTGGTGGGTTTTCCGAACGCGGGAAAATCGTCGCTGACCGGCCGGATCACGAAAGCGCGGCCGAAGACGGCGGCGTATCCGTTTACGACACTCCATCCGCAAATCGGCGTGATCGAGTTTACCGACGCGGTGAAGGGGCATCGCCGGCTGTTGCTGGCGGACGTGCCCGGCTTGATCGAAGGCGCGAGCGAGAACCGCGGGCTGGGGCATCGTTTCCTGCGGCACATCGAACGGTGCGCCCTTTTGTTGATCCTGGTCGACATGGCCGGGACGGATGCGCGGGATCCGCGCGACGATTACAAGCATCTGCTGCGCGAGTTGGAGCTCTACGACAAGACGTTGTTGAAGAAGCCGCGCGTGGTGGCGGCGAACAAGATGGACGTGCCGGAGGCGGCGGCGAACCTCACGAAGTTCAAGCGGCGCTACAAGACGGTGGATGTGTTGGAAATATCATGTCTCACAGGCGACGGAATCGAGGGCCTGAAGAAAGAGTTGTTAAAACGGGTGACCGTTTTGCGCGGCCGAGAAAAGAGATCGCGTCGGACGGCGGGGTGAACATGTTTCGGCATTCATGGCTGCACCGAATCGTTCCCTGTTGATGCGCGCCAATCGCCTGCTGGGCGCGAACCTCGTCGAGGCGAACCTGGTGAAGATCGAGGACTTGGAGCAGGCGAACGAAAAGTTGCTGGGGGTGATCGCCGACGAGCAGCCGCGGCAGAGCACGGTGCTGGGGATTCTGGCGTATGACCTGCGCGTGTTGCGGGAGGAGGACGTGCTGCAGCACGTCGTGGACAACGACGGCGTGGGCCTGATCGATCTGCGCCACTACGATTCTCCCGAGGAGGTGAAGAAAGCGATCGACCCGGCGGCCTGCTGGGCGACGTGGTCGGTGCCGTTCGACCGCGAGGAGGACTTTCATTTCGTGGCGACGGCGTATTATCTGAGTCCGGCGGTGCGGACGTATTGGGAAAAGGAATGCGGCGGGCCGGTGCTGTGGTTTGGCACGACGCTGGAAGGCATCGCGGATTTTCTGGAGAAGCTCGAAAGCGAACGCGCTCCCGGGGCGGGCGCGGCGAAGGAAACCGCGGTCGCGAAATCGGCCTGAGCCATGCCACTCGGTAAGGTCCAGACCCAGATCGTCGCGAAGCTGGTGCAGATGAGCCGCCTGACGGAGGAGCAGCGCGACAGCATCTCGGCCGTGCCGGGAGAGCTGAACGGCGACGCGCTCGATAAATTGCTGCAGGACGAGTATCGCATCACGCCGCTGCAGTTGCTCGTGGCGAAGGCGAAGGCGCTCGGGCTGGCGCCGTTCAACGTGGCCCGCTACAAGGTGTCGGGCACGACGTTCGAGCAGATTCCACAGGATTTCTGTCAGCAGAATCTGGTGCTGCCGGTCGGGCAGGTGGGCGATTTCCTGTTGGTGGCGTTTGCGAATCCGTTCGAAGTTTCGATTCCGACGAAGATCCAGGAGATGACCGGCAAGAAGGTCATCCGTCTGCTCGGGCGCGAGAAGGACATCCGCGAGAAGTTCAACAAGGGAGCCGAGCCGCGGGCGGCGGGGTTCGACGACGTGGTCGAGCAGATCGGGGCGGAATTCGGGACGATCACCGTGGAGGGCGATTCGGATGAGGTGAACGAGGAGTCCGGTCCGATCATCCAGCTCGCGAACCGGATCATCGAGGACGCGTATTTTTCGGGCACGAGCGACATTCACGTCGAGCCGCAGGAAAAGGAGATCATCGTCCGCTACCGGATCGACGGCGTGTGTTCGGAAAAGCTGCGGCTGCCGCCGCGCGTGGGACCGGCGCTCGTGGCGCGGTTGAAGATCATGTGCAACCTGGACATTTCAGAGCGCCGGTTGCCGCAGGACGGCCGCATCGTTTTCAAGCAGTTCAACAAGCGCGGGCTCGATCTGGATTTGCGTGTTTCGACGGCGCCGTTGAATCACGGCGAAGGCGTGGTGATGCGTATTCTGGACAAGCAGAAGACGACGCTACCACTGCCGGCGCTCGGGTTTTCCGAGGAAAATCTCGCGAGGTATCGCGAGTGCATCCGCCAGCCTTACGGCATGATTCTGCATTGCGGGCCGACGGGCTCCGGCAAGTCGATGACGCTCTATTCGGCGCTCAACGAGATCAACACGCCGGATATCGTGATTCGCACGGCGGAGGACCCGATCGAATACACGCTACCCGGGCTGAACCAGATGCAGATGCACCGGCAGATCGGGCTGACGTTTGCGTCGGCGCTGCGGGCGTTTCTCCGGCAGGACCCGGACATCATTCTCGTGGGCGAAATCCGCGACAAGGAAACGGCCAACATCGCGGTCGAGGCGGCGCTGACGGGACATTTGTTGATCTCGACGCTGCATACGAACGACGCGCCCGGCACGATCGCCCGGCTGACCGACATGGGCGTGGAGCCGTTCATGATTTCATCGTCGCTGTTGTGCGTGTGTGCGCAGCGGCTGATGCGGCGGGTGTGCAAGACCTGCCGCGTGCCCTACGTGCCGCACGGGCGCGAGCAGGAGGTGTTGGAAAAGGCGATCGGGTGGAGCGGGCAGATTTTCAAACACAACCCGAAAGGCTGCCCGAAGTGCGGGAATACCGGATACAAGGGACGCGTCGGCATTCACGAGCTCATGGTGACCAACGAGGAGCTGATCGAGGCGATCAACAAGGAGCAGGAAACGGCGGAGCTGAAGAAAATCGCGATGCGCGCCGGCATGAAGACGCTGCACCAGGACAGCCTTTTGAAAGTGAAGGATGGGATCACGACGCTTGAGGAGGCGATCGCGACGGTGCCGCCGGACTTGTGATGACGCGCGGGAATTTTTGGATCAGGACCATGAAATCGATTTCAGTTTCACTGCTCGCATTGCTGGCGCTGCTGGCGGCGGGCTGCGGCAAGAGGGCGCGGGAGATCACGGAGCTCGAGCGCAAGCAGGCGGCGAGCCTCGTGAGCGAAGCAGAGTTCGCGATGACGCTGCGCGATTTTGCGCGGGCGGAGCCGCTTTTCGAGCAGGCCACGCAGCTGTGTCCGGATACCGGCGAGTATTGGGTGAATCTCGGGATGGCGCGCAAGCGGCAGGGCAACACGGCGGGCGCGAAAAAAGCTTACGAATCCGCCGTGGACGCGTTTCGCGAGAGCTACGACGAGGACGCGAAGGACGTCGGCGCGATGCTGCAGGAAGTGCAGGTGCTTGTGTTGCTGGGGGAAATTGACGAGGCGAAGGACGCCTTGGCGGCAGCGCGCAAACGGGCGCCGGAGAATCGGGATCTGCGTTTTTTCGAGGAGAGAAACGAGATCGACCGGCTGGCGAAGGATCCGGGCTTTCGCGCGATCGCGCTATAGGCGCTGGATGGCGCGGGGCAGAGGAGCGCGCCCGACGATGGACGAGTATTGGGGCGAGTTCGCGCAGGTGGCGGTGGCGCACGCGCTGGCCGTGGCGAGCCCCGGGCCGGACTTTTCGATCGTGCTGCGGCAGAGCCTGCGGCACGGGCGGCGCACGGCGGTCTGGACGAGCCTCGGGATCGGCGCAGGCATCTCGCTGCATGTCGGCTATTCGCTGCTCGGCATCGGGTTGGTAATCGCCGGATCGAAAACGTGGTTTGGCGTGCTGAAGTATGCGGGCGCCGGATATCTCGCGTGGCTGGGCGTGCAGGCGCTGCGGTCCAAACCACGCGCGGCAGGTGGGGAGATGGCGCGGACTCGCGAAGATGAACCGAGCGCGCGAGGCGCGTTCGTCACCGGGTTTCTGACGAACGCACTGAATCCGAAGGCGACGCTGTTCTTCATCGCGCTGTTCGCCACGGTCGTGAGCGCGGCGACGCCGCGATGGGTGCAGGCGGCCTATGGCGGCTGGATGGTGGTGGCGACGGCGGGCTGGTTTTGCGCGGTGTCGGTGTTGTTCGCGCGGCCGGAACTGCGGCGGGCGTTCTGGCGGCACGGACACTGGATCGATCGTGCGCTCGGAGTGGTGTTTCTCGGATTTGCGGCGGGTTTGGTGTTGTCGCGAGCAACGTAGATTTTCGGCGGGGCTTGGCAATCGATGCGGAGTGCGAACGCGCAAAAAACGCGCAGGGCTGGTCAAGCTGCGAGGGGACGACGAGCCGCGGAAGGCGTAGCATGACCGCGAAAACCAACCGCTTCACCATGGCTACACTCACCGATCGACTTCCTTCCAATGTCGCAGGTCCGTTCTACGTGGACACGACCTGCATCGACTGCGACCAGTGCCGCGTGGTGGCGCCGGACTTTTTCGGGCGGGACGAAGAAACGGGGATGTCGTTCGTGCGGCGCCAGCCGGCGACGGCGGACGAGATGTCGCTGGTCGAACAGGCGATGTCGGAGTGCGCGACGAGCTCGATCGGCAACGACGGCGCGTAAACCCGAAGGCGTTCGGAGGCGCGGCTTTGAAGCTTCGCGTTACGAGGCAGCGGGAATGAAATTGGTGCGGCGTGCGGCACTGCGGCCTTGGGCCGGAGAGCGGTCGCCGGGGGCGGAGTAAGGCCGTCGACGATAACCGCCGCGGTTGGGATCGAGCGCGCAGGCGATCTGGTAGTCCTGCATGCGGGTGAAGAGATCGAGCAGCTGCGTCGGGCGGTCGTAGCGGTCGAGCCCGGCGCGTTCCAACGCGAGCAGCAGTTCGTGCGTCGCCTCGAGCGTGGAGAGGCAGCCGGGCTGTGGCTGCTGTTTGATGACGAAACGACTCGGGGCGGTCGCGTCGAACATGACGCGCGGGAGTAGTTGAAGCGTGGGGCTGAGCCGCAGCATTTTGCGGGCGCTGGCCCAGGTGGCATCCAGCAGGAACACGACGAGGCGGCGTTCGCGCAGCGCGGCGGGCGCCAGCTCGCCCTTCGACAGATTAAGCGCGGCGGGGCCGGGATAGAGCAGAACGGGAAGGTTGGCAGGGTCGGCGATGATCTGTTGAACGAACTCGTCCGATTCGAACGACGTTCCGACGTGAATCACGCTGTGGGCGAGGCAGAGGTGAGTCAGACGACCGGTGCCGGCTTTCTCCTGCTTGAACTCCTTCGGGTGCATCAGAAACACGAAACGCGTGCGGGTCTCGATCGGATGGATGGAGGCGCACCAGCAGAGCGGCCTGGGCCAGAAGCAGCGGTAGCAGGTTTCTCGTGGCACGGGGCGGTGATGGCGACCGAACCGAAACGCGGCAATACCGGAGAGGGCAGACGGAGGCTGGATTCGACGCGGACAACGCGTAGATTGGCCGCATGCGTAATGGACGAATGGGGACGGGGCTTCGCGGGGTGCTCGGGGTGCTGCTGGGATGGTGCGCGACGACCGCGGGGGTGACGGCGAAGGAGGCATTCGTGAGCCGTGCGGATCAGGCGCCGCGCAAGGTGGTCGTAGCGGCGGCGCAGATGCGACTGGCGGGTTCGCTCGAGGAGCGGCTGGAGAAGATACGCGGCGGTCTCGAAAAAGCGGCGAGCCACGCAGCGAGCAGCGGAAAGCGGCTCGATCTGGTGGTATTTCCGGAGTTTGCGCTGCAGCGCGAAGGACGGACGGCGGCGGAGCAGGCGGTGGGCGGCGACGAACCGGCGATGGCGGCGCTCAGCGAAATCGTGGGACGTTACGGGGCGTGGGTGGTGATGCCGATGACGTTGCGGGAGTCGGACGGCGAGCGCTGCAGCAATGCGGCGGTGTTGTTCGATCGCGCAGGCCGCCGGGCGGGGGTGTTTCGGAAGGTGCATCCGATGCTCGATGCGGACGGGCGGTTCGAGGGCGGCGTGACGCCGGGCGAGGCGTATCCGGTGTTCGAATGCGATTTTGGGCGCTTGGGGATCATGATCTGTTGGGATATGGCGTATCCGGAGGCGTGGGCGGCACTCGCGGCGAACGGGGCGGAAATCGTGGCGGTGCCGAGTGCGTCGCCCCAGACGCTGCGACCGGCGGCGGAGGCGCTGCGGCATGGTTATCACGTGGTGACGAGCGCCCCGCGGGACAATGCGTCGTTGTTCGATCCCATTGGGCGGACGATCGCGCAGGCGACGGAACCGGGCATGCTTGTGGCGGAGATCGATCTTTCGTATGCGATCCTGCACTGGAGCGAAACGCTGCGCGAGGGGCGGGCGCTGACAGAGCGTTATGGCGCGCGGGTGGGCGGGATGTATTCGCCGCGCGAAGACACAGGAATCTTCTGGTCGAACGATCCGGCGGTCACGATTGGGCAGATGATTCGCGAGCTCGGGCTGCGCGAAATGCCGGCGGTGGTGGCGGAGGTGGAGGCGGCGCGGCGGGAAGCGGCGCAGCGATAAAAGGTTTCCGCGGCTCGGCGAAGACGCCTCGCCCTTGTAGCCGACTCAGAAGTTGGTGCCGCGGTCGGCGAGATCGAGTTCCTTGATCCACGCGTTGCGGTAACGGACGTCGTGGCCTTCGGCCTGCAGTTTGAGCGGGCCGGGGACGTCGGTGATGCCGCGGCCCTTGTCGTTGCCGCCGTCGAGGCCGGAGTTCGGGCCGCCCCACACCTGCTGAATGGGCTGGTTCTGGTGAACTTTCACGCCGTTGAAGTAGAGGGTGACCTGGGCGGGTTCGACGCGTTTACCGTCCTGGAAGCGGGCGGCGCGGAAAACGATATCGTAGGCGTTCCACGTCTGGAGGCCGCGGTAGAGGTAATAGGGCGACGGCGTTTCGTTGATCACGGCGCCCATACCGTGCGTCGTCGCGTCGGCGTCGCAGATTTGGATTTCGTAGCGGTTCTGCAGATACACGCCGCTGTTGCCCTTCGGGTTATTGACGAGGAACTCGATGTGCAGGCGAAAGTCGCGGTAGGCTTTCTTTGTGACGATGTCGGCGGCGCCGTATTTGCCGCCGGCGGCAGCGGGATCGGACGTTTGGACAACGGTGCCGGCGTCGACGGGGTCGTCGACGATCTGCCATTTGATCGGAAGCGAGGAGGAGAAGCGCGGGCCTTCCCAATAGGTCCATTTCGCATCGAGGGTTTCGCGGGTGCCGTCGAGGAGGACTTCGGCGCCGGGTTCGGGTTTGGCGCCAATGCCGAGGTCGGCGGAAAACGCGGACGCGGGGGCCAGGGCGAACGCGAAGAAGGCCGAGAAAAGGGGGAAGTGACGGGTGTTCATGGGGAAGGAGAGAGGGCGCGCGGAGAGCGCGAGACGAGGGCTATTCGAATCTACGCGTTCGACTGCATGCGATTGTCGCACTGGATTCTTCGCTGCGCTCAGAATGACAGGACGGCCGTCATGTTAGGGCCTTCGATGTGACGGCGGACTACCGCGCGGCAAGAGCGGCCGGGGTCTTCTCGGTGACGACGCGCATCACGTAGTAGGTGGCGGTCGTGTCGCCGGCGTTGCGGAGGCCATGTTCGTCGTTGGAGGCGAAGAAGAGAATCGAGCCGGGGCCCACTTTTTTCGTTTTGCCGTTCACGGTGGCTTCGACGGTGCCGTCCTTCACGACGATGATCTCCTCGTCGGCATGACGGTGAGGCGCGTGCGAAAGTTCGCCGGCGTTGAGGGTGGTGGCGTGAATGCTGAAGTTCCGGCAGGTGACGGTGGGAGATTTGAAGAACTCGCGGCGTTCGCCCTTGGCGGTCTTCTGCACCTTCACTTCCTCCCAAGCCCAGATGCCGGAGCGAAGTTTGTCGGGCGCGGCGGATTCGGCGGCGGGGGTTTTGGGAGCGTTGCGGGTGGCGTCGGTTGCGAAGTTGAAAACCAGATACGTCGACGGGCCGTCGCCGACATTGCGGACGGCGTGCCAGTCGTTGGACGAGAACCAGAAGAGGCCGCCGGCGCCGAGGCGGTGATCCTGGCCGTTGATGTGCACGTCGAGGGTGCCTTCCTTGATGATGATCAACTCCTCCTGCGCGTGCTGATGCGGCGGGTGGGAGGGCAGGCCCGGTTGAAGCGTGCTGATGTGGCACTCGAAACGGTCGAGCGTGGCGGTCGGGCCGTCGTTGATGTCGCGGCGCGCGCCGACGCCGGTGGGTTTCGCGACCATTTCCTCCCACGGATAGATGGTGGAGCCGAGGGTGGTTTTCATTGAGGACGTGCTATCGGCGGCGTGAAGCGAGGCGGTGGCGACAGCGGAGGCGAACACGATGGCGGAGAACGTGAGTTTCATGGGGCGAGGAGTGCCGAGCAGGACGGCGGGGAGGGGGTAAAGTTGCTGGGCGAAGGAGCGGGCAACACCGTGGAGCGACGGAACGCCGGACGCAACGCGGGGAAACCATCGCGAGCGAATCGCGTCTAAGCGGCATGGCACCTTCTGCTCCGGGCGCAGACGTTTGGCAGCCTCTGCCGCGCACGGCGTGGACTGCGGCGGCGGCCCGGCACCTGTTGCTGCGCGCAGGTTGGACGGCGCGCCGGGAGGAGGTCGAGAGGGCGGTGAACGAAGGACTGGACGCGACGCTCGCGCGGTTGTTTCCCGTCGAGCCGCGGAGCCTGCCGAAGCCGGCTGCGATCGAGCGGCTCGAGAGGGAATTGCCCGGATTTTTGGCGGCGGCGCGGGCGGCGCGGGGCGCGGAGAAACGCATGGCCCAGCAAGAGATGCGCGAACGCTCGCAGGCGGCGTTGCAGGAACTGCGTGTCGCGTGGTTGCAGTGGGCGGCGAAGCCGGAGAATGCCGCGGCGGCGAAGTGGGTCCTTTTTCTCAGCGACGTGTATGTCGTGAGCGCGGACAAGGTGAAGAATGCGAGCTTCATCTGGCAGCATTTCGAGACGCTGGCGACGCATGGGCTTGGCCCGGCGCCGGTGCTGACGAAGGCCGTCTCCCGTTCGCCGGCGATGGCGATGTATCTCGATCTCGTGCGCAGTGGGCGCGAGGCGCCGAACGAAAATTTTGCGCGGGAACTGTTCGAATTGTTCGTGCTGGGCGAAGGCAACTATTCGGAGGCGGACGTGAAGGAAGCGGCGCGAGCGTTCACGGGCTACCGGATCGAGCCGGCGAGCGGAAAATTTCGCTTCGCGCGGCGGCAGCACGACGATGGAGAGAAAACGATCTTTGGACGCACGGGCCGGTTCGGAGGAGACGACCTCATCGACCTGGCGTATGAACAGCGCGCGGCCGCGACGTTTTTGCCGGCGCAACTGGCGCGCTGGTATCTCGCGGACGAACCGCTTCCGGTGAAGACGCTGGACGAATTGAGCGAGGGCTGGCGCGTGAGCGGTTTCGATTTGGGCGTGCTCGCGCGCACGTTCTTTGGGAGCCGGGGGTTTTATGCGCCGGAGTTTCGGGGCAATCTGATCAAAGCGCCGGTGCAATTTTATCTCGGGTTGTTGAGTGACCTGGAACTGGAGGTCACGCCGCTGCCGCGCCACTCGGCCGCGCGCCTGCGTTTGATGGGCCAGTCGCTTTTCCAGCCGCCGAATGTTCGAGGCTGGGTCGGTGGCCGGGCGTGGATCAATTCGTCGACGCTGGCCGTGCGGCGCCAGCTCGTGCAGCAATTGTTCACGCCGATCCGGGAGGACACGCTGACGGCGGACGAGCAGCGGGTAGTGGCCGAAGCGCGGGAACGCGGGGCGGATCGATTCACGGTTTCCGATGCGTGGCTCGAAGCGCGCGCGCAGCTCGGGCCCGAGGAGTGGGTCGAAACGCTGCTGGGAGATCGGGCGGGGGAGACCATGAGACGCGAGTGGACTCGATTTTTGAGCGACGGAAATGCCGAAACACGAAACGACCGGATGCGGGCGGCGCTGATCGCGCTGCTCCAGACTCCGGAATACCAACTCTGCTGAAGCCATGCACAATTCCGTCAGCCCTGCTTTCCCGACGACGCGGCGCGAGTTTTTGCGTCATTCGAGTCGTGGCATCGGCCTGCTCGCGTTCAGCCGTTTCGCACCGTCGTTTCTCGTCGAATCGACGCTGGGAGCCGCACCGGCGCCGGAGAAGGACCGCACGATCCTGGTGCTGGTGCAGCTGGCGGGCGGAAACGACGGTCTGAATACGGTGATTCCCTTTGAAAACGCGGACTACTACCGGCTGCGGCCGACGCTCGGGATCGCGAAGCCCGACGTGTTGCGGCTCGACGACTCGCAAGGCCTGCATCCGGCGTGCGCCGAGTTGCACGCGCTTTTCCGGGAGGGCGAGCTCGGGATCGTGCAGAACGTGGGCTACCCGAATCCGAATCGCAGTCACTTTCGTTCCACGGAAATTTGGGAGACGGCGAGCGACAGCGGCGAATTTTTGCCGGACGGCTGGGTGGGTCGTTTCATGGACAACGCGTGTGCGGGCGCGCCGGCGGGCAGCGATCCGGTGGCGGTGCATGTGACGTCGGAGCTCCCGCAATCATTCCTGTCGCAGCACGATCACGCGACGTTTGGATTGAGCGCCGGCGGGCGCGGTGCGGGCGGTGGGCGTAGTGCGCGACTGCTCGAGACGCTGCTGGAAGGCGGGAGCAGCGAGGAAGAGGAGCGGGGCAACGCGGGATTTCTGCGGCACACGATGATGAATGCGATCGTGACCGAGAAGAATGTGCGGCGGGTGCTCGCGGAGAATCGGCCGGAGGCGGATTATCCGGCGACGGCGTTTGCGGGCGCGCTGCGGAGTGTGGCCGCGCTCGTGGCGGCGGGGATGTCGACGCGGGTGTATTTCGTTTCGCTGGGCGGCTTCGACACGCACAGCAACCAGGCGCAGCAGCACACCCGATTGTTGCGAACGTTGTCGGAAGGATTGGCGGCGTTTCAAAAAGACCTGAAAACGCGTCGCCTCGACCGGCAGGTGACGACGATGACTTTCTCCGAATTCGGACGGCGGCCGGGCGAGAACGAAAGTCGTGGCACGGATCACGGCACGGCGGCGCCGCTTTTCGTGATGGGCGCCCGGGCGAACGCCGCCATTCACGGCACGGCGCCGGCGCTGCGGCTGGAGCGAAACCAGGATCTCGCGTTTTCCACGGATTTTCGACGCGTGTATGCGACGATGCTCGAGCGGTGGCTGGATTGTCCGTCGGCGGCGGTGCTGGGCGGCGAGTTCGGCACGTTGCCGTTGCTGACGTGAGCGGACGCCGTGCGAAGGCGGGTCTGGACGAATGACGGTTTCCGGGCACGTTGCGCGCCATGCAGCTCCATGGGATTCATCACCTCACGGCGGTCACGGCGCAGGCGTCACGCAATCACGCGTTCTACACGCAGACGCTCGGGATGCGGCTGGTGAAGAAGTCGGTCAACCAGGACGACGTCTCGGCGTATCATCTGTTTTACGCCGACGGCGCGGGGCAGCCGGGCAGCGACCTGACCTTTTTCGACTGGCCGGCGGCGCGGGAAAAGCGTGGGACGCACAGCATCGTGCGCACGGGGCTGCGCGTGGGCAGCGAGGAAAGCCTGCGCTGGTGGGCGGCGCGGTTTGCAGCGGAGGCGGTGACGCAGGTGCCGATCACGACGCGGGACGACCGGCTGACGCTCGAATTCGAGGACTTCGAAGGACAGCGATTCGCGATGGTCGTGGACACGAATCCGCGCGAGCCGGCGCATCCGTGGGCGAGGAGCCCGGTGCCGGCGGAGCATCAAGTTCTCGGGTTGGGGCCGATCACGCTCAGCGTGCCGCGGCTCGAGCCGACGGAGAAGATTTTGACCGGACTGATGAGCATGCGGCGGTCGCGAGAATATGAGAACGAAGACACAACCGTGCATGTGTTTGAGATGGGCGCAGGCGGCCCGGCGGCGGAGTTGCAGGTGCTGGTGCAGCCGGATCTGCCGATCGCGCGGCCCGGAGCGGGCGGGGTGCATCACGTGGCGTTTCGAACGACGCTCGCGGATTACGACGGGTGGACGATGAGGCTGGAAGGGCTCGGGGTGCCGTCGAGCGGGCCGGTGGACCGGTATTATTTCAAGAGCCTGTATTTTCGGGAGCCGAACGGGATCCTGTTCGAGCTCGCGACGGACGAACCGGGCTTTGCCGTGGACGAGCCGATGGAAAGCCTCGGCGAAAAGCTGGCGTTGCCGCCGTTTCTCGAAGGGCGAAGAAAAGAGATCGAAGCGGGGCTCAAACCGTTGGCCTGACGGCGGTCCGGGCGACCCGACGTATCGGGAATTCGGACACGCGTGGGGGCCGCGATACGGTTGGGCTTGCGCGTGGCGCGACGCTGGAAAAACTCGCGCGCATCCAGCCTATGAAAACTCTCCTGCGGCAGTGTTGTGTCCTGATTTGTGCAATTTGGGTGACGGGTGTCGCGGAGGGCGCAGCTCCGTCAACGAAGTCGCTTGAGGCGAGAATCGACAAGTTGATCCGGGAAGCGGGCGAGTTGGAGAAAAACGGCAATGTGGCGGGCGCGGAGGCGAAGATGACGGAGTTGATCCGATTGGCGCCGCAAGAAGCCTCGGGCTACTACAATCGTGCGCTCATGCGGCACCGGCTGGGGCAGCAGGATGCGGCGGAGGACGACGCGAACAAATACCTGCAGATGCAGCCGACGGCGGACGACGCGTTGGAACTTCGCGCCCGAATCCGGGCGGCCAAGAACGATCTCAACGGAGCCTTGATGGATGTGAATTCGGCGCTGCGGGCCAACCAGGAGCGACACAGCGCCCGGTTTGTGCGCGCGCGGATTCTCACCGCGCGCCGCGATCACCGCGGTGCATTGGAAGATTACGAGCGGCTCGCGCGAGCGTTGCCCGAGAACGACGAAGTGATTGCGGGTCGCGGCGAATGTGAGCTGGCGCTCGGCCACCACTCGGCGGCGAAACTGACGTTTCAAGCTTTGACGAAACGGCACCCGGAACACGCCTGGGCCCACTACAAACTGGGGCAGGCGAAGTTCGGGCTGCTGGAGTTCGAGGGGGCGATCGCGTCTCACGAGCGCGCCGCGGAGTTGAAGTGGGACCGAGCGGACAGCTCGCGCTCGATCGGTTACGCCAAATTCGGGCTGGAGGACTACAACGGTGCGATCGAGAAGCTCAAGGAGTCGATCGCGGCCAATCCGTCCGGGTCGGCCTATGCATATCTGGTGCTGCACCTGGCGCTGCGTCGCGCGGAACGTTCGGTGGCGGAAAGCCCACTGATCGATGCGCTTCCAGAGTGGAAATCGGAATGGACGCAGTCGGTCGGCCTTTATCTGTTGGACGAAATAGACGACCGCGAACTGGTCGATCGCGCGAAGGCGACGAAAGACCAGCGCCTGCGGGACGAGCAGTTGTGCGAGGCGTATTTCTACATCGGCGCGACGCGTCTGCTGCAGATGGATCGAGTCGCCGGCGAGGTGCTTTTCGAACGCGTGCTCGGGACGCGGGCGAGCACGTTCATCGAATATACGCTGGCGCGAGCGGATCTGCGGCGATTTCAGCAGCCCGCGAAGTCGGGGTCCTGACGCGGCGATTGAGGACACGCGGGAGGCGTGCGCGGCCGGCGAAACGGACGCTTCATCGCGGCAACTCGAACGAGTATTGCGCGGCGACGGGCACGAAGACCGGACCGGAAAAGTGGGCGGCGGCGAAATCGACCTTCGCGCCGGCGTAGCGGTTGACGTTGGCGAGGCGCGACGCCGCGGGCGCGAGGTAGGCGACGAACTCGCGGGTGGCGTTCAGCTCGGGCGGATCGGGTTCGTAAAGAAACTGAGGACCGGGCATCGGGGGCCTGGCGCGAAACGTGTCGCGCGCCTTGGCCAACGCGGCGAGGTCGACGGTGTAGTCGATGACGACGGTCTCGCCGACGCGGACGCGAGATTTTGCCGGGGTGAGAACGTCCAGAACCTCGGCGACGATCGTGACGCGCCGCGTGGTCGGATTCGTTTCCCGATCCGTGGCGATCACGCGGGCGATTTCGCGGAGGCGCAGCGCGTCGGACGCGATCTTCTTGTATTCCTCGGGATTGATGGCGGCAAACGAAGGAGCCGCAGCGGTGCAGACGAGCAGGATCGCGGCGAGACGAGTCAGAAGAGCCGAGATCATCACATTCCGGGAAAACCGCCTTTGCCGCGCATGGCTTCCATCTGGCGCATCATCTTTTTGCCGCCGCCGCCTTTGAACATCTTCATCATCTTCTGCATTTCGGAGAACTGCTTCAGGAGCTGATTCACCTCGACGATCTTCGTGCCGGAGCCGTCGGCGATGCGCTTGCGGCGGCTGCCGTTGAGGAGCTCGGGTTTGCGGCGTTCCTGCACGGTCATCGATTTGATGATGGCTTCGGTGCGGGCCATTTGTTTGTCGGCGCCGTCGGGGAGCTGCATGCCGCTCATGCCGGGAATCATGCCCATGATGGACTGCATCGAACCCATCTTTTTGACCTGCTGCATCTGGGCGAGGAAGTCTTCGAGATTGAAGTCGGCCTTGCGGAGTTTCTCCGCCATTTTCTCGGCGTCCTTCTGGTCGATCGTTTCCTGCGCTTTTTCGACGAGCGAAACGACGTCGCCCATGCCGAGGATGCGCGAGGCGAGGCGGTCGGGGTGGAACGGTTCGAAGTCGGCGGTCTTTTCGCCGGTGCCGACGAATTTGATCGGGACGCCGGTTATCGACTTGATCGAAAGCGCGGCGCCGCCGCGGGCGTCGCCGTCCATTTTGGTGAGGACGAGGCCGGTGAGTTCGAGGGCGTCGTGGAAGGCTTTGGCGACGTTGACGGCTTCCTGGCCGAGGGCGCCGTCGGCGACGAGGAGCACTTCGTCAGGCTGCACGCGGGCGCGGAGTTTTTTCACCTCTTCGATGAGGTCGGTGTCGATTTGGAGGCGGCCGGCGGTGTCGAAGATGATGCAGTCGGCGGAAGCGGAAATGGCGGCGCTGAGGGCGGCTTCGCCGATCTTCGGGACGTCTTTGGAATTTCGGTCGGCGTAGAAGCCGAGCTCTTCCTGTTTCGCGAGGATCTCAAGCTGGTCGATCGCGGCGGGGCGATAGATGTCGCACGCGGCGACGAACGGGCGATAGCCGCGTTTTTTCAGGAGCTTGCCGAGCTTGGCGGACGAGGTGGTTTTGCCGGAGCCGTGGAGGCCGACCATGAGGATCTTCAGCGGGCGGGCGCCGGACAGGCCGGTGGTGCCTTCGCCGAGGAGGCGGACGAGCTCGTCGTGGATGATTTTGACGACTTGCTGGCCGGGCGCGATGCCCTTGGTGACTTCCTGGCCGACGGCCTGTTGTTGGACGCGCTCGACGAATTCGCGGGCGACCTTGAAGTGGACGTCGGCGGAGAGGAGGGCGGTGCGCACTTCCTTGAGCGCTTCCGCCATGTTTTCTTCGGAAAGGGTGCCGACGCCGCGGAGGTTGCGGAGGGCGTTGCCGAGTTTTTCGGTGAGGGATTCGAACATGGAAAAAGGGATGTGAACCGCGAATGGACGCGAATACACGCAAATTTCCAGCGGGGAGGCGTGAGCGGGTGGGGTGGTTTGATTTTACAGGGGGAAACGGACGGATCGGAGGAGTCGTTTCGCGAAGAGCGGGAGACTCGCCTTGACATCCTAGGGGAGAGCCGTCTCTCTCCTAGAAAATCTAGGAGAGACGACCATGGCGAACTCGAAGGCGGATTTATTGCAGGGCACGTTGGACCTGTTGATTTTGAAAGCGCTGCAGCATGAGCCGATGCACGGTTTCGGGGTGGCGCTGCGGATTCAGCAAATGTCGAAAGAGATGCTGACGGTGGAGCAGGGTTCACTCTATCCGGCGCTGTATCGGCTGGAGGACCAGGGCTGGATCAAGTCGGAGTGGGGCGTTTCGGAGAACAACCGGAAGGCGAAGTTTTACTCGCTGACGGCTTCGGGGCGAAAGCAGTTGCAAGCAGAGGAACAGAGCTGGGCGAGGCTTTCGACGGCGATCAATCTGGTGCTGGGGAATGCGTGAGAATGAATCGTTCTCGT
>JAEZAD010000060.1 GCA_023430565.1 Verrucomicrobiota bacterium
GGTCTATACGGATCACGCGATTCTCGGAATCAACGGTGCGCTGGTGAATGCGACGTTGTGGAACGCGTCGAACACGGCGCGCTTTTTCCGCTCGTCGGCGAATGCGCCTGCGGCGGTGGCGGAGATGAGTGCGATTCCGGAACTGCGGCAGACGTGGATGTTCACGATCGCGAGCCTGGAGCGGTTTCAGTATATCGGCGGGCCGTATTTCAATTCCCTCTACGCTTCGTCAGAGCCGTTGCTGTGGTTGAGCACGGATCCGGTGATGATGGATGCGCTGATGCGCGCGAAGATCGACCAGCTGCGCAAGCAGAACGGATTTCAGCCGGTGCCCGAGGAGATTCGCACGCTGGAGTTCGCGGAGACGCTGGGCGTCGGTTCGACGAAGGTGCGCACCGCGAAGATCATCGACGTGGGGTCTTGAGGCGGACGGCGGCCGTTGGCCGCCGGTGGCGAGGAATGGAAAGCGGGGGCGGAAGGCACTTTCCCACTTGTCTCGCGTCCATTGCTGAGCCCAATTTCCCCCGCGATGGGTTCCGCTGCTTACTTTCCCTTTTTGATCCAGGCGCTGCTCGCGGCCGGCATCACCGGTGTGGTGATCGGCGCGAGTCACTTCTTCGGCCAGCGGGCGAAGCATACGAAGATCAAGGATTCCGCCTACGAGTGCGGCATTGCGGCGGAGGGAGCGATTCACACGCGGTTTTCGGTGAAGTTCTACGTGACGGCGCTGCTCTTCATGCTCTTCGATCTGGAGATCGTGATCCTCGTGCCGTGGACCTTCATCTACCGTGAGTTCCTGGCCAACCAGATCGCGATTCTCGGGCCGGTCCTGTTTTTCCTCGGCGTGCTCGTGCTGGGGCTGTTTTACGAGATCAAGAAAGGCGCGCTGGAGTGGGAACGCTAACCGCGCCTTGGGCGGGGAAAACGCCAAACGCCAACGTTTCAAATCGCAAAGGCGACGTGCCGCGCTTTTCTTCCCACTCGAGTTCGATTTGGCGTTTCGGTTCCGGCGTTGGGGATTTCTAGAGCATGCGGCTCGACAAGATCATCGCGCGCAGCCGGATCGTCGATCTGCACAGCCTCGATTTGGAGGGGGCGTTGCAGGAGTTGCTCGCGGTGTGCGTGAAGCAGTTTCCCGATCTGAAACCGGATGCGTTGCTGAAAGGACTGCTCGCGCGCGAGAGCACGATGACGACGTATCTCGGTCTCGGGGTCGCGCTGCCGCACGTGCGCGTGAAGATGCGCCGGCGCTACATTCTCGCGATCGGGCGGAGTCGCGCGGGCATCAAGCACGACGGTGCGATCGCGGAGGAGCGGGTGCGGCTGATCATGATGCTGATCGCCGGCGAAAATGCCCGCGATTACCTGCAGGTGCTGGCATCGATTGCGCGGCAGGTGAAGGAGCCGGACCTCGTCGAAAGCCTGATCAACGCGCGCGATCTCGACGCGCTGCACGAGCAGCTCGTCGGCGGTTTCGGGGGAATCCGGCCGGTGCAGGCGCAGCAGAACCGCGTCAACAAGCTGATGTTTCGCGAAGCGGAGCGGGTGGCGAAGGGCGCCAACTGCCGCGCGTTGCTGGTGTTTGGCGACACGTTCGTCGGGGGCATCGAGGCGAACGCGGTGCCGTCGAAATTGAAGACTATCCTGGTCACGCGGAATCCGGTCGAGGGCAGCGAGGATCAGAAGGAATTTGCGGAGACGATTCAGGTGCGGTCGTTTTCGAACCAGCGGATGGCGCAGCTGCGGAGCGCGATCCTGGTGGCGGTGACGCGCGGCGTGATCGCGTTCACCGATCGCGTCTGCTGCATCGGCGGGATGACTGGGAGCAACCAGTTCGACACGCTGACGGTGGTCGACATCGAGCGGGAGTTTCAGACGTTGCTGACGGGCCAAAACGACCTGCTGCCGGACGATGTGAAACCGGAGGTGCTCGAGCGCGTGATCGCGGTCGCGACGGAGCTGGCGGTCGAAGGCCGCGAGGGGCGGCCGGTCGGGTGTTTGTTCGTGATCGGCGACGATCGTCGCGTGGAGAAGCTGACCAAGCCCCTCGTGTTGAATCCGTTTTTTGGCTACAAGGAGGAGGACCGGAATATCCTGAATCCGTTCATGGACGAGACGGTGAAGGAATTCTCGTCGATCGACGGCGCGTTCATCATTCGCGGCGACGGCGTGGTGGAGTCGGCCGGGAGCCTGATCCAGGCGGGCGAGAGCGATTTTTCGCTGCCGAGCGGGCTGGGCAGCCGGCATGCGGCGGCCGCGGCGATCAGCGTGGCGGCGAAATGCATTTCGATCGTGGTGTCGTCGAGCACGGGGCAGGTGACGCTGTTTCGGCGCGGGGTGATGCTGCCGTTGATGGAGAAGCGGCGGTAGGACGGTTGGCCTGAAGCGGGATCGCGTGCGTGTCGTGCGGCGGTTCACCCGAACGGTTCGCCCGAGCGCCTACTTTGGGATTGCGCCGGACCGGGGCGGTCGTTTGCTCTGACCCTTCAACCCATTTACCACCATGCAAGAACTCGTCACCTTGGAGTGCACCGAAGCCAAGAAAGAGGGCAAACCGGCCTCCCGCTACCTCACTTACCGTAACAAGAAGACCGTCACGGAGCGCATCGAGAAGAAGAAATACAATCCGCACCTGAAGCGCCACACGGTGCACAAGGAGATCAAGTAACGCGTCTTCCGCAGCGAGCGGCGGGCCAGCCGCCTCTTGAAACAGCAAAGCCGGGCATTTTGGCCCGGCTTTTTGCTGCGCGTTTCGCGGGAGCGTCAGCCCGTTTTTTTCTGCGGAGGAGGCGTGAAAGGGACGCTCGACACGGTGCCGCTGGACGTGGGGGGCGGCGGCGGGGGCGTTTGCTGGTGTTGCCTCCGTGCGGCGCGCCAGCCCTCGCGATGCTTGCGAATCCAGTCGAGGAGCGCTCGTTCGAAACCGATGTCGTAACCCAAGCGCTCCGACTCCAGCCACTTGTGTTTGAGGATCTCTTCGCGCTCAGCCAGGAACTCCTGGTAGAGACTGGATTGCTTCACAAAATCACGGCTCGTCGCTGGCTCTGGTGCAGGAGAAGTCATTCGGCAAGACTGCGCGGAAGAAAATGAGAGCGAGGCGTTCACGACTGTCAATGCCCGCAATATTTCCAAAACGTCAGGCGTTGGCGCGCGCCGGTTGCGCGAGCCGCGCGAGCAGGGTGTCGGCGATCTGACGGAAGGTTTGCGCGGCAGGACTTTCGGGGGATTTCACGACGATGGGCAGTCCCGCGTCGCCGCCCTCGCGGATTTCGGAAATGAGCGGCACCTGCCCGAGCAGCGAGGTGCCGAGACGTTCCGCGGCGACGATGCCGCCGCCGGAGCCGAACAGCGCGTGCTTCGCGCCGGAAGGATCCACGAAGTAGCTCATGTTTTCGGCGACGCCGAGCAGCGGGACGTTGACCTTCTGAAACATCAGGCCGCCCTTGCGCGCGACGTTGGTGGCGGCGGGTTGAGGCGTGGTGACGATGACGGCGCCGTCGAGCGGGAGCGTTTGCACGAGCGAAAGCTGCGCGTCGCCCGTGCCGGGCGGAAGATCGACGAGCAGCACGTCGAGTTCGCCCCACTTCACGTTTTGGACGAACTGCTGCACGGTTTTCATGATCATCGGGCCGCGCCAGACGACGGGGGTGTTGTCGTCGACCAGAAAACCCATGCTCATGACCTTCACGCCGTGACGCTCCATCGGAATGAGCATGGCGGAAGCGCCGTCGCCTTCGACTTCGGGGCGGCCGTCGAGGCCCATCATGAGCGGCACGCTGGGACCGTAGATGTCGCAATCCATCAGGCCGACGCGGCCGCGGCGGCCTTGCGCTTCGAGCAATTGTGCGAGGGCGCAGGCGAGGTTGACGGCGAACGTGCTTTTGCCGACGCCGCCCTTGCCGGAGCCGATGGCGATGGCGTGTTTGATGGCTTTGGGCGCGCCGGCGTTGCCGCCGAGATTTCCGCTCGTGGGACCCGCGGCGGGTGTCTTCGCGGGAGAGACGGCGACGTCGACGATCGTTTCCTTGACGCCGGGAATGACGCGCAGGCAGGCGTCGACTTCACGTTTGAGGTGCAGGGGGATTTTCGGGTCGCTGGTGGTGAGGGCGAGCGACACCTTCGCGGTGCCCTCGACGAGGGCGGCGGAGCGGACGAGTCCGAACGACACGATATCGCGACTGAAGCCGGGATATTTGACTTGCTTGAGATGCTCTTTGATTTCGTCGGGACTCACAGCGGAAAAAATGCGGAGGAAATTAGTTGTTATGCCGGGAGCAGGTGTAAATAGAAATGCCCACCGCGCTCCCCCGTGAGCCAATCAATCCGAAGTTCTCCGCCATGCAAAATTTTCTCCGTCTCACTTTGTTTCTCACCGCGTTTGCCTCGTCTGCTGTTGCGCAGGGCGAAATCGGACGTGTCGACGTCGTTGCCGAAAAAAACACCGTGCCGGTGCGGGTGTCGGCGAACAATGCCGAGCTCGACCAGCTCGCGCGGCAGGCCTTCAACTCGCACGGCCGGTATCGGTTAGCGGCGAGCGGGCAGGCGTATGATATCAAGTTCACGCTGGCCGGCCCGACGCAGGTGCGAGTCGACATCACGCGGGGAGGAGCGGCGGTGGCATCGCAGACGGCGACGGGCGCCAATGCGCGGGACGCGCTGCTGAAGGCGGCGGATTTCGCGGTGGAGCGGACGAACGGGATCGGGTTGCGTGGATTTTTTGCTTCACAGCTGGCGTTCATCGGGCAGCGGACGGGCAAGAGGGAGATCTACACCTCGGACCTTTTTTTTGGCGGGTTTCGCCAGATCACGCAGGATAACACGCACGCGTTGACGCCGCGCTGGTCGCCGGACGGGCGGCGGATCATTTACACGAGTTACCTGCGGACGGGTTTTCCGGACATCTACCAAATCGACGTGGGCACGTATCAGCGCACGTCGTTTGTGAGCCTGAAGGGCACGAACAGCGGCGCGCGCTTCAGCCCCACGGGGCAGCAGGTCGCGATGGTGCTGAGCGGCGAGGGCACGCCGGAGATTTACGTGGCGAATGCCCAAGGCCGGCAGATCACGCGTCGGACGCGGTCCGACGCGGTGAAGTCGTCGCCGTGTTTTTCGCCCGACGGTTCGCGGATCGTTTTTGCGATGGAGCCCGGCCCGCAGCTTTACGTGATGCCGGCGGCCGGCGGACAGCCGACGCGCGTGTCGACGGGAATCAGCGGTTATTGCGCGGAGCCGGACTGGAGCACGGCGAACCCGAACAAGATCGCGTTCACGATGCGCGTGGGGCGGAATTTCCAGATCGGCGTGCTCGACATCTCGACGCGCAAGGGCGGGCAGGTTTCGAAAGCACCCTTCGATGGCGTCGAACCGAGCTGGCTGGCGGATGGGCGGCACGTGGTTTACACGGCGCGCACGTCGACGACGAGCCGGCTGTGTATCCTGGATACGGAGACGGGGAAGAGCGTGCCGATCAGCCCGACGTCGGCCGGGTCGGTGATGCAGGCGAGCGTGTTGAAGCGGTAAGCGCGGGGCGCATCGGCGGGACCGGGCGTCTCGTGGGTTTGGTGCGGCGAAAAAAAAGCCCGACGGGAACGTCGGGCTGCAGGTGAAGCGGTTGAACCGGTGTCGTTATTTCGCGGCCGTGTGGTTGGCTTCGGCGGCGTCCCAGTCGACGACGTTCCAGAACGCGGCGATGTAATCGGGGCGGCGATTCTGGTAGTTCAAATAGTAGGCGTGCTCCCAGACATCGAGGCCGATGACGGGTTTGCCTTCGAAGCCGGCGACGGCCTTGCCCATGAGCGGGCTGTCCTGATTGGCGGTGGAGCCGACGGCGAGTTTGCCGTCGGCGCCGACAACGAGCCAGGCCCAGCCGGAGCCGAAACGCGTGGCGGCGGCCTTGGCGAAGTCTTCCTTGAACTTGGCGAAGCCGCCGAGTTCGGACTCGATGGCGGCGGCGAGCTTGCCTTTGGGAGCGCCGCCCTTGCCCGGGCCGAGGATTTTCCAGAAGAACGAGTGATTGGAGTGACCGCCGGCGTTGTTGCGGACGGCGCCGCGGATGCCTTCGGGAACTTTGCTCAGGTCCTTGATGAGCGTATCGACATCGAGATTGGCGAGATCGGGGTGATCCTTCAGCGCGTTGTTGGCGTTGGTGATGTAGGCCTGGTGATGCTTGGTGTGATGGATTTCCATCGTCTTCGCATCGATGTGCGGCGCAAGGGCGTCGTAGGCGTAAGGCAGTTTCGGAAGTTCGTAAGCCATGGCTGATCTTGAGTTACTGGTTGTTGGGAAAGGTCCAAACGTGGGTCGGCATCGCGGCTCCGTCAAATGGCGGAACCGGTTTATGTCGCGGCGTCGTCTTCGCGGCGTTTCAGGCGGAAGAAGGTTTGCAGGAGCTCGCGGCATTCGCGCTCGAGCACGCCGCCGCGGGTGAGTTCGAGGTGGTGGTTGACGCGCGGGAGGTCGTTGAGGTTGGTCGCACCGCCGAGGCAGCCCATTTTCGGGTCGGGGACGGCGTAGCAGACGCGTTTAACGCGGGACATGAGCATCGCGCCGGAGCACATGGGGCACGGTTCTTTCGTAACGTAAACGGTTGCGCCTTCGAGGCGCCAATCGCCGAGTTTGGCGGCGGCCTGGGTGATGGCGAGCATCTCGGCGTGGGCGGTGGGGTCGCGCGCGGATTCGACGGTGTTGTGGGCGGAGCCGACGATCTCGCCGCCGAGCTCGATTACGGCGCCGATGGGGACTTCGTCCTGCCGCCACGCGTCGATGGCCTGGTTGAAGGCGAGGCTCATGAAGAAGGTGTCGTCGCGCAGGAGTTGCGACGGGAAGCGCTTGTCGAACGGGCAGGCGGGCGGAGGCGTGTCGGCCATGGGAAAGGAGTGGAGACGGGCGCGGAAACCGCGAGGTAAAGCCTTGCGTAGGCGTCGCGATTTCGCCTTACAAGGTGCTTTTATTCTGCGCCCCACGTCATGTTTCACTCGGCCCACGAAACGACCTCCGCACGCAAATAATATGGCAGACGGCAACTCGATCGAAGTGGAGGGCAAGGTGGTGGCGGTGCTGCCGGGGACGATGTTCAAGGTGCAGCTCTCGAACGGGCACGTGGTGCTCGCGCACATCTCGGGGAAGCTGCGGAAGAATTTCATCAAGATCGCCGCGGGCGACATGGTGAAGATGGAGATGAGCCCCTACGATTTGGAGAAGGCGCGGATCACCTTCCGGATGAAGGAAGCGAATCCAAACTACACGCCTCCGCCGCGGCGGCGGTTTTGAGGTGAGCGCATGAAAGCGCCACGGGCGCGGGTGATGGATTCCAGCCGGGCGCCGGCGCAGTTCGCGAACGACATCGAGGCATTTCTCGGTTACATCGGCCTCGAGCGTGGTCTCGCGAAAAACACGATCTCGAGTTATCGCCGCGACCTCGACCAGGCGGCGGAGTTTTTCCTGCGTCGCGGCGCGAGCGGCTGGCGGACCTTGAGCGGCGCGCAGGCGGCGGAGTGGATTCATTCGCTCAGCACGGGCGATTACGAGATCGCGAGCCTCGCGCGGAAACTCAGTGCGTTGCGCAGCCTCGCGCACTACCTGGTGCGGGAGAAGATCCGCGACGACGATTTCACGGCACTGCTCAACGGACCGAAAAAGGCGCAGCGAATTCCGGGCACGCTGACGGAGGAAGAGATCGCGCGGTTGCTGTCGGCGGCGGACGGCGGCGATGCGCGGGCGCTGCGGGATCGCGCGCTGCTGGAGCTGTTTTATTCGAGCGGGCTGCGGGTGTCGGAACTCGCGGCGCTGACCTTGCAGCAGGTCGATCTCGAGCACGGATTCGTGCGCGTGTTTGGCAAAGGTTCGAAGGAGCGCGTCGTGCCGGTGGGCGGAAAAGCGTCGGGAGCGCTGGCGACGTATCTGACGGCGGGTCGGCCGCATTTCGTGCGCACGCGGACGGGCGGCCAGCTTTTCCTGAACAAGAACGGCGGGGCGCTCTCGCGAGTGGCGTTGTGGATGATCGTGAAGAAATACGCGAAGCGCGCGGGCATCACGAAGAACGTGAAACCGCACGGGCTGCGGCATTCGTTTGCGACGCATTTGTTGACGGGTGGGGCGGATCTGCGCGCGATCCAGGAAATGCTCGGGCACGCGAGCATCGCGACGACGCAGATCTATACCGCGGTCGAGCCGCAGCGGCTGCTCGATCATCATGCGAAGTATCATCCGCGGAATCGCGCGGAATGAAATTCGCGCTCGTGGCGGAAAAAATGAAGGAGTGAACGAGCTCGAGGGGTTGAGCCGTGAGGCGGCTTCGCACCGACGTCGCCGCGATGCTGCGACACCGGTTCATATTTCGGAGGATTTTCCGCGGGGCGATGGGTTGGGCGTGCGCGCTGCTCGCGTGGGCATCGCCGGATGCAGCGGGGCGCGGTTTCGAACTGCGCGAACTTGAAGCGGATTTTGACGAAGCGTGCGCCGTGATTCTCGAGGAGCATCCGCTGCTTTATGCCGATCGGGCGGAGTTCAGCGCACTGGCGGAACGCCAGCGGGCGATGTTGCGGGATGGAATGAGCGAGCTCGAATTTCTCCGCGGGCTGAGTCCTGTCGTGCGCGCGACGAATTGCGGTCACGGGCGGTTGTCGCTGTCCGCAGAGAGCGAGAAGCGCTTCAACGAATCGGCGCACTTTCTGCCGCTGTCCGTCAAAGTGGTCGCGGGCCGGCTGTTCGTGCTAGGCGGGCCCGGCAGCAGCGACGTGCCGGCCGGGGCGGAGATTTGCCGAATCGACGGACGAACGGCGGACGAGATCCTGACGATGTTGTGCGAGCGAATTCCGGGCGACGGAGAGAACGTCACGCGGAAGCTCACCTTCATCAACGAGCGATTTCACGAGTGGTATGCGCTGCTCGTGTCGGCGGCGCCGGAGCATGTGGTGGAGTATATTGCACCCTCTTCACGCGAGACGGTCACGGTGCGGTTGGGCAGTGTGACGCAGGCGGCGTGGCCGCGGCGGGACGCCCCGAAAGTGGGGCCCCGGCAGATTGGCGATTACGCGTTTGCGGCGGATCACGCGTGGCTGAAGGTGGCGTCGTTTCACTTTTACGATGACGAGGGCCGGACGAGATTCCGGGCGTTTGTCGACGGATTTTTCAACGAGCTGGCGGGGCGGGGGCTGCGATCGCTGGTCATGGATTTGCGGGGGAACGGCGGGGGCGATCCTTACTGTGGCGCGCACCTGTTGTCGTATTTTATCCGGGAGCCGACGGTGTATTTCGCGGAGAGCGGAGGTTATTACCCCGAACTGGAGAAGGCGGTTGTGCCGGCGACGCATGCCTTTTCCGGCCAACTGATCGTCCTGATCGATGGCGGAGTGTTCTCGACCACGGGGCACGTGACGTCGCTGTTGAGGTATCATGAAATCGGATGGTTCGTGGGCGAAGAAACGGGAGGCTCGTTTGCGTGCACGTCGAACTCCCGGGAGATAACCCTCGGTCACACGCAACTGCGGCTATCGAATGCGAACACCGTTTTCCGCACCGCGGTGACGGGACTGCGAGCGGGCCGCGGGGTGTTTCCGGATGAGACGGTGGCGCCGGGGATCGACGATCTGCTTGCGGGACGGGATGGTGCGCGCGAGCGGGCGGTTCTGCGGATTCGCGAAGGTGAAGCGGTGAAACCGTGAAGGAAACCGGCCCGCGGCGGAGTTGAACGAACGTGATGACAATCTGCGCCAATTTTTCCGATGAAGCGGGGGCCGTTGCTGTCAGGCGGGAACAAGAAAGTCCGCGCGTGTTAATCGTGCAGCATGGCCGTTACTGGGACACGCCGGGTGTGCTGCGGGGCATCATGCATTATCAGAAAACGAAGGGGCCATGGACCACGTTCGTCGACGATGTCACGCGCACCGACAAGGACCTGAAGTGGCTGAAGCAGCAGCGCTGGAACGGCGTGATCAGCGGGGTTGAGAAATCCGTGCTGGCGGAGGCGTGCGTGAAGCTGGGCGTGCCGGTGGTGGAACTGTGGGACGCTCCGCCGCGCCTCGGTGTGCCGCGGATTCGGCCGGACAATGTGGCGATCGGTCACATGGCGGCGGAGCACCTGTTGGAGAAACGGTTTCAGCGGTTCGCGTTTTGCGGATTCTCCGACGTGTCGTGGTCGAACGAGCGGCTCGAAGCGTTTCGCGAGGCGCTGGGTCTGGTGGGACGCACGTGCGAGTTGAGCCTCGTCAAGCAGCCGCTCGATTCGACGCCGGCGTGGGAGATGGCGCAGGTGGAAATGTTGGCGCGGTGGCTATGCACGTTGCCGCACGGGGCCGCGGTGTTCGCGTGCGACGACGAGCGGGCGCGACTGGTGACACGGGCGGCGTTGCTCGCCGGCCTGCGCGTGCCGCAGGATGTCGCGGTGCTCGGAGTGAACAACGACGTGGGCCGCTGCGAGCAGGAGCATCCGGCGATATCGAGCGTATCGACCGACAATTTTTCCACGGGCATCTGTGCGGCGGAGCGGCTCAACGTGTTGATGGGCGGACGCGAGATCGACGGACTCGACCTGCGCGTGGAGCCGATCGGCGTTGTCGAGCGCGAGTCGACGAACGTCCTCGAGCTGCGCGACAAGCACGTGGCGGCGGCGGTGACCTACATTCGGGAGCACGCGTGCAGCGGGATCAAGGTGGACGATGTCGTGGCGCAGGTGCATGCGTCCCGCAGCCAGTTGGAGAATCGCTTTCGTCGCTTTCTTGGGCATTCGCCGCAGGTGGAAATTCGCCGCGTGCAGTTGGCGAAAATCCGGGCGCTGCTGGCCGAGACCGATCTGACGCTCAAGGAAATCGCCGATCGCACGGGCTTCGTGCACGTCGAATATCTCTCGATGCTTTTCAAGAAGTTGACCGGTGAGACGCCGGGCCAGTTTCGGCGCAATGCGCAGGCGCAGGAGCGGATGCGGGCGTGTTCCTAGCGGAGAGGGACCGGATGTATCGTTGTTTCCATGACGCGGCGGCGATGTCGTGGTCTCGCTCGGAACGCGGAGGGTGGAAGTTTGAATAGGTCTTAGTGCGTCGAGGCCCGAACTCATTAAAACCGTCGCGAGGTTCGGATAGAGTGGGGTCGCACCGGCCGGGATCGTTCCGCGCCGGAGCACACCAAAACCCCTGACACCCACCATGCTTACCTCCTGCCTTGCCGGCCGGAAGCGCGCCTTCATGGCCGCGTCCGCGATCGGCCTTGCTGCTGCCTTCGGAGCGCGCGCCCAAACGGCGCCGGCTCCTTCGAATCTGGAAGACCAGGACGAGCCGATCGTGCTCTCGCCCTTCGTCGTCGACGCCACGGAAGACAGTGGAAGCTACCTGGCCAATTCGACGCTGGCCGGGACGCGCATTCGCACGGATCTCCGCGATCTTTCGTCGGCGATTTCCGTCGTGACGAAGCAGTTCCTCGAAGACACGGGCGCCCGCGATAATTCGGAGCTGCTGGTCTACACGACGAACACCGAAGTGGCCGGCCCGCGCGGTAACTTTTCGATGCAGGGCGGCGGGCAAAATTACAGCGAGGGCGGCGGGCGGTTCAGCACGAGCACGCGTGTGCGCGGACTCGATGCGGCGGACAACACGCGGGATTATTTCCTCACGGACATTTCGTGGGACAGCTACAACGTCGACCGCATCGATCTGCAGCGCGGGCCGAATTCCATTCTGTTCGGTCTCGGCAGTCCGGCGGGCATCATCAATGCGAGCGTCAACACGGCGGGATTCAGGAATTCGAACAAAGTCGAGGTGCGCTTCGACGAGTTTGGCTCGGTTCGCGGCGTGCTGGACATCAACCGGGTGATTGTTCCCGGCCGGCTTTCCGTGCGCGTGGCGCTGCTGGAGGAGCGCAACAAATACCAGCAGAAGCCGGCGTTTGAGGATGACCGGAGGCAGTTCGCGGCGGTGAGCTGGAATCCGCAGTTTTTCGGCGAGGAGCACGCGACGTCGTTTCGCGCGAACTTCGAGCATGGCGAGATCGATGCGAATTATCCGCGCACGATTCCGCCGGTGGATCGGATCACGCCGTGGTTCAATTCGCTGAACAAGCTGACGCTGGATCCGGCGCCGGCGTATGCCTACTTCGAGGCGGTGAACCGAAATCCCTGGTTCCCGAACGAAGCGTTCATGGGAGGGCAGTTCAGCCCGACGATCGTAGGGTATTATTCGGAGCCGAGTTCGGGGAGTCCGAACTATGTGATCCCGGCGATGAACCATTTCGGCTACACGCTGAATTCGGCGGGCGAAATCGCGCGTAACGGCGCGCTGGACTTCGGCTTCTTCCGACCGTTCGCGATGGCTCCGTTCAGCCAGTTCGCGCGCTCCGGAAATTCCGGCGTGCCGGGCGGTGCGTTTTGGGCGGACTACTCGTTGAGCGATCCGAGTGTTTTCGATTTCTTCAACAATCTGCTCGACGGTCCGAACAAGCGAAACTGGGAGCAGTGGGACGCGTGGAACGTGGCGCTCACGCAGTCGCTTTTTGGCAACCGGCTGAACTTCGAGGCAGTTTACGACCGTCAGCGGCACATCAACGGCAACAATCTTTTCCTGGGCGGGGCGAATTACAGCGTGCAGGTGGATCTCAACGAACGCCGTGCAGATCGAACGGCGAATCCCGATCTCGGGCGGCCGTTCGTCGCGGGAACTGCGGGAGGAAATCGCCTCATGTCGGACCGGGAAGTGATGCGATTCACGACGGTAGGCGAGCTGCGTGCGGACGATGTTTTCGAGGAGTCGTGGTTCACGCGGGTGCTTGGGCGACATTTGCTGACGGGGTTGTTTGCCGAGGACACACGTTTCACGGACAATCGCGCCTGGCGCCAAACGGCGCCCGAGCCTGCCTATGCCGAGGAGGTGTTGAACATCAGGCCCGGCGTGCTCGATTCGAACGAGCGGAATTTCGACTACGTTTATTATCTCGGCCCGGATCTGCGCGGACGCAGCGGCGCAGCGGGTGCGGCGATCAGCCGGGTCACGGTCAGCCGGGTGGCGCCGGAGACGGTCTCGCTGCGATATTTCGATTCGCACTGGAACGCGCCGAATGTCGATCCGGGCGCACCGTATGTCTTCGCGGACCCGTTGGGCGAGCTGCAGGCGAGCACGCAAAACAACAATCGCGAAAACTACGTGGGTTGGACGAACCGGACGTTCCGGCTCTACGACGCCGATCGTGCGGGTGAGATCGAGAATCTCTACAATGACGCGCAGAAGAATCGCGTTTCGACGATCTCGAGGTCGATCACCTGGCAGGGTTATCTGTTCGACGAGAATCTGGTCGGCACGTTCGGCTGGCGGCGAGACGAGGTGAAGAACGTCGCGAACTCCGCCGTGCGGGACAACCTGGGTGTATCGAGTCCGCACTACGACTTCGTCGAGACGGAGGCGAACACGACCCGCGCGTCGGGCGAAAGCAAGACGTGGGGCTTGGTGGCGCATCTGCCGCAGACCTGGGCGAATCGGCTGCCTTGGGGCTCGGGCCTCAGTTTGTTCTACAACCGCGGCCAGAATTTCAAAGCAGACGCGCCGCGGGCGGACGTCGAGGGCAAGCGCCTGCCAAATCCAG
Source organism: Verrucomicrobiota bacterium (assembly GCA_023430565.1). Classification (GTDB taxonomy): domain Bacteria; phylum Verrucomicrobiota; class Verrucomicrobiia; order Opitutales; family Opitutaceae; genus Opitutus. Next base: position 13,561 of record JAEZAD010000060.1, read on the forward strand.
CGGGCAGAACGAAGGACTATGGCTTCGTGCTCCGGACGCTCGACGACAAGCTTTCGCTGAAGGTTAACTGGTATGAAACGCGAGTCACCGATGCGACGCTGCAGGCCGGGACGGGCGCCGGTTTCGGATCCACGGCCTATTACCTGTGGGCGGTCCCCGCCTGGTCGCTGACCCACGCGATCATGGGTTACGAATACATCAACGGCCGGAATCCGAACGATTCCTGGATGGGAAACTTTGCCGCCCAAGCAGCAGGAGTGGGGGCGGGCGACACCGACTGGCAGCCGGGCACACCCAACTTCGAAAACAGCCCGGCGACGGCATTGCAGAGAGCGGCCTATGACGATTTCTTTCAGAACCTGCCGCTGGGGCAGGAGTTCTTCGATGCCTATGGCCTCGGGGTGAGCGTGGCGGGTTTGAAATCCGGCGACCCGCGGCAGGGCCTCGTGCCGGCGTGGACTCCCGGTGCTCGCACCGATATTCAAACGGCGGGTGGCGGACGGATCCTCTCGGTGGGAGCGCCACCGGTGACGGCGGTCGATACGGTCTCGAAAGGCGTCGAATACGAGTTGACCGCCCAGCCGACCAAGAACTGGAACGTGACGCTGAACGCATCGAAGACCTTTGCCAGCCTGTCGAATGTCGCCGGTTCGATCCGCGAATACATCGATCGCTACACGGAATTCCTGTCGGGCCCCGCGGGCGACATCCGTCTTTGGGGCACCGATCCGAACAACAGTTTCCGCAACTACTGGCAGCGTGAGATTCTGGCGCCCTATAGCGTGATTCTCAGCAACGAGGGTCGGATGGTGCCGGAGCTGGCCGAGTGGCGGTTCAACGGCGTCACGAACTATCGCTTCGACGAAGGGACGTTGAAAGGCGCGAGCATCGGCGGCGCGGTGCGTTGGGAGGGCGAGCGCATCCTGGGTTATCAATTGAACAGCGATGCGACGACGCTCGATGTGACGAAGCCGTGGAAAGGCGGCGACACGCTGCACTTCGACCTCTTTCTCGGCTACTCGCGCAAGCTGACGGATGAAGTGGACTGGCGGATACAGCTCAACGTGCGGAATGTCGGCGAAAGCGATTCGCTCGTGCCGGTGAGCAAGCAGCCGGACGGCTCGACGGCTTTCTACCGGATCCAGGAAGGCATGAGCTGGCAGGTGACGAATACGTTCACGTTCTGACGTTCATTTTTTGTATGGAGCTGACCTGACTACGTGAGCCCGGCGGTGGGCAAACCGCCGGGCTTTTTCCCGAGGGAAAGTTTTATGAACAGATTCGCTGAATCGATGATTCTTCGGTGCCGGCATCCGATGCGGCTACTTGGATCGGTTTTGCTCGTGTCCGCGGCGGGCGCGGCGGAACCGGTGATGTATCGCGGCAATGCGGCGCATCGCGCCAATTACGAGGCTGCGCCGATCGAGAGGCAGCCGCGGGTGAAGTGGAAAACGGCGCTCGCGGGCGAGGTGTTTTCCTCACCGGTGGTGGCGGACGGGATCGCTTACGTCGGCAGCAATCACAACCGGTTCTACGCGATCGACGTCGAGACGGGGAAAATCCGTTGGGCGATGGAAACGCTGGGCGCGGTGAACTCTTCGCCGGCGGTGGCGGACGGTGTCGTATACTTCGGCGATTTCAGCGGGCGTTTCACGGCGCTCGATGCGAAGACCGGCCGATTGAAGTGGGTGCATCGCGTGCACGGCGAACGGCTGTTTGGCGCGTATGGCTACAGTTGGGCGAAGCGGCGGAAGAAATACTATGCCGACTACTGCGATGTGTTTCTGTCGTCGCCGACGATCGTGGGCGACACGGTCTATTACGCGTCGGGCAATGGCGCGGTGTTCGCGCTCGACCGGGAAACGGGGGAGAGGAAGTGGAATTTCGCGACCGACGATGTGATTCACACGTCGCCGGCGGTGGCGGACGGGCGGTTGTTTGTGGGCGGGTGGGATTCGTATTTTTACTGCCTCGACGCGGCGACGGGAGAGTTGTTGTGGAAGCGGAAGACCGGGGACGATCCCGAGCATCACAACGCGGTCGGCATTCTTTCGGCGCCGGTTGTGGAGGGTGACACGGTGTATTTCGGATGTCGCGACGCGCATCTGTATGCGCTCGATGTGGCGAAAGGCACGGTGCGGTGGAAGAAGCAGCACGGCAGCAGCTGGGTGATCGCGTCGCCGGTGATCGTGGGCGATCTGATTTGTTATCAGACGTCGGCGTCGCTGCAGTTTCT
>JAEZAD010000299.1 GCA_023430565.1 Verrucomicrobiota bacterium
GCCCTCGGACTCTACTACGGCACCCGCCTCGGCCTCGCCGGCCACGACGTCCGCTTTCTCCTGCGCAGCGACCTTCCCACCGTTCGCGCCCGCGGCTCGATCCTCGCCCACCTCAACGAAACCGGCGAACACCTCGAACTCCGCCCCGTCGCCGCCTTTACCGACACCTCCGCCATCGGCCCCGTTGACCTCGTCTTCATCACCCTCAAAGCCACCGCCAACGCCGCCCTCGCCCAACTCCTCCCGCCCCTCCTCCACGCCGACACCGCCGTCCTCACCCTCCAAAACGGCCTCGGCCCCGACGAACATCTCGCGTCCCTCGTCGGCCCCCACCGCGTTCTCAGCGGCCTCGGCATCATCGGCGCCACCCGCACCGCCCCCGCCGAAGTCACCGTCTTCCGCGCCGGCCACATCATCCTCGGCGAGTTTTCCGGCCCCGCCACCGACCGCACCCGCCGCCTCGCCGACACCTTCAACGCCGCTCACATCCGCATTCAACTCACCGACGACGCCCGCGCCGCCCGCTGGCACAAGCTCGTCTGGAACGTCCCCTTCAACGGCCTCGCCATCGCCGCCGGCGGCCTCACCACCGACCGCATCTGCGCCGACCCCGCCCTCGTCGCCCGCGCCCGTGCGCTCATGCACGACATCCAACGCGCCGCCGCCGCCCACGGCGTCACGATCACCGACGCCTTCATCGACGAACAACTCCGCGTCACTCCGCCCATGGGCCCGTATCAACCCTCGAGCCTCGTCGACTACCTCGCCGGCCGCGAAGTCGAACTCGAACCCATCTGGGGCGAACCCCTCCGCCGCGCCCGCGCCGCCCACGTCGAAACCCCCGCCCTCGCCGAACTCTACACCACCCTCCTCACCCAGCTCGCAAACTAACCCCACGCGCCAAGCGCCCGCCCTCATTCTCATTCTCGTTCTCTTTCTCGTTCTCTTTCTCTTTCTCGTTCTCGTTCTCGTTCTCTTTCTCGTTCTCGTTCTCCCCAACCTCCCCGTCAGCCTTCTGACTTTCGGCCTCAGGTTTCAGCATTTCAGCATTTCAGCGTTCCAGCATTTCAGCGTTTGCGCGCGCAAGCGCGCTCACTTCCGCCGAAACCCCAGCCCCTCCAGCTCCCATAAATAAAACGGCGCCGACTCCAGCACCTCCTGCAGCTTCTCCGCCGCCTCCTTCAAAGTCCCCGCGTCGAACAGCACCACATCGTCGTCCGCATCGTGCACGTCGATCGCCCACGTCCCGGTCGCCGCCTCGCCCAGCTGGATCACCGACCCGTGCAGATAATTTCCCGGCAATCCGCGATTCGGCCCCGATCCCGGCACGAGAAACAACGCATGGATCGGATCGTGAAACACCGCGCCCGCCCGCGCCCGATGCATCACCGGCTTCCCCGCCACCCGCGCCCTGAACCCTTCCGCGCGCGCCTGCCCCTCCGCCGACAATGACACAAGATACCGGTTGAACACACTCGCGTTCGGCTCGAGCTGCACATCGGAGATCGTCCCCGCCACGAACTCCTCCCAGTTCGTCGCGTGAAACGTCGCCCGTTTCGCCAGCGCGCGCGCCGTCACCCAGCCGTCCTTGTGATCCGCATCCGCGTAGATCTTCGACGCCTGCGCGAGCCGTTTCACCGCGTCGTCATACGACGGCGTATGCGGCACCGCTCCCGTCGGGCTGTGCTCGATCATCTCCATCACCGTCTCATCGAACTGCGCCTGAGGATCCAACGACATGCCCCTCAACCTACCCCGCTTCCGCCCCAACCCAATCTTTCTCTTAATCTTTCTCCCCGCCCCCGAATCAACAGCTCTCGGCTCTGCGCTCTGCGCTCCAGCCTCTCAACTCTCAACCCTCAACCCTCAACTTTCAGCACCATCTTCCCCACATGCGCACTGCTCTCCATCAGCCGGTGCGCCTCCGCCGCCTCGCTCATCGGAAACACCCGAAACACGCTCGCCTTCACCTTCCCCACCTCCACCAGCGGCCACACCCGCGCCTCGATCTCCGCCGCCAGCGCCGTTTTGAACTCCGTCTCGCGACTCCGCAGCGTGCTCCCCGTGATCGTCAACCGCTGCGCCATCACCTGCATCAAATTCATCTCCACCTTCGCCCCCTTCGCCGTGTTGATGAACACCAGCCGCCCCTCCGGCCGTAACAAGTTCAGATTCTTCGCCACATAATCCCCGCCGACCATGTCGAGCACCACGTCGATCCCCGCGCCCTTCAACTCCGCCTCGAAGTCCGTCGTGCGATAATTGATACACCGCTCCGCGCCCGCCGCCTCCGCCGCGCGACACTTCTCGTCGCTCCCCGCCGTCGCAAACACCCGCGCCCCCAGCGCCCGCGCCAACTGGATCGCCGCCATCCCGATCCCGCTCGTCCCGCCATGCACGAGCAGCGTCTCGCCCGCCCGCAGCCGCCCGCGCTGAAACACATTCGACCACACCGTGAACATCGCCTCCGGCAACGCCGCCGCATCGGTGAACGACATCCCCTTCGGCACCGGCAAACAATGCCCCGCCTCCACCGCCACCTTCTCCGCATAACCCCCGCCCGCGAGCAACGCACACACCGCATCGCCCACCTTCCACCGCGACACCCCCGCGCCGCACTTCTCCACCACGCCCGCGACTTCCAACCCCGGCACGTCCGCCGCCACACCCTTCGGCGCCGGATATTTCCCCTTCCGCTGAATCACATCCGCGCGATTCACCCCCGCCGCCTTCACGGCGATCAACACGTCGCCCGCGCCCACCGCCGGGTCTGCCCGCTCCGCCAGTTTCAACACCTCCGCCTCACCCGGTTGAGAAATCACGACCGCATTCATGCCTGCCATCGAAGCGCCGCACGCCCGCCCCGCCAACCAATCTTTCTCTTTCCTCTTTATCTTTCTCTCCCCCCGGCCGCCCGCGCGATCGCTGGCCCACACACCCATCACACCTCAGACCCTCAGCTTTGTGTCCGTCGCCGCGCAAACAGGCTTCTCAACATTTCAGCGCTTCGCACCCCAGCTTCGCACCCCACTCCGTAAGCTCCACTTTCGCCGCGTAGCATTTTTCCGCTACAGCACATTTCTGGTTCAAAACCGTTGCACGAGCCTTTCGCGCGCCCATAACGGTTCGCATCCCGCTTCCCGTGACGTGCCGCCGCCGTTTTTCGACCTGCCGACAACGGTGGTGTTTTCTTCCTTCGGCCGCTGCCGCGAGAACAGGATGTCCCCCGCCAGCCGTCGCTTCGCTAGTCACCCATGTCGGCCAATCAGAACCCTGAACAGATCGCCCGCGACGCCATCGACACACAGCTCCGTGCGACCGGTTGGGCCGTGCAGTCGAAGACGGCCATCGATTTTAACGAGCATGAAGGCCAGGCCGTCCGCGAATACACCACCAACAGCGGCCCCGCTGACTACGTTCTCTTCATCGATGGACGACCCGTTGGCGTCATCGAAGCCAAGAAGGAGACTCTCGGACACAACATCACCGCCGCCGAGGATCAGACCGCAGACTATTCGACGGCCAAACTCAAATGGGTGCAGTCCGCCGGCCGCGCTCTTCCGTTCCTTTACGAAGCCACCGGCGTCATCACCCGCTTCACCGATCAGCGCGACCCCAAGCCCCGCTCGCGCGAAGTCTTCTCCTTTCATCGCCCCGAAACGCTCCGCGCCTGGCTCGCGTCGTCCGCTCCCGATGAGCCCGCCCGATCGCTCCGCGCCCGCCTCCACGATCTTCCCGCCCTCGATCCGACGGGACTCCGCGACTGCCAGATCGAGGCCGTCACCAACCTCGAAGCCTCGCTCAAGGCCGCCAAACCCCGTGCGCTCATCCAAATGGCCACCGGCTCCGGCAAGACCTTCACCGCCATCACCTCGATCTACCGCCTGCTCAAGCACGCCCGCGTCCGTCGCGTGCTCTTCCTCGTCGATACGCGCAACCTCGGCGAGCAGGCCGAGCAGGAGTTCCTCGCCTACACACCCAACGACGACAACCGCAAGTTCACCGAACTCTACACCGTCACCCGCCTCGCCTCCTCCCACCTCCCGACCGACGCCGAGGTCTACATCTCCACCATCCAGCGGATGTATTCGATCTTGCAGGGCAAGGAGCTCGACGCCTCCGCCGAAGACGAAAACCCCGCCGAGCGCCCCGCCTCCGACCGCAAGCGCGAGCCGATGCCCGTCGTCTACTCCGCCGCCGTGCCACCCGAGTTCTTCGATCTCATCATCATCGATGAGTGCCACCGTTCGATCTACAATCTCTGGCGCCAGGTCCTCGACTACTTCGACGCCTTCCTCGTCGGGCTCACCGCCACGCCCGACGCCCGCACTTACGGCTTCTTCCACCAAAACGTCGTCTCCGAATACACCCACGAAAAGGCCGTCGCCGACGGCGTGAACGTCCAGGGCGAGATCTACGTCATCGAAACCGACGTCTCCAAAAACGGCGGCATCGTCCTCAAGGGCCTCGTCGAGAAACGCGAGAAACTCACCCGCGCCAAGCGCTGGCAGCAGCAGGACCAGGACGAAGCCTACTCCGCGAAAAAACTCGACCGCGACATCGTCAACCCGTCGCAGCTCCGCACCGTCATCCGGACTTTCCGGGAAAAACTCCCCGAAATCTTTCCCGACCGCACCGACGCCACCGGCGCCTTCGAGGTCCCGAAAACCCTCATCTTCGCCAAGACCGATTCCCACGCCGACGACATCATCAACATCGTCCGCGAGGAGTTCGGCGAGGGAAACGCCTTCTGCAAGAAGGTCACCTTCGGCTCCGAGAAGGGAGTCAAAAAGATCACCTTCAAGCCCGGCAGCGACGAGCGCGTCGTCGAGGACGACTACATCATGCCCCCCGAGGATCCGAAGTCCGTCCTCTCCCAGTTCCGCAACGGCTACCACCCACGCATCGCCGTCACCGTCGACATGATCGCCACCGGCACCGACGTGAAGCCGCTCGAGTGCCTCCTCTTCCTGCGCGACGTGAAATCGAAAGGCTACTTCGAGCAGATGAAGGGCCGCGGCACGCGCACGCTCGACCTCGACGGCCTTCGCAAAGCCACGCCTAACGCTAAGTCCGCGAAAACCCACTACGTCATCGTCGACGCCATCGGCGTCACCAAGTCGCTCAAAACCGACAGCCGCCCGCCGATCACGAAGCCGACCGTCCCGTTCAAGGATCTCGCGATGGAAGTCGTCATGGGCGCGATCGACGCCGACACCGTTTCCTCCCTCGCCGGCCGCCTCGCCCGGATCGACCGCCAGCTCACCCCGCTGCAAAAACACGCCCTCGCGGAAAAAATGAGCGGCACCACTGTCAGCCAGATCGTCGGCGCGCTGTTCAACGCCATCGACGGCGACGCGATCGAACAAAAAGCCCGCGAGCTCGCCGGCGTGCCGCCCGACGCCAACCCTGGCGACACCGCCCGCGAAAAGGCCCAGCAGCAACTCGTCGCCGCCGCCCGCGCCCCGCTCACCGGTGCGGTCGTCACCCAGATCGTCGCCTTCTGCACCGAGAACATGCAGACGATCGACCACGACACGCAGGACAAGGTCCTCCGCGCCGAGTGGGACGCCGACGCGCAGACCCGCGCCACCGCCTTCGTCGCCGACTTCGAGACCTGGAGCCGCGATCACCGCGACCGGCTCGAAGCGCTCACGATCTACTACACCCAGCCGCAGCGGCGACAGGCGGTCACGCTCAAGCAGATCGAAGACGTGCTCACGGCGCTCCGGCAAAGCGCCCCGCGCCTTGCGCCGCTCCGCGTGTGGGACGCCTACGCGCGCCTTGACGCCGTGCCCGACAACGCCCGCCCTCTCACCGAATTGACCGCCCTCGTCGCCCTCCTCCGCCGTGCCTGCGGTCTCGATCAAAAACTCACGCCCTTCGCCGACACCGTGCGCCGCAACTTCCGCGACTGGATCCTCCGCAAGAACGCCGGCCAACCCTTCAACGCCGAGCAAACCGCCTTCCTCCAACTCATCCGCGATCACGTAACCACCGCCTGCCGCCTCGAACGCGAGGACCTCGACTACGCCCCCTTCGACGCCAAAGGCGGCCTCGGGAAAATGCATGAACTCTTCGGCGACCGCATGGATGCCCTCATCGAAGAAGCGAACCAGGAGCTGACGGCGTGAACTACCCCAGCACTTGGGAATCCGTTACGATTGGTGAATCGCTCGATCTCATAAATGGCCGAGCCTTCAAACCCAACGAGTGGAGCACGGCCGGTCGGCCAATCATCCGGATTCAGAATCTCAACAACCCGAAAGCTGCGTTCAACTACTACGCCGGGGATCTTCCCGAAAAGTTCAGCGTGGCGACGGGCGATCTTCTCTTCGCTTGGTCTGGAACTCCAGGCACTTCGTTCGGCGCGCACATTTGGAAAGGCCCGGATGCGTGGCTGAATCAGCACATCTTTAAGGTAGTTTTCCCGAGCAACGTTTTCGACAAGACGTTCCTTCAATTTGCGATCAACCAAAACCTCGCCCAATACATCGGCGTCGCACATGGCGGAGCGGGTTTGGCGCATATCACAAAGGGAAAGTTTGAAGCTTCGGACATCCTCCTGCCGCCGCTGGCCGAGCAGAAGCGGATCGTGGCGAAGATCGAGGAGTTGTTCAGCGAGTTGGATGCTGGGGAGGAGAGTCTGCGGGTGGCGCGGCGGCAACTCGGCGTCTATCGCCAGTCGCTACTCAAACAAGCCTTCGAGGGCAAGCTGACCGCCCAGTGGCGCACCCAAAACCCCGCAAAACCCGAATCCTGGGTTTCGACGACAGTTGGCAAAGTTGGCCGGATCGAAACTGGCACCACACCACCTACGGACGACCAATCAAACTACGGCGGCGATCTTCCCTTCTTTAAGCCAACGGATTTGGAGCAAGGCCGATACGTCAAAACCGCACGCTCCCACTTGTCTGCTGCCGGCCAGCGAAGCGCGCGAGTGCTTCCGTTAGGCTCTGTCCTTGTAACGTGCATCGGCGCGACAATCGGCAAGACAGGTTTGGCGCAGCTCGCTTGCGCGACGAATCAGCAGATCAACTCCATCTCACCCACGGAGGACGTCGCTCCGGAATTCGCTTACTTCCAAGTCATCAGCCCGCAGTTCCAAGAGCAGATCAAAACCAACGCTTCGTCCACGACGCTGCCGATCCTGAACAAGTCGAAGTTCTCCGCGCTGTCCTTCGTGCGCTGCTCCCTCCCGGAGCAACAGGAGATCGTGCGGCTGCTGGACGCCCAGTTCGAGGTGATCGAGCGGAACGAGCGGGAGCTCGACGCCGCGCTGAAGCGGAGCGAGGCCTTGCGGCAGGCGATCCTGAAAAAAGCCTTCACCGGCCGCCTCGTTTCCCAAGACCCGACCGACGAACCCGCGTCCGAATTGCTGGCGCGTCTCCGCGCGGACCGGCCAGGCCCAAAGCGCTAGTCCCGCTTCAACCTCCTTCCGCCATGTCGCTCCACTTCTCTCATCAAGGCCGGTCCCTCGAACTCTACTTCATCGATGGCCGACCGGATGGCATGTTGACGGCCGAGGTCTTTAACTGGACCGGCCACGTGCTCGTCGCTCCCCGCACCCAGATCGGAGATGCCCTGCGCCGTCGCGAAGCGGGCTACACGGGCGTCTACTTGCTGGTGGGCGAAAACGAGCAAGGCTCGCTCGCCTACATCGGCGAAGGCGAAGTCATCGCCGATCGGATCCGCAACCACGACGGGCGAAAGGATTGGTGGACCAAAGCGATTTTGATCACCACCGGCGCCAACAACCTGAACAAGGCGCACATCAAGTATCTGGAAGCCCGCTTGATCGAGGAGGCTATCGGTATCGGTCGCATGCCCCTGGAAAACGGCAACAACCCCTCGCGTCCCGGTCTCTCCGAAGCGGCGGTGGCCAACATGGAGGGCTTTCTCGATTACCTCTTCCTCGTGTTACCCGCCATTGGCGTCGACATGTTCGTCCGCCGCACGCGCACGATCGCTCCTCCCGTTGCGTTGCCCGGTCCTGCGGCCGCCACAGCGTCCACGGGCGAGCCGGTGTTTTTCGAAACGGGTGTCCAGAAGGACGGCATCCGCGCGACGGCGAAGCTCGTGAACGGAGAATTTGTGATCGAAGCAGGATCGCTCGCGCGGCGGCAGTGGGTCGGCGACCCAACGCATCACTATCGCACGCTTTTCGACGAAC
>JAEZAD010000324.1 GCA_023430565.1 Verrucomicrobiota bacterium
TCCTTGGCGAGAAATTCGGGAGAGCGCGGGTTCAGATCCATTCCGAACTTTTTTCCACAGCGAATGTGGTTGATGAATTCTCCGTAGCCGCAACCGAGGTCCAGCACCGCATCGGTTGGCCGCACAAAGCGTTGAAAATAGGCTTTTGTCAGCGTCTGCCACACTTCGTTGCGATAGCTCAGCATCGAGGTGAATCGATTTTCGTAGATACGCTGTAGCTCGACCGGATCTTTTATGCTGTCGCTCATGGACTACGAAGGCTGTTGCGAGGCGATGGTTGAAGGCACGCTCAAAATCAGGGCCGGACGCACCCAAGCTGCGGCGAGGATCCATGCGGCGACTACCAATGGAGTGGCTGGCGCGAGATAAATGGCCTGGATGGCGTGAAACGATGTGATGTCCACCAGCGCCACGACCACGACGAGTGCCGCGGCGCCCCCGAGCAAGGCAAGGAGAGTGGTCAACGGCAGTGCCATCTGAGGCTGTCGCACGCTCCGGAGGGCCAGCAGGACCGTCACGACGGCGGCAAAGAGCGTAGCAGGCGTCCCGATCCATTTGACGAGGTGATGAGCGACGATCGAGACGTGAGTCGCGGCCGAGGGTGATTGTTGAAGGTGACTGCCGGACTCATGGGTAATCTGGAGAAACGGGGCCAATTGTTGGGGAGTGCCTCGGTCGGGACCGAGATAGGTATAGAAGTCGCGAACTTCGATCACGTGAAGCGAACCGTTGATCGCTGACCGAAAAAACGGGGGCCAATAGGATGCTTTCCAAGTCGGGAAAAAACCGCGGCGGGGAGAACTCGAAGCGAGCTGGCCCGACTCGCAGGCTGTGTTGATTTCCTCGGCAACTCGAGCCCAGTAAGCGTCGGCCGCGGCGGCGTTGCGGTAGTAGCCGAGTTCCTCGGCCGCTTGGCGAAGTGCCCAGGGAAACCAGCCACCCCGAATGTCTTTTTTTGCCAAGGGGTGGTCGACTCCCTCCCAGCCATGCTGGCTCCAACCTGTGCCGACGCGACCCTCGAGGAGTCGCTGCATCTCGGCGAATGCGGGACTGACTGCGTAGGCTCGAAGGCGGGTGGCCTGGGTTACAGGCACCATGGGGACGAAATCGGTCGGCGTTATGCGCAGCAGGGCGCCATAAGCGGCGGGGAAGTTTCCGTCGCGGACATCGATGCTAATGGGTGCGCCGTAAAAATGCTCGTTTACGAGCCGCAGACCCCAGGTTCCCAAGAAAACGAGCGCGAGCGGAATGGGCAGGATGGCCAGCCGCGCGAAGCGTCGGCTGTCGCGAATACGCAACGCTACAACCGCGCCTGCTCCGAGGATCAACGCGAGCGAGGGCGCGAGCCAGATGCCCTCCTCGCGCGACAACCAAAAGGCCGTGCCGGCGACTCCAGCCATGATCGCCCATCCGATCGCTTTTCGGGGAGAAGATCCGAGGTTGAGGAGAAGCCCGATCGAGCCGGCCAGCGTGAACAAGGTGAGGGCGGGATGGATACCACTGCGCAGGATCCGACCGAGCGCGGTGGCCGAGAGTGAGTTTGGTTCGAACAGCAATGCGACCAGAAGCACGGCCCGCCAACCCAGGCCAGGCACGAGGGGCCGCAACGCGGCGACGAACGCAAGGCAGGCCGCAGCGTGGAGCACGGCTTGAGTGACCTTTAGGGAAATCCCGCTCCAGCCGGTGAGTGCGAGAAAAATGGGATAGAACGGTCCCTTGGAAAGGGTGAGCGAGTTGAACGGACCCAGCCATTGACCGTCCATGATTGCGGCGGCCTGTTTGATGAAGAGCGCGTCGTCGTGTCCGGCGTCACCGAGGAACTGAAAAGGAATATCGCGAGCGATGACGACCTTCAGCGCAACAAGCGGCGTGATCGCCAGCACAACGAGCAGCGGTCGCCGACGAAGAATGGTTTGCAGAGGCGGCCAGATTGTCAGTGCCAACGCTGCGGCAAACGCGAGAGACATGAGCACGAACACGGGATCTTCGGTGGAAACGAACCGGCCGCGGAATGAGATCGTTTCAACGGAGAGAGGAGTCTCGAGGTTATCGGGCAGGTCGAGCCGCACCATTTTACTGCTGGGAAGTGTCCATCGCACGCGAGTGCGTTCGGCGGAGCGTTGCACCTCTCCGATGGCCAGCCGTGACTCACTGACATCTTCGCCGGGCAGATAAAAGGGATAATGATAAATGAAGAAGGGCCACGGGTCGGTGGGAAAGGCACCCGAGAACTCGAGCACGACCTCCTCCAGTGGCACGATGCGGGCGGGGAGCGGAATCCAGGCGTAGGGATCCACGCCGGTGCGAACCAACGTGCCAGTGGCAGGATCCCATTCCATCGAGTTCACGCGTTCGAGCGCGATCTCGCTGGCCGGCAGACGGAGCGTCGTTCCGTGCCAGCGGAGGCTCGCCAGCCCGAGACCGACGACCGACAGAAAGAGCGCCAGCTGATGGAGCGGCGAAAGGAAGGTGAGGCGTTTCACGCGCGGAACGGAGGGCGGCGACAGGCGCTATGGGTCAGCGCGAACATCCGGGACACCATGGTGTGCGCGAAATCCGCCGAACCAAAACCTCGAGGGCAGAAGGGACGCACCATTATTTTCCCGGGTTGGAAGAGTAGATGCTTTCGACGATGTAGAGCGGGCGTCCTTTCACGGATTCGTAGGTGCGGCCGAGGTATTCGCCGAGCACGCCGAAGCCGAGGAGGTTGATGCCGCCAAAGAACATCATGAGCAATACGAGCGCCGCGAAACCGGGAATGAAGTAGTCGGGGCGCAAGAGACGGACGACGAGCACCACGACCGACATGACGGCGGTGAGGGCGAGAAGAGCGAGCGCGCTGTAGGTGAGAAGCCGCAGCGGCAAAACGGAAAAGGAGGTGATCGCGTCCAATGCAAACGAAAGCATTCGCGCAAAAGGATACTTGGTATTTCCGGCGAACCGCGGCTTTCGATCGTAGAGGACCGGTTCCTGGCGCCCCCCGACCCAGCTGACCATGCCGCGAATGAACCGGTGGCGCTCGCGCATGAGCTTCAGCACCTCGACGACACGCCGATCCATCAGCCTGAAGTCGCCGGTATCCGCCGGAATGTCGCTCTTGGTAATCCGACGGAGCAGGCGATAAAACAGCTTGGCCGTGAGAAGTTTGAATTTCGATTCGCCGGCCCGGGTGCGCCGCTGACCATAGGCGACGTCGGCCCCGGCGCGCCACCGCACCATCATTTCGGCGATCACCTCCGGTGGATCCTGCAGGTCCGAATCCAGCAAAACGACCACATCCCCTTCGGCGTGGTCCAACCCGGCTGTCACGGCTGCCTGATGCCCAAAATTGCGAAGGAAGTTTATCACCCGAATGTGCGGATCGTCGTGGGCAAGCTGCAGGGCAATGGCGAGCGTTTGATCGCGGCTTCCGTCGTTGATGAGGATGATCTCGTAGCGACAGTCGAGCGTCCGACACACTTCGGTTACCCGAGCGACAAACTCGGGAAGCACCTTTTCTTCGTTGTAGCAGGGCGCGACAACAGCAAGGCGTGGAACGGCTGGGCGAGCCGAAGCGGTGGCCATATATACGATTGGGAAAGGCCCCAAAGAAGGCGCAAGCTGAAACGCGGACGCAATCGCTCCCGAATGAGACTCGACAGAGACGAAGTATTTCTCAAAACCCCCACGCTTTCATGGATCGCACCGTTCTGACTGAGATGCTCAACGTGGAGGACCACCATTGGTGGTATTGTGGACGCCGTGGGATCATTCGAGGCGTGTTGCGGCGCCATCCCGCGCCTCCGGGGGACATACTTGAAATTGGATGTGGCGGGGGAGGAAACCTCGCCATGCTTTCGGAGTTTGGCCGTGTGCAAGCGGTGGAACTGGATGATGCGGCGCGAGCGGCGGCGGAACTGCGTCGTGGGCCCGTTTCAAAGGGCTGGCTTCCTGATGGACTGCCCTATGGGTCCGGAGAGAAATTTGCCCGAGTGGCATTGCTCGACGTGATTGAACACGTGGCCGATGAGGAGGCGGCCTTGCGTCGCGTGCACGAACTACTTGTGCCGGGAGGGCAGGTCGTTATTTCGACACCTGCCTACGAGTGGCTGTGGCGAGAACAGGATGATTTGAATCACCACTATCGCCGCCATACCAAAGGCAGCTTGTGCGAAAGGCTGGAAGGGGCTGGGTTCGAAACGCTGCTGGCTAGTTATTACAATACACTGCTCTTTCCTGTTTTGGCGGGGACGATCCTGGCGAACCGGGCGATCGGCCGGGCGCAAAATGGCGACAACCGTGTTCCGGCAGCATGGCTGAACGCAGCGTTGAAGACCATCATGGGCTGGGAACGCCACATCGTCCCGAACGTCACGCTTCCGTTTGGAGGTTCGCTGATCGTCGTCGCGCGCAGAAAAGTCGCTTAGGCGCCTGACAGGTGAGCCTGCGGATCGGCAATGACGTTCCGTTGCGACGGTGCCTGCCGAGTTGCGAATTGTCGGGGGTTTTGGCCGAGCACGACCACGTTCCAACAGAGCGGTCGCAGGAAGGGGAAAACGGTGAGCAGCATCCGGTCGAGCGCGGCGAGGGGACGGTAAAGCCACGCCCAACGGTCGGCTTCATCGACGACCTTTTTCCAAAAGCGCTCACGGTTGGGGCTGCGGAACTGGACGGCGACCATCAGCACGAAGATGAGGAGCGTCGTGAACCAAAACCACGACACCTCACTATGCTGGAAACGTGAGCTCACCGCGCGCACGTCGCGCAACCGGAGAGGGTGCTCATCCTCGGTGCGGACTTTGGTGGCAACGCGGCGATAAATGTTGATCAGCGGGTTGTAGGCCACGGGGTCCCAGCTCGCGAACACGCCATCGGGTTTGAGGTGGGGCAGGAGGTTATCGAGGGTGGCCTCGAGGTCGGCGTGATGAAGAGTATTGCCGGTATAGATGATATCGAACTGGCGCGTGCCAAGGCCGAGATCCTCGACGGCGGAGACATGCGTCTCGAGCTTCACGCCGTTGGCGGCGGCCAGGCGTTGCGTGGCATCGCACATGCCAGGGGAGATGTCGGTCGCAGTGACGGTTGCGCCTTCGAGGGCAAAATAAACGGATGCTTCGCCGAGCCCGCAGCCCACGTCGAGCAACGTGCGGCCGTGAAGGTCGCCCAAGCGACGGCGGATGTGACGCATCTCGGGGGCAGTGCAGGCTTCGTTGCGATGGCGCACATCGATTTTTGTGACGTCTTCGCTCGCCGCCCACTCGTCGTGAAAAACTTCTTCGGCGTGCTTGCGTTCGTGAGCTCCGCCGGAAGGGCCGGTGACGAAGGCGCGATCCAGGATTTGGGTGTCGAGAACCGCGGCGGCCGCGAGCATGGTGCGAAGCTCGCCATCGAAAAAGGCCATATTTGCGTCCATGACGCGGTCGTCGGCGAACGTGAGTCCGGCGGTTGCCTGGCGGTCATAGTGTGGCTCGGCGTCGCCGCGGGTGTAGAATTTGGCGTTCCTTAAAACGATGGTGTGTTGTCCGGCGATTGGAGAAGGCCAGCGGACAAGAACGGCCCCGGGGCCGGGGTTTTCGAATACAAGCGAATTGATCCAGAAGGACAGTGCATCGATGCCGATGGGGGCGACAGATTTGAGGCGCCCGCGCAACCGTTTGCCGGCCCAGAGCAGTTGGTGGATGGCACTCTCGTAGAGAATTTTTTTCGGCATGGGCTCAGGCGAGTTCCGCAGTCTCTTGGGGAGAGGTCGAATCGAGAGACAGCCGGCGTTGATGACCGGGCAACTGGACGCGCTCGCGAGCTTCGGTGCGGATCTTCTCGGCGATGCGGAGCATCTCGTCGTATGAAACCGGCCAGTTTTTCGCCGGCGGCGCGGCCAGGAAAAGTTTCACGCGCTCCCACTTGGCGGCAAGATAGCGCATGGCGATCGTCATCTCGGGATAACTGCCATACATGCAGCCGGAACAGGCGCTTGTCGTCTTCAGCACCTCGTCGCGAAATATTTTGCTACGGTAGATTTCCGGGAAGGTTTTGTCGTAGGTGTGAACTTTCGTCGCGATGCGGTGATCGCAGCACGGGGCGAAGTCGCCGTTGGGCAGCACCGCGAAATAGAGGTTCGGGCTGTCGCAGACCATGTCGTTCTTTTGCCGCCAGGTCGTGGGGGTTTCCGCGGCAAAGCGCTTGATGTCGTCCAAATATTGGTCGCTGTCGTAGAGCAGATAGCCTTCGCGCCGCATGGCGCGCACGCGTTCGATCACGGCATCGACGTAAGGCAGCTCGTCCTTCTTCCAGCGTTTGGTCTGGTCGAAGGTGCGAAAGTTCATCGGCTTGTCGAAGGTGGTGACGTGAATCGGCACCAAGGACGTGAACCAGCTGATGGCCGTGCCGAAACGAATGACGTCTTCGATGTCGCCGAGATTGTCCCGTTGCAGGACACATCCGAGGGAAGCGAAGCTGTTTTCCTTGGGAAGCAGCCGGGTGAAGGTGGCCATGGCGCGCAGGGCGTCGTGCCAGGATTTCGCGAACCCTCCATTGATATCGTCCTGATTGCCGGGCCACAGAGAATCGAGAGAGATCGAGATGTCGCGGCCGCCGTATTCGATCGCTTTCTGGATACGCTCGTCCGTCGCAAGACCGTTGGTCTGCATGCGGACGTGAACGCCGCGAGACTCGAACTCCCGAATGATCTCCGGCAGATCCTGACGTGCGAACGGCTCGCCGCCGGTCAGTAGAACCATCGCGACTTTCATCGCGGCGAAGTTGTCGGCGATGCGCTTGATCTCATCGAGGGTGCACTCGCGCACATCGGAATTGGCGTAGATGATGTTGCACTGCTTGCAGGTGAGATTGCAGCGGGCGGTGATGTAAAACTGCACGTAGACCGGCGCGTCGTGAAGAAGCGCAGCGCGAGCGAGGGTTTGCTTGGAAAGGGAGGAGAACATGAACGACGGACGAACAACGATTCAGTCGGAACAAGTCATGTGGCGGATTGTGGTGTAGGTCCAGTCCGGCAATCAGCGGACGTGGGGGGCGGATACACGGGCGAAAGGAAGAAGATCACCGCATTCGGGCCATGAGTCGCTCCCAGAACGGCCCCTGCCGACTCAACGGAACCACGCGCGCGGCCAGATACATGAGCCAGGCGCTGCGACCCACGAGAAGGAGCGAGCGACGGGATCGGGCGGCCTCGATCGCAGCCGCGGCGACTAACTCCGGCGACAAGAGTTTTTCGTTGCTGCCGGTTTTCACGCCCGCGGCGGATTGAAAACCGGTCTGGGTGCCGGCTGGAATCACGGTGAGCACGTGATCGGGGCGGCCCTGAGCCCGGACTTCGGAAGCGAGTGAGAGGCTGAAGGACAAGGCGAAGCTCTTGGCGGCGGCGTAAGCGGCCATATAGGCGAGTGGCTGAAAGGCTGCGGTCGAGGTGATATTAACGATCACGAGTGAGCCGGGGCCATGCTGCAAAAAAAACTGAGACAACAGGGCGGGGGCAGTCGCGTTCACGGTGGTGACCAGGGCGAGCTGCTCGGGCGAGCTGGTCCAAGCCAGGCCGCGCCATCCAACACCGGCGTTGTTGATGAGAACGACGGGCCACGGGAACCGATCGGGAAATGAGGACGCGAGGGTGTTGGGCAACGACGGGTCGGCGAGGTCGACGACCCAGCCGGAGGCATGATAATCGCGACAACGTTCCGCAAGTGCGTCCGCATTTCGGTCAGCCAGGAGCAGAGCATATCCGTTCGCATGGTAGATCCGCGCAAAACACGCGCCGATACCGCCAGCCGCTCCGGTGATCAGCACCGCGGATCGGTGCCGAAGGGGAAAGCGTTGCAGGGCGTCATAGCGGGCCAGCGGCTGGAGAAACTCGGACGTTCGCGGGGCCGGCGCGACGCCGAGCGACGCGGCGTGCGCCGGCGACACGACCAGCGCGTCGGTGATGAGACATTTGAGTTGAAAGGGGGCGAGCGGGGCGCCGATCCGGAGGACCGACCAGAACCAAGAGGGAAAGCGCAGGGCGCCAGCCGAAGGCTGGCCCACAGTCCGACCCATTTCGGCGAACAGATCGCCAAAGGAAACCGGCTGATTCTCTGCGAGAAAAAAAGTCTGACGTGAGGTGCGCGGGTTCGCGGCGATGGCCCGAAACTGACGGGCGGCCTCCCTCACCTCGATGACGGAGACGCGCCCAGGCCAGCGGATGCGGCAGATGGCCGCGCCGCGGCGAACGCGGCCCAAGAGATTTCTCACGTGGTGGGTCTCCGCCATCCCCGGCCCATAACACCAGGGAATGCGCACGATGCTCCATGCGAGCGGGGAGCGTCGCACGAGTTCCTCTTCGGCAACCTTGGCGCGTCCGTATGGAGAAGTAGGATGCGGTTGAGAGGACTCGTCGAGGGGGCGTCGCGCGGAATCCCACCGGCTTCGGTCGAGCGCACCCATCGTGCTCGCGTAAATGAAGCGACCGACTCCGAGTCGTTCGCAGGCGGCGAGGAGGTTCGTGGTGGCGCGCAGGTTGTTTTCGTAGACGGCCGCGCCACCGAAGTAGTCGACCGCGGCGGCGAGGTGAAAGACTGCCGACCACGAGCCGGTCAATGCGGCGGTGAACTTCTCGTCGGTGAGATCGCCCGTGAGAAGTCGCAGCCGTTCGTCGGAACGGAGATCGGCGGGAACGGCCGAAGGACGGCGAGTCAGGAGGTCGACATGGACAGGTGCGCCGTCGAGCCCCTCTGCGAGGAGCTGTCGCACCAGCCATTCGCCGATGAAACCGGTGCCGCCGGTGACGAGCACGGTTCGCTCGGGAAGGGGGCGAGTGGGCGACGGCGCCGCGATGAACGTCGCGAGCTTCGGCCGCCGCGTGAACCAGAGCATCGAGCGCGAAGCGATCCAAGGGTGACGCACCCGGCAGGAACCCAGGTGCCGCAGGCCCGCCTGCTCTGCGCGGGCGATCCATTCGCGTGGGGAGGCGAAGGTGAGAGTGTCACGAGGGTAGAGACGAGAGTCCCAGAATGTCGTATGCATCACGTCCAACCGATCGGCCGGATCGACCTCCTTCAAAATGAGCAGGCCGTCGTCGTTCAGGCCTTTGGCGGCATGCTTCAATGCCGCCAGCTGGCGGTCTGCCGGCAAGTGGTGGAGGACATCGTTGAAGAGAACGGCGCTCGCGCCGCGAACGGGATGATCGAAAAGATCACCCGACTGAAATTCGATTTGGGGACCGCTGAAGGCCGCGCGAGCAACGGCGATCTTTTCTGCATCGAGATCGATGCCGAGGAAACGCGTGTGGGGGAGACGGCGGGCAAGCAGGTGGGTGAGCATGCCTTCGCCGCAGCCGAGATCGACGACCAGCCCGGCGCCTTCGAGCAGTTCGAGCAATTTCGACCCGGGATAAAGCGACTGTTTCAACAGCACGCCACCCAGGCCGTAGCCGTGTTTCTGATACGCTCGAGCCAGCGGGAGGTCGCGCATGGAGGCTATTCGAAGCGGGCTTTTTCGACGTAGGATTGATCCCAGCCGCGGTCGCCGTTGGGGCCGACGCCCGTTTTCAGGACGAGACGGGCACCCGGGGCGGTCACTGGCAGCGGGACGGAGACCGGAATAGACCCGCGGTCTTCGGACTGCTGCCGCGGGTTGAGGAGGCGGGACCAGATGGGCCGAGCGGGGGAACCTGGTTCCTCGACGAGCACGGTGAACTCCACCCCGTCGCTGTTGCCGCCGTTGGTGTAGGCGCCGGGCAGAAGCCCGATCTCGGCGTGAAACGTCCGCGCGCTGGCGGGTATGTTGAGGGCGACTTCGTCCGGCGCGTGGATCAGATACACAGGGCGGCTCTCGATGCCTGCGACCGAAGTGTGCGGCAGGCGTTCATTGGCTGGAACGACGCCCAGGCCGTTGAACTGCTCTGCGATCACGGGACCCTGTTTGATCTGCAGGCGGGTGATGTAGGATTGGTCGTAAGCACCGTCGTTGTCCTGCCCAGGATGGGTGCGGATGCGGAGCTGTGCGCCTGCTTCGTAAGGCGGGAGCATGACCCGGGTGCGGTGCATGCCGCGATGCTCCGGCACGCCGACGGGCCGCAGCGTGTGAGAATAGAGAACGCGACCGTCGTTCGGCGGCCAGAGCACCTCGACGTGGAACTCCACTCCGTCGGTGCTGCCGCCGTTGAGGTAGGCCTGGGGCATGAGGCCGTAGCTAAAGATGACCTGCTGATCGCCGGGTTGGAGACTCCAAGTGATGCTGCCGGGTGCGTGGACGAGCGTGACCGGCTCCTTGTTCAGTTCCTTGATGCCAGTGTCTCCGGTGACCAAATTTACCGGCTCGCGGTTGTGGAGCGGGTGTTTGACGTATGTGAGGATCTCCTGAATGTCGGTGTCGGTGGGAGGCGGCGGACGAGGAGCAACGAAGAAGCTGATGGCGAGGCGAGAGGTGTCGAAACCCGGTGCGGCGTCGATGGTGATGGATTTGACGGAGTCGCCGGGGACGTTGCCATAGAGCTTCAGGACATCGACGGTCTCCTCGAGCAGTGGAGAGAGGATGACGGGATCTTGAAGAAGTGCCGGCTTCAGGACGAACGTTCGGCCGAGCGGATAGCGGGTGGAGACGATCTTGCCGGTGAGCAAGGGGGCCCGGTAGGCGAAGGTGCGCCAGCGGCCGTAAAGATCGTGGGGCGCTTGCAACGCGAACAAGAGAACCTGGTCGGTCTGAACGGTGGGGACTTGGAGCGGCTCACCGAGTCGGACCGGCTGCGTCCCGAGCGGTTGAGGCAAGGCCGATTCCGATCGGTCGCGAACGCGTTCGAGCAGTAGGTAGTCGCGTTGCATGATGACCGGGCTGTAACAGTCGAGAACGGCACGCAGAGCCAGGCCGTCGTCGGCGGCGGGCAGACGATCGTCGAACGGCAGCAGTTTCAGCAGCTGCCAGGGCGGCGCGGTGCGCGGGTCGAGCGTGTAGGCTTCGTTGTGACGAAGCAGCCAGCGGTCCACGACATTGAACGTGCCGCCGCCCATCGGCTTCGGCCGGTAGTCCATGCGATTGAGGAGGAGCACTCCCTCTTCATTGCCGAAAAAGTCGATGGGATCGTCGCCGACCTCGTTGCGAATTTGCGGCAGGTCGGCATCGATGCGATTTCGTTCGAGTCGCTCTTCGAGCTGCGCCTGAAGCCGGCCTGGCTGCACGAGATAGATGACGCGTTGGAGCAGGCGGGCGGGAACTTGCGCGACCATCCGGGGGATCCGTTGGAGGGAGAACTCGGAAGCGCCGATCAATCCGGCGGTGACGACGAAGGTGGCGAGAGCGAGTCCAGCGAGGGCGAACCAACGGGCCGGTTTCGCGGCAGTCGGACGTCCGGTGACGGGCGTGAAGCCGATCAGCCAAGCCGTCAAGCCGATGACTGCGGCGGCCGTGAAAAAAATATACACGTGCCCATCGGCGCGCACGTATCCATGCTTCCATTTCAAGAAAGCGAGGGCGCTGAGGAAAAGCAGCGAGACGGCTGTCGCGGGGGTGCGCCAGGAAACCGCCATAACCGACAGGAGCAGACCGGAGAGGGCAGCCAGCACGACCAGTCCGAGCGCTTCCAAGACGGGAAACGGCTCGAGCCCCATCGTGGCGTTGTAGCCCGATGCAAGATGTCGGACGGCCTCCACGTGTTCGGGGAGGTTTCGCACACTCTGGCCCGTGAGCATCCAAAATAGAAGGAACGTGGCGGCGAAGGCGACGAACGGCGGGACGACGCGCGCAGGGCGGCGCTCGATCAACCCGAGCAAGGCAATCGCGCCGAAGACCACTCCGCACATCATCAAATGTGTGCCCTTGATCAGGGCGATGCAGGCAAGGAGTGCGGTGGCCAACAAACTCCAGCGGTCCAGACGACCGGGCGCCGCTCGCAGCAGTGTAACGGTGGCCAGAAGGACGGTCGCATCGAGCATGAGGTCGTCGATCATCGGGATCGCAACGATCATGACCGCGAACCAGACCCAGCGGAGCGCGCCGGCCTGGGCCAGCCGAACAAACCGGAGGAGCAGCAGGCTGAATGTCCCGCAGAGGAGGACATCGATGACGAGCCGGGTGAGGTAAAGCTCGCCGGAGTAACAGTAGCCGAAAAGGACGAAGCCCAGGGGGCCGGGCATCGGCATCACGTTTACGCCCCATTGGAAGTCGTGGGTGATGAAATAGGCGTAGGTGGCGTAATTGGACGGATCCAGGGTGTGATCGAACACCTGGTCGGGCGGTCGGACAAAATAGATCGTGAGAAGCAACCACGCGAAAAACCACGCGAGAGTGAGACGCGGTGCACTGGAAAACGAAGGACGAGGCGGGACGGGATCGGACATGGCAGCGGGGGAGCGCGAAGCGTTACTTGATGTCGAGCCGTTGCAGATACGTCCAGTCCCAGCCGCCGTCACCGTTCGGGCCGGGATCCGTGCGAAGTAAAAGCCGGCTGCCGGCCGAATGTTCCGGCAGAGGAACAGAGAAATCGCGCGAGCCGCGATCGCCTTCGTTGTCGCGCGGGTTGAGCAGATGGCGGAACAGTGGACGGATGGATCCGTCCTCTCCCGTTAGCTCGACGATGATGGCGACGCCGTCGCTCCGGCCGCCGTTGGTGTAGGCTCCCTCGAGCAGACCCACGGAAAACTCGAGGGCGCGGCCTGCGCCGGTGAGGGGAAATTCGAGGCTGCTGGGGGCGTTGAGCATGAACACCGGGCCTGCGGGACTGAGCACAACGCCGGGCGAAGGGTTCTCGACCGCGAGCGGAAGCACGGTGACGCCAGGGAACTGTTCGGGGAGAAACGGTCCGCGATGTAGCCGGACCTTGGAAAAATACGCCCAATCCCAACCCCCGTCGCCGTGGGGGCCGGGCTCGGTCCGAAGCCGCAGCGTGGAGTTTGGACCTAAAGGAGGAAGGACGACGCGTGCGGCGTGGCGACCGCGATCGGCGTCCACCGTTTTCGGTTGAAGGAGTCGGCTGAACAGCGGCTGGCGCACGCCACTGCCCTGGTGGACCTCGACGAGAAATTCGACTCCGTTGGTGGTTCCGCTCGTGTAGGCGGCGGGATCGATGCCGAAGTCAAACGTCACGACCCGCTCATCGCCCTGCAGCGCAAAGACGATTTCACCGGGAGGCTCGAGCATTTGGACGAGATAGCCATCGAAGTTGCGCAGCGGCGTTTGCGGGTGCATGCGCAGGGGTGGGGTATCGGCCACCGGAAACGCGAGTCGCGCTTTCAGGTCGGCGTGCGCGTCCGAAGCCAGGGGCGCCGGACGAGGGATGGCATGAAATTGAACCGTGAAGGGGCCGTTCCAGTATTTGGAATGCGGTGACGCGAGACGGAAGGAGCGAACGATTTTGCCTACCTGCGAAGAATAGAGGTCGAGAAAGTCGGCATTGGTTTCGAGCAACGGGCTGAACACGAAGGGGAGGCGCACCATGCTCGCGATGAGGCGGCGCCGAACCGGAGGGAACCCGTCACCTGCCAGATCGATGTGAAGTTGGGGCGCTTTGTAAACCGCCGTCCGAAGGCGGCCGAGCAGGTTCGGGTGCGTTTGAAAGGTCGCGAGAAGGATCTCGTTCTCGCTCACGGCGGGGACGGGAACGATCTCGTCGAGGCGGAAGGAGCGTTCCGCCACCAGCCGTGGTCCTTCGGGTTGTGGTGACCGCGCCGCCAGGAGGAGCAGGCCTTGTTCGGTGTCGACGGGAGAATAGCCTTGGAGAAGCGCGACGAGGCTGCGTGCGTCATCCTGGGTCAACAAGCGCTCGTCGATGGTCCCCAGATTGAGCGCCATGAATGCGGGTCGGCTGGATGGATTGCGCAGGTAGGCCTCGTTGATCGTCTTCAGGTAAGGCGTGTAAACATTGAAAGATCCGCCACCCATTGGACGCGGCTGATAATTGAGGCCGTTGAGCGGAAGGAAGCCGTGTTCTGAGCCGTAGAAATCGATGCCGGCGCTTCCCACCGTTGCAGCGAAGCGCCCGAGCCGATAGCGGTCGCGTTGGGCGGCGAGGGTGACTTCCAGCTGTTCTTTTTCGGCGACGACGTGGGCGAGGTAATGGACTCGTGCAGGCAACAGCCGCGGCAGTTGCGAGATCTCCCAACGCAGCCGTGCCAGGGATTCGAAGCCGGTTGCGTAGACACCGCCGACGAGGGCGAGACCGGCTAGCAGGTGCAGAAGAACGCTTCCGACACGACGCGGCCGGCTCGGAGAACCGGGGCGGGAGCCCCCGACGGAAAGGAGCATCGCGGTGAGGGCGACAATGGGTGCATACCAGAAGAAGATGAGCACATGACCATCAGCGCGGACGAATCCATGCTTCCAGAAGACAAACGTGAAGCCGGCAAGGAGAAGGAGTCCGGCCACGGAAAACCGGTCGCGCCAACGCAGCGCGATCGCGATGGCGATCGCGAGCTCAAGCAGGATGAAAACGGAAACGCCCACCGCGAAGACGCCGGCAGTCTCTTGGAGAGCCATCGCGTCGTTGTAGCCCGAAGAGAGCTCGAAGATGCCGCGGACATAGGACGGGATGTTGACAGGATTTTGTCCGGCGAGGACCCAAAAAAAGGCAAAGGCGGCGATGAAAACACCGGCGAATCCAGCGAGCTGGCGTATGCGACCGGTCAGCACGGCCGTGCCGGCGAGCAACGTGAACGTGGCACCGGCGAGAGCGAACTCGGTGCCCTTGAACAGCGCGAGAACACCAAGGAGGGCGCAGGCGCCCCATTGGGGCCAGCGATTCGTGCCGTCGCGGAGACTGGCCAGGAGAAAGAGTCCGGCGAGGAGGATGCTGAAGTCGAACGGCGAATCGTGGATCAGCGGGGTGATGAGCAGGACCGTTGCGAGCCAGGCCCAGCGCAGGAGACGCTGCGGACTGCGCAACAGAAACCAGAGCAGCAGCGCGCCGAAAACGAACTTCAGTCCGAGATCGAGCGCGAGTCGGGTCCAGAATAGATCGCCCGCGTAAACGAAACCGTAGAGCACGAAGCCCAGCGGGCCGACGACCGGCACGACCTGTGGGCCATACTGGAATCCCTTGGCGGTGAAATAGGCGAACGAGGTGTAGTTGGAATCGTCGAGCGTGACGGTGGTGACCTGATGGGCGGGCACGAACAGGTAGACGGCGATGAGCAGAGCGCCGAAGCCCAAGGCCGCGCGCCGAAGCCACCGCTGACGCGGGGAGGACGCGGTGGGCGGATGACGCGAGGCGAGAGACATCACTCGACGAACTTAACGTCGGTCCAATACGTCCAGTCGAAGGCGATGTCGTTCTTCGAGCCGGCGTGCGTGCGCAGGAAGAGAAGGCCGCCGCCCGACGGCAGGTCGACCGAGAAGGATTGCGGCCCACGGTCGCCCGCGGCCGTCGTGGGTCTCAACGTGCGGCTGAAGAGTGTGTGGTGGCGGCCGTCGGGGCTCATCCATTCGACGCTGAACTCCGCGCCGTCGGTCTGATTGGGCGGTGCGTAAGCGTTGGGCATGAAGCCGAAGACGCCGGTGATCTGCCGGGCGGGGAAATCGACCTGGAAGGAAATTTCGCTCGGGGGATGCGCGAAGAGGACCTCCTTGCCGTTGTTGTCGATAACATCGAGCGGCACGTGGGCGCTGGCGGACACCGGCACGCGATTGAAGTTACGGAACAAGACCGCGAGCGGCAGGCGGTCATCCTTCTCGCGCTCGTAAATGGGGAACGGCGGTAGCTTGTAGAAGCGCACACGGATGTCGGACTTGAAGAACTTCCGATCTTCTTTGGGCAACTCGAGGCTGAAGGTGTCGAGGGACGGCCAGGGTTTGCCGAGCTCGAATTGCACGACGTTGAAGGCGTTGGTGAAATGTGGGTTTCCGAGAAACCCGGCTCGCGCCATGCCGGTGACGAGGCGATAGGTCGTCTTGAAGCCGCCGCCGTCGGTCATCGCGATGCGGACGATCGGCGGCTTGTAGAGAAAGCTGCGGGCTCGGCCGAGGAGATTGGGACGGGCGTCGATTTCGACCCAGACAGGGTTCTGGACGAGATTCGGGACGCGAAGGACCTCGCCGAACTTGATGCTGTGCTCGGCGATCAATTCGCGCTGATCGAGGGCGGGATCGTCGTTCTCACGCTGCCACACGAGAAAATCCTGTTCCTGCATCACGTAGCGATAATGATGATACAGATAGCGGGTTGCGAGTGCGTCGTCGCCGCCGGGAAGGCGGTAGTCGATCGGCTGGATCTTCTGGAGGACAAATTCGGGGCCGCGGGGCGAGGCGTAAAACTGTTCGTTGAGGCGGAGAAGGCGGTCGGTGTAGGTGTAGTAGCTCTGGAAGACCGGGCGCGGCGTGTAATTGAAGCCGCCGAAAACCGCGTAGGCTTGCTCGGACCCGAGGATATCAATGCTCTTCTCGCCGACCAGAGCCTTGGTTTTGTTGAGCGTGAGCCCTTTCTGCATTTCGGTGAACTGCAGACGGGCGTTGCGCCCCAGGTCCTTGAGGATGCGGAGGCTGTTGACGGTTTCCTTGACGTGGTAGTTCCAAATGGCGGGCGCGTCGGTGATCGTGATGGGATTGCTGAGGAAGGAGCCGAGGAGCGAAGCGATTACGGCAATCGAGAGGAGGGTCGCCTTGGTGCGACGGAGAGGGCCGTCGTCGCCGAGCAGGGCGGGAAAAGAGCACGCGATGAGAAGGCAGATGGCGAAGTGGGCGAGAACGTGTCCGTCCGCGCGGATGAAGCCGTGTTTCCAATTCAGATACGAGCAGGCGGCGGCCATGAGCATGCAGATGAGCGCGCGCGGGAAATCGGAGCGCCGATAAAGCGAGAGCAGGTAGTAAGCAGCGATACAGGCGCCCGCGAGCAGGCCCAACTCGAGGATGTAGGGCGGAGCCGGGATGGCCATGCCCTCGTTGTAGCCGAAGCTGATTTGGAGCGAGGTGGTGAAGTAGGCCCACAGATTCGCCGGATTCTGACCCCAGAGCATCCAACCTCCGAGGAACGCGAGGGAAAAACCGCCGAAGGTCACGGCAGCATCGATCCAGCGTCGTTGCCAGAGCCGCAGTCCGGTTGCGCAGCCGATGGTGAAGCCGGCAAAGAGCAGGTTGGTGAATTTTACCAGCGCGAGCGTGCCGACGAACATCGCCGCCGCGACGGCGACCGATCGACCGCCCATTTGCGCGATGCGGTCCCGCGTGAGCGCAAGGCTCAGCAGCAAGATCACGATCATGTGCGCGCAATCGAGGTAAACGATGCCGAAGAAGAAGAAGAAGGCGTAGTAAAGAACGCGGTTCCAACCACGGAGTGCCTGCCCCTGCAGGATGAAAACGACGGCAAAGAGCGCATTGGTGATGAGCTGCCACGCGATGTGTTCGCCGAAGCGTTCGCCGATGCTGGTGGCGGCCAGCAGGTAGCCGAGGGGGCCGTAGGTGAACGCGAGGTCGGTGCCGAATTGCAGGTTATGCGTGCGGGCATAGCCGAGGACGATTTGCCACGATGGATCGAGTCCGGTTGCGGGGTTGGCGGGGAACTTGATCAGGGCGAGCCAGAGGCCGAGGAACAGCGCGAGATAGCCGGCGCCGCGGAGCACCCAGGCGGAGCCGCGATCGAACCAAACCGAAGGGGGAAGGCGAAGGTCCATGGCGTGGAGGTTACCAGGTGGATTCGAAGCGATCGTCGCGCCCGGAGAGTTTGCGCGGCTGCTGTCGATGGGTGTCGCCATCGAAATCGAGATAGGTTTCGCGCGCCATGTCGGCGTGCTTCGGCAGAACCCGATCAATGTCGTAGGCGCGCACCACCTTGGAGTAGCCCATGGGGGCAGTCGAGGTGCCGTTCTGCTGTTTTTCGAGGCAGGTCTTCATCACTTTCGCGAACTTCACGGGTTCTCCCGCGGGGACGAGGTAAGCTTCGGCCCGGTCGGTCACCATTTCCGGGATGCCGTGGACGTCGGTGGAGACGATGGGCGTTTCGAAGGCCATCGCTTCGAGGAGCACGCGGGGGAAAGATTCCTCGTAGCTCGTGCAGACGAACATGTCGGAAAGGACGAAGAAGTCGTAGGCGTCGCGGGTTTCGGTGACAATCTCGACGTTGGCGATGCCCAGCATCTCCATGTCGCGGATGAGCGAATCCTGATATTCGCCGGAGCGGCCGCCGACGAATAGGAATCGGTATTTGGCGGCGTCGGCGTATTGGCGCATGAAGGTATCGATGGTGCGGATGAAGATATGCTGGCCCTTGCGTTCGCAGACGGTGCCGATGTTGGCGATGATCGTCTCGTTGTCGCCGTAGCCATACTTGCGACGCAGGGCGGCCTTGGTGTGCGTCCGCTTGAAAGCCTCGATGCGGGGCAGGTCGATCCACGAGGAAACGAAGCGGAAATTGTCGTAGTCGTTGAACTCTTCGAAATACGAACGGCTGGAGCAGCAGAGAAAGCACACCCGGGTGGCCTGGCGGAACGCGGCGCGGGCCACGTGGTGCATGTGCTTGTGCAGCATTTTCGAGAAGAAGCGTTTGATCGTCGCGCTTTCGTGAACGTAGAGCATCGACGGTTTGCCCGCTGCGGCGGCGAGGTGCACGCCCCACCAGCAGGCGACGGTGTTGCAGAGCACGACATCGACACCGCTCCAGTCGATCCTGGCGCGCATGAGCTCGAGTTGTTCGGAGAATTCGCGGTCGTCGCGGGCGCCGTGCAGCGGATGGCGGTCGACCAGCGTGATGTCGATGCCCAGGGCCGAGTAGGCCGTGCGCAGCGGACCATCCTCGGCGGAAAGCACGCGGACCGTGAAGCCTTCGTGGCGGACCATGAAGGTGGCGTATTCGAGGAGGAACAGCGGCGCTCCCTCGTAGTTGAGGTTGTGCGTGACGAGCAGGAGATGGAGTTTCCCGGCGCGGCGGGCGTATTCGTAGCGATAGGTGTCGAGATTGAGGTCGGCGTGGACGAGGTAGAGTTGTCGCGGGAAGAACGGGTCGACGAAACCGGGATATTTTCGGAGGAACGCGACGTGCTCGTTTTCGTAATAGGTCGTGCCGCGCGAAGCGCTGCCCCAGTGCCAGAGCTCGGCTTGCGGCGTGTAGATGACGCGGTGACCGGCCGCGCGGATCCTGAGGCAGTAGTCGACGTCGTTGTAGGTGACGCGGAAATCGGCCTCGTCGAACCCGCCGAACTCGCGGTAGAGCGAAGTGCGTGTCATCATGCACGCGCCGGTGACGGCGACCACATCGCGGGCGAGTTGATGGAGCGGGTAATGGTCGGGCGATTCGGAATGGAGTCCGGCGAGGGGCACGTCGGCGAGACCGTGGTGCGGTCCGACGGTGATGCCGGCGTGGTTGAGGTGGTGGTTGGGAAAAAGGAGCTTGGCGCCGACTACGCCCACGTCCGCCACGGCAAACCATCCCGCCATGGCCTCGATCCAGCCTGGGCGGAGGGCGTCCACGTCGTTGTTGAGATGAAGGACCAACGGTGTGTCGACGTAGGGCGACGCGGTGTTCACCAACATCGAGTAGTTGAAGGGCTTCATCGGATCCACCGACGGCCGAACGACGCGACAGTTGAACTCCCGTCGCGAGGGGAGAAATTTCAGCAGGCGGACGGTTTTTTCGTCACGGGAGAAGTCATCGACGATGAGCAGCTTCACGTGCCGCCAGTCCACGGTGAGCAAAAGTGCGTCGAGGCATCGCTCGAGCAGGTCGCACCGGTCCCGGGTGGGGATGACGATTGTGACTGGGTTTCGCGCGAGGAAGTTTTCGTCCCAATATAGCTGATGATAAGGGGTGCCGAGCTTGCGGGCGGAGGCGGGTTGAAACGCGCGTGCCGGCAGTTGGCGTCGGATGATGGCGGCTTCCAACGCGTGCCGACTGTTTTCGACGAGCCGGCCATCCATCTCGTTGGGACCTGTCAGATGAGCCGCGTGATAGCAGATCGCATCGACGTGCCGGACCTGCGCGGGGGTGATGTGCTCTGAAAGGCGGAGCGCGAGATCGTAAAGGAGCGCGGGATCGTAATCGCGCATGAACTCGCCGGCGCGTCGGAAAAGCCGGCGATGAACGACAAACAGCTGGCCCGGCTGGTAGCCGGCGATTACCAGTGCGGGGTTCCAGTCGGTTTTGAATCGAGGATCGCAGCGGCGACCGGTGTCGTCCATGCGATCCTCGTCGGTGTAAACGAGCTCCGCGGCGGGCGCCTGCGCGATGGCCTCGGCAATGAACAACAGCGCGGTGGGAGCGAGTTGCCCCGAAGCTTCCGGAAACGAGATCCAGTCCTCGGCGAGAGAATGCGTCGCGGCATTCAAGTCCGCGGCCCGGTCTTCGCCCGGAGCCGGCAGCACGCGCAGGCGTGGGTCGGCGTTGGTGCAGGCGGCGACCCCGGCGACATCCTGGGAGGAGGCATGACGGGGTGAAAGCAGGACAGCGCTCCAGCGGCTGTAGAGCTGCGCCTTAAGCGACGTGACGAGCCGGCTGACCTGCGCGGGAGAGGCGCCCTGCAGATCGATCACCAACCCGATGGCCGGGCCGTCGGCGGCCAAAGCCGCAGCCGAATCGCGGAGGGTGGCGAGCAAACGCGGCGCGAGGGAGTTGTGAGCGATCCAACTCGCATAGTCGACGCGCTGCTGCCAGCCAAACCACGGCGGCGACTCGGCCGATTCGTCGCGGTAGATACGGTGGATGGCGAGCACCTGGCGCCAGAATCCAAGGCCGCCCATGCGGACGTGCAACTGGCGGCCGGCGCGAACGACGTGCAGCACGAGGTCTCGGTAGTTGGAAAAAGAATACGGCGGCAGCGGGTGTTCCTTTTCCAGGGACGACCACGGATACAGACGCTTCGTGAAGGCGAGGATTTTTTCGCCATTCGCGAGGATGGCGAAGATTTTGAGACAAACGGGCTCGGCGAGCTGACCGGACAGGTCGACGTTGCCGCGAAACTGCGCGTGGCGGGCCGCGGGAATGTCGGGGAACAACTGGCCGACATCCTCGCGCGGCAGGCCGTGGATGAGATTATTTTGCGTGCGATTGTCGGTCGTGGCGATCAACTGCCGGATCGGTTGGTCGGCGTGGAAAATCCACCCACCGATGTGTAGTTTGTCGTATTGCGTGTGCCCCATGACCTCGGGGCCCTCGAACACGCCGTAGAGGGGCGGAACCGGAAGCGTCTCGAGGGGAATGACGGAGCGCTCGCGCACCAGGCGCCGCGTGTAGTCCTCGCGGTTAAGGCCGGGGCGAAGCGTCGGCTGCTTGAGCAGCTTCAGCAGCATTGGCTGCAGCAGCTCGGTTTTTAGCGTGGGATGAAGACGTCGGCAGGGGCCGGCGCCTTTGACCTGGATGGGCACGCGCCAGAATTCGGCCCAATCGTTGTTTTCGTTCAGGATCTCGAGCCGGATCCACTTGGCGCCGGGCCAGGGGTCGAGTCGGAAGGAAAAGCCCGGGTGCTGACCGGCGGTCCACTGCGGATACGATTGCTCGATATCGCGGCGCGGTAGTCCGAAAAGGCCCATGAACGGCACGTCGTCGACGAACGCGCGCATGTCGACGTAGCGCAGGCCGGTTTTCGAAACGAACCATCCGGCAATCCAGAACTGTTCGGGCTTGAGGCTCCACTGCGTTGGATGCTCGACGCTGAAGAGGTAGGACTCGTTCTCGTTCATGCGGGGCGTGGCGGCTCAGCTGAAGTAAGCTTCGCGGGCCATGGCGACATGCGTGGGCAGCGAGACCCGGGCATCGTAGAAGCGCGACATCCGGGCAAAAGCCATCGAGACCATTTTGTCGTCGTGGGCGAAAAACTTGTCGAGGCAGGCCTTCAGAGCGGCGGCGAGTTTGCGGTAGTCGCCGGCGGCGATGAGGAGGGCCTCGTCATTGTTCTGCAGCATCTCGGGGATGCCGTTCACGTTGGTGGAGATGATGGGGATCTTGAAAGACGCCGACTCCAGGAGAACGCGCGGGAAGGATTCCTCGAAGCTGGTGCACACGAAGATGTCCGCGAGTCGATACCAGTCGTAGATGTCGAGGGTCTCGGGGAACAAGCGCGTGTTCGTGAGCCCCATGAGATCGATGTCCTGCTGGATGGATTCGAGGTAGAGTCCCTCGCGGGCGCCGACCATGATGAATTCGATCGGTCCTTTGTCGGCCAAGGCGGCGCCGTGCTCCTTCATCAGGGCGTCGACGGCGCGAATGTAAATGTGCTGGCCCTTGCGTTGGCAGACGGAGCCGATGTTGACCACGAGGGTGGCATCGGGATCGAGGCCGTATTTGCGGCGGAGCGCTTTCTTGTCGTGCGTGACGGCAAAGTGTTCGATCCGTGCGATATCGACCCAGCTGTCGAGATTGCGAAAATTGTCGTTGGCCGCGAGCTCCTCGTAAAACCGTCGCGTCGAACGGGCGGTAAAGATAACGCGGCTCGCCTCTTTGATGGCTTGTTCGACGAGCGGAATAATTTCGGGCGCCGCGAGGTTGTGTTCAGCGAGGAATTTTCGCGGTGTGTTGCTTTCGTGGACGTAAAGCGCGGACGGTTTTCCGAGTGCGCCGGCGAGATGAATCATCCAATAGGACAGGATCGTATTGCCGACAAAGAGGTCGATCTCGCGCCACCGGGGATGCGCGGCAAATTTCGCGAGGTGGGCGTGGAACTCGGCGGGGGTTTGCGCCTGGGTGAAAGAGGCGCAGTCGAGCACCTCCACCTCGAGGCCGGCGTCTTCGAATTTTTTCCGCAACGGGCCTTCGACCGGCGAATAGACGCGGACGGGCCAGCCTGCTTTTTCGGCCAGGTAGCGGGCATACTCGAAAATGAACAAAGGCGCGCCTTCGAGATTCAGGTTATGCGTGACGACGGCGACGCGGAGCGTCAGGGGCCGGTGGGAGTAACGATGGTCGTTGGCGTCGATCGTGAAGTTGGAGCGGCCGTATTCCACGACGTCGCTGATGTAGGGGTCGCGGTAGTTGGGGTAGCGACGGACGAATGCGAGGTGCTCTTTTTCCGTGTAGCTGTTTCCGCGGGACGCGCTGCCGAGGTGGACGAGCGTTGCTTGCGGCGAGTAAACGGTGCGCCAACCTGCCGCCGCAGCCCGGAGACAGTAGTCGACGTCGTTATACGCGACTTGGAAATCGACTTCATCGAATCCGTGGAGCTGCCGATAAACGTCGGTGCGGGAGAGGAGGCAGGCGCCGGTGACGGCGGACGTATTGCGGGCCGCGTGGGGCAGGAAGAGATAACCGAAGTCATCCTTGGGCTGGCCGAAGAAAATGGCGTGGGCGAGGCCACCTTGGGGGCCGACCCAGATCCCCGCGTGATCCAGGGTTTCGTCAGGATGGATGAGGCGGGCGCCGACGACGCCGACGCCGGGAACGGTGCTCCAGCCGACCATGTCTTCCAGCCAGCCGGGCTCGCGGGCTTCGATGTCGTTGTTGAGATGAAGGACGAGCGGCGTGTCGGCGGCGGCGGTGCCGAGATTTACGAGTCGCGAGTAGTTGAACGGAGCCGAGGCGTTGCCGGTGCGAATGACGCGCACAGGGGTATCGGGGCGACCTTCGAGTTCCGTGAGAAATGCCAGTGCGTCCGGCTCCGTGGAGCCGTCGTCGACGATCACGAGGCGGACATGTTGCCAGTTCACCGTGCGATGAAGAGAGGCGACGCACGCCCGCAGGAGATCGGCGCGATTCTTCGTGGGAATGACAATCGTGACGGGGTTTTCCGCCAGCAGCGACGCGTCCCATTTCAACTGATGGAGGCAAAGCGCGTGCTCCTTCATCAACGGGGGCAGGAAAACGGAAGCGCGAAGGGCGCGCCGCTTCACCGCGTCTTCGATGGCGCGGCGGGCGGCGTCGAATAGATATCCCTTCTGGTCGCCTTTGCTCGCCGTGCTTTGAGCGTGGGAGCGCCAGTGGTAGCAGACAAAAGGCACGTGCACGATGCGTTCATGCGGGATCAGTTCGACGCACCGGAGGATCAGATCGATGTCTTGGGCGCCTTCGTAGCCAACGCGCAAACGGCCGGCGCGTTCGACGATATCCCGGCGTATGACCCGGAGATGATGCGTGTAGTTGTGCGCAATGGCCATCTCCGGACTCCATTCGCCTTTGAACTGGGGATCATAGCGCCGGCCGGTTTCGTCGATCTTGTCTTCGTCGGTGTAGAGCATCTCCGCGTCGGGGCGGGCGGAGAGGGTGTCGGCAATGTGGAACAACGCCGTCGGGGGCAGCAGGTCATCGTGGTCGAGGAATGCGATGAAGTCACCCGTGACCAGATCGATGGCGGAATTGGTGGCGGCGGAGATGTGACCGTTCTTCTCGCGCACCATGAATTTGATGCGCGGATCGCGTTTGGCGGCTTGCGCAAGCATTTTCTTCACGTGCGGCTCGGGCGACGCGTCGTCGGCGAAGCACAGTTCCCAGTTCGGGTAGAACTGGCCGGTGACCGACTCGATCAGCTCTTTGAGAAAGGCGGTTGGCGTGTTGTAGGTCGGGACCACGAGGCTGATGGTGGGCCCCGTCTTCGCCAAGGTAGCGGCCTGATCCTTGAGGTAGGCGGTCAATCGCGGGGTGAGCTTGTTGCGATTGGTCCAAAGCGTGTAGGGGTCCTGTTGCTGCCACGGCGTCGGTGTGGCCGGCTTGGACGGGATGCCACGCATCAGCTTTTCGACGAGTTTGAGGCGGGTCTTCCGAATCTCGGTCCAGAGCTCGCCCCAGCTCTCGATCGCATATTTGCCGGCCATGATCGCGGAGACGAAGGCCCACGTGACGCGCGCGAAACTCAGGTGATTGTAAACGGCAATCGGGCCGGAATTTTCGTCGATCTTGTTTAGAAAAATTCGTTTCGAGCGCAGCAGTGCACGCGGCCCGTCGGGGTATTCGACGAAGATCTTGAGGCAGGCGGGGCTGAAGTTGTCGGGCCGGACGTCCACCAAACCGTAGAACGCCGACTTGAGCGCTTGTGGAAAGGAAGGGTTATGGCGGAGGACGTCTTCGCGTTCCTTGCCCCAGATGAGGCGGTTTTCGTCAACGCATCCGATTGTCGCCACGAGCCGTGAAATGGTGCGGCTCATCGAGAAGGCCCAGCCACTGACGCGGAATTTCTCGTAGTGGGCGTTGACCCATTCCTGCGGGAGATCGAGAAAGCCAAGCAGGTCGTTCTCAGGCATCATCACCGTGTAATTCACGGTGATGTCCGAGAGCACGCGGTGGGTTTCCCGCACGAGGGCTTCGTGCGGCTCGAAGTGAAAATGGCGGTAGAGGTAGTAGAGGCTTTCGCCGACGACCTCCGCGCGCAGTTTGGGCCGGGGCTTCGCGGGAGGCATTTCGTCGCCGCTGATTTCGACGTGGGTGCGGTAAAATTCGCGCCACTTGTTGTCGGCGCACAGCACCTCGAAAGTGAGGGTTGTGGCGCCGAGCCACGGCTCGAGCATGATGCGATAGCCGGTGCGGCGGGCGGCGAGTCCGGTCTTGAACAGCACCTCTAAATCGGGCCGATCGAGGCCCATGATGCCGTAAGTGATTACGCCGTCGAGTTTCGCGCGGACATCGCGCAGTTCCTCACCGCTTTTCGCATAAACCCACCCGCGGATGTCGATCTTCTTGGTGGTAAAATGCCATGAGGCAGGTTGGTCGAAATGGGCGTAAGTGAAGTCGGTCTCTAACATTAAAGGGAGTGAGCGAAGCAAGCCGCCACGGTGGGGTAAAGCTGGTTTTGGGAACTACTGAGATTCAGAAGCAGACATGCGCCAAACAAGACGTGCGCCGGTCCGAGACGCGTAGGCAAGGCGCTCATTTGATTTCGATGCGGGCCCAATAGGCCCAGTCGCAAGCGATGTTGCGGTGGGGGCCCGGCAACGTGCGCAGCCAGATCTGACCGTCACGTGCCGACGGAAGTGGAACGCGCAGCGTTTTGAGTCCGCGATCGACCGAGTTTTCCCCGGGCTGGAGGAACCGGGAGAAAAGCACGAGCCGGTCGCCCTTGTCGCTCACGTGCTCGACGCGGAACTCCACCCCGTCTGTGTAGTTGGAACCTTCATACGCCGAGGCGAGGATAGCGAACTCCGCCTCGATGACCGTGGCATTCTGAGGCATGGCAAAAATCAGATCGGTGGGAGCGTGGGCCCCGAAGACTCTGCGTCCCTCTTGTTCGTGCGAACTGAGGGCGAACGGGTGGATGACCGACGAGGGTTTGGGCTGCATCATTGATGTCAGCTCCGGATCGACGAGCTCGGCGGCAAATGCGCGCTGGCGCGGGATGTTGGCGTCGTCCGCATCTCCGGCGGCGGCGACGCGAAATCGTTTGAGAGGGAGTCGCTGGAGCGCGCTGCCGGCGAGGCTCAGACGATCTTCGGCGAAATAAACGAGGGTGTCGGAGCTGGCGAAGAAAGGCGACGAGGGCAGGGCGAGACGCGTAAACACGGGGTTCAAGGCTTGCGGGTATTTGCGCAATTCACCGGTAACCACGAGAGCCGTGACGCGGTCTGGTGGAAGCCGGTCGAGCACGGTCACCAGGTTCTCCATCCGCTGGCTCTGCTCGTCTGTGACCATGATGGCGCGTCGATGCGCGTAGTAGGCCAGCGTGGGATTCCAGTCCTCGCCAAAGACGAGAATCACATCGGCCGGCTCGGTGGCGGTGGCGAGGATTGCAGCCAGTTCGGGCGGATCGCGCAACGGGCGTTGCTGCACGGGGAAGTAGGTGAGCGAGTAGCTGAGCAGCTGCAGTCCCAGTGAGGCGATGACGGACCATCGTCGGGCCCGCAGGGAAAACGCGGAGAGGTCGAGCAGCTGGCTCCAGCCAATGACCAGCACGGCGATCAGGAAGAATGCCGTGGCGTAGAAATAGTAGTCGTGAACGAAATACAGGTTCGCAAACAGCAGCGGGCCGGCGGCGAAAGCGGAGAACAAAATAATGCTTCGGCGTCTCGATTCCCGGCCGAGCGCGAGGGCGAAGAGGAGTGCGACGCCGAGATTCGCGGCGGGCAACGTGGTGACCGTGGCGTGCTCCCAGACGCGCTGCCAAAACTCGGGTGAAAGACGTTGAGAGAGCGTCCCCACCGTGAACTCGCGGACGGCTTCGGAGGTGAGCGATCGAGAAAGCGGGTTCGATACCTTGACCCGATCGCCGAAGGCGATCCACGCGCCGCCCGCTGCGATGGCAGGAACGAGTGCGCCTAACGCGGACAAAGCTGTCTTGACCAATCGACGGTGGTGGAGCGCGAAAGGTCGATGCTTGAGCAAGAGCGTGCCGGTCCAAAATCCTGCGAAGACGAAGAAGACCGTCGCTGTGGTGATTTTTGCGAGAGCGGCAAGGATGCCGAACGTTCCCGCGGCGACGACCCATGGGAGCGACGGCCGTTTGACCGCTCGGATGAACGCATGGAGGAACCAGAGCGAGGCGCAGAACGCGCACGACTCGATCATGAACGTTCGTGAGTAGTAGAGGACGACCGGAGAAAGGAGGACGGCGGCAGGCAGCAACCACCGTCGCGCGCGCGGCAGTCCCAACGCTGACGACACCGCGAAAATGGCGGGTAGTGCGAGATAGAGAAACGTGAGGGAGATGAGTCGGCCGGCCGGCTCAAGTGGGATGGCAGTGGCGGCGACGAGTGCCGCCGTGCAGATCTGGTGGAAGGGGAATTCCATCGGCACCGACCACGGTGGACCGAACAGCGGTGTCGGGTAAGCCAGGCGCCACCCGTCTTCGAGAATACTGCGGGCCGTCAGTGCGGTTTGCAGCTGGCGGAACTCGTGGACCTCTTCGAGCGAGTGGCTCAGACCGACCAGGGAAAAAGCGACGTTCGCGAGGAGGGCCACCCAGAAGACGGCCCGCCAAAGAGTGTTTTCGTCGACCGGGCGAAACATCGGAACGTCATCGGACCTCGATATCGCCCCAATACGACCAGTCGTAATTCGGCTGCAGGTTGGGGCCGGGGCCGGTTTGAAAAATCACCGTGCCGTCCAATGGGACCGCGACCGTGATATCGAGTTGTTGCGGTCCTTGATCCGTCGCCATGAGCCAAGGCTGGAGAAAGCGGCGAAACAGCAGCGCGGGCGCTGTGCCGCTCCGCGGGCGGTAGAGAACTTCGAATTGGACGCCATCCGAATTGGGGTAGGCGGCCGGGTGAATGCCGTAGCGGGCAGTGATTCGGCGGGCGTGGGGCGGCAGGGGGATTTCTATTTCCGACGAAGCCGGCGCATTGAACACGGGGCGGCCTTCGACGATCTCCTGCGAAAGTCCGAAGGGGACGACTACGCGGATCGGCGTCGGGCTCATATGGGCAAGCAACGAGCGGTCGGGAATGTCGGAGGCCGAAAATTCGAGGCGGGGTGATGCGGCGTTCGCGAGTGCAGCATCGGCGATCCACAAATCGTCCGGCTTGGCGGCGGCGAGCGTGTTCAGCGCGTGAGCACGATTCTCCTTACGCACGTGCACCTGATAATCTCCGGTGGCGAACGTGCCGGTGGGATCGAGGCCGAGTTTCTCCAGCAAGGGTGCAAAGGTTTCGACGGCCGGCTGAACACCGCGGCGGAAGACGACGGCACCGATGCGCGCCTCCCCGAGTTGCGCGACGGCGGCGGAAATCGCCGACTCGTTCGTGAGTTGCGAGTCGGGTATCATCAACGCGCGACGTTCGGCATAATAAGGGAAGACCGCGCTCCAGTTGAGCCCGATACCGAGCAGAATCTCGTCTGGAGCTGTCACGAGCTTGATGCCGGTCGCGATCGGCGGCGGCACGAACGCAGCTCGGGATTGGGCGGTGTGATAGGCTTCCGTGTAGCCGGCAAATTGTGCGACCAGCACCGTCGCTACGATAACGAATCGGGCGACGAGTGGCGTGCCTGAGAGCAACACGCTACGGAGTGGCAGGGCCACCAGCACCAGGAAAAACACGCCGCAAGCGTAGAAGTAGTAGTCGTGAACGAAGTAGAGGTTCGCGAACACCAGCGGACCAGCGAGAGCGACCGCCAGCGCGGTCAGCCATACGCCGATTTGCCGGCGCATGAAAAGCAAGCCAAGCACCAGGGTCAGAAGCAGGGTGGCTGACGGCAGCACGGTTCGCTCGAGCATGTGCCCGATCTGGCTCCAGAAGGCGCCTGACAGCCGCTGCTCGAGCGTGCCGTAATGCCACTCGCGCAGAGCCGTGGACGTTTCCAGCGCGCCGAATAGGTTTCGCTGTTTTACGGTGTCCGTGAAGTGAACCCACCACGTCGCAGCGACAACCCCCGGCGCACACGCGGCGACGGCGCGGAGCGAGATGGATTTCCACGCATCGCGTCGCGTGCGCAGAGCCGCCAGGAAGAAGACAGCGGCGGCAGCAAGAAAAACGGCGAGCGTGGTGACTTTGACGAGGCCGCCGAACGCGGCGAAGAGTCCGGCGGCGACCAGCGGCGGAACCTTGGGGGCGCTCAGGGCAACGTGGAAAAAGTAGAGAAACCAAGCGCAGAGCGTGAACGCGGTGGATTCGATCAAGAACGCTCGCGAATAGAAGATGTAGACGGGCGACGTCACCATCAGTGCAAGGAAGATCCAGCGATGGCTTGCCTGGACGGCCAGTCTTCGCAACAGCAGCCAGATTGCGGGCAACCCCGCGTAGAAGAAGGCGAGTGCGACCGTGCGTCCGGCGGGGTCTAAGGGGATGTCGAAGGCCGCGCTGACGGCGGCTACGATTCCTTGATATAATGGAAACTCGAACGGCACCGACCAAGGCGCGCCGAACACGGGGGTTTCGTATTGAATGCTGAAGCCATCCCGCAGCATCCAGTAGGTGGAGATGGCGGTTTGGGTTTGGCGAAACGGGTGAGTGTCGAGGAGGGGATTGGTCCAGCCGTCGAGCGCGAACCAAAAGCTAACCGCCCAAGCGGCCGCGAACATGAGAAGCGCCAAACGCGTTTCGTTTTTTTCGTGGATACGCGGTGATGCCATCGTCGAATAGTTGGGTTCGTCAGCCGAACTGGGGCTGCCACGGGTTTGGCTCATGGAAGGTCAGCGAGAGAGTTCATACGACCGGAAGAGCAAAAATTGGAGACTGCTGGCGCCCTGTTTCCCGCCATGCTTTCAGCGGATTTCAACGCGTCGCCAATAGGCCCAGTCGAAACTGACGCTGCCCGACGGGCCCGGCAGGGTGCGCAAGAGTAGCTCGCCCTCCTGCGCTGAGGTCAGATCGACCTCGCCGGTCTGCACTCCTTGATCGTCGGCGCGTGTGCCGGGATCGACGAAACGACTCAACAGCACACGATCCTCGCCGGCTTCGGGGCGGTGGACGATCTGATATTCCACGCCATCCGTGCGGTTGTGTTTGTCGGCGTAAGCCTGGTCGAGGATTCCGAATTCAACTCTCACCCGGGACATGCCCGGGCGAATCTTGAACGCGATTTCAGAGGGCACGTGGGCGTTGAAAGCCAGCTCGGCCCCGATCATCACTGACGCAATGCCGGAGGGCACCGTGGCTCGAATGGGGCGCGGCGAGAAGGCGTCGAACTCGCGCCGCTGCATGATTTCGCGTGGTCCGACCTGGACAATGCCGTCGCGGCCGGCACGGGGCTGGGACAACTCAACGGTGGCGTAGGGACGGGCGGGGGCTTTGTCGCGTGCTTCCGCCAAGCGGTCCTTGGGGAACCAAACTCCTACGACGTTCTTGTGACTGTAGAGCAGCGGGGCGGGTTCGAGGTCCAGATGTTGAAAGGCATGCGCAGTCTTTTCGTCGAACTCGATTTGTCCGTAGATCACCACGGCACCGACCCGACGCGGATCGAGGCGGTCAACGCTCCGTTTGATCCCATCCGGATCGCGCTCCCTTCCGGCGACGAGCATGAGGGCGCGGCGGTGGCTGTAGTAAGGCAAAGCGGCGTCCCAATCTGCGCCGCTGACAATGATCATATCGCCAGGGCGGGTGAGGTCCTCCAAGATGCTTGCGAGTTCGGGCGGAGCCACGTTGGTCCGCTGACTGGGCAGGTAGAGCCGGGCGAAGGAGGCAAGTTGCAGGACAAGGATCAAGACGAGAAAGGCCCAGCGAACGGCGCGTGGCGTTTTTGGCTCGGCGAAGAAATCGGCGACCAGGAGGCCGATCGCAAAGAGCAGAAACACCCCGTTGGCGTAGAAGTAGTAGTCGTGGACTTTATAGAGATTGGAAAAGATCAGCTGGCCGGAGAGAAACACGGAGAAAAGCGCGACGG
The DNA here is from genome assembly GCA_023430565.1 of Verrucomicrobiota bacterium. Classification (GTDB taxonomy): domain Bacteria; phylum Verrucomicrobiota; class Verrucomicrobiia; order Opitutales; family Opitutaceae; genus Opitutus. Next base: position 31,052 of record JAEZAD010000324.1, read on the forward strand.
AGAGCCGACGGAGTGAAGGGGCGGCGCGGGTGAAGAGAAAAGCGGCGAACAACAGCGCTCCTTCGGCGGTGACGCCGTTGATCCACGTCTCCATGGTCGTTCGCCAGTAATCGAAGCTCAGACGTTGCGGGATGTCGCCGAAGCTCCAATACCCGAATGCCGTTTCCAGCAGCCCGGTGTCCGGATTCAGTCCCCGAATGTTTTTGGAATACACGAGCCACCATAGACCGAAACCGACGGGCAGCGCGAAGGCAGCGGCGGCGCGGGTGAGCAGGCGGACCGGCGCCTGCGGCTCCGCCCGCCAGCGGGCGCCGACATAGAGCAGGGCGCCGACGCCGAACACGACGATCGTGGTGACTTTCGTCGCGGCGCCGCAGGCTCCGCCGATACTGGCGACAAGCAGCCAGCCGAGCCCGCCCCCGGAAATCCAGCGCGCGAAGGCGGCAAGAAACCACAGTGCCCCGCACAGCGCGGCGGACTCGATGAGGAAGGCGCGCGAATAGAAAAGATAGATGGGACTTGTGACGACCAGAGCGAGCACGAGCCACCGCAGCGGCCGCCGCAAACCGAGCGATCCGAGCAGTAGATACATCGCGGGGAGCGAGAGCTGGAAGTAGAGCCAGCTCACCAGGCGTCCCGACGAGTCCAGGGCCAGGCCGGTGACGTGCGAAAACCAGGCGGCGGAAGCTTGATAGAGCGGAAACTCGAGAGGGACGGACCAGGGCGGTCCGAAGAGCGGAAGCTCGTAGTTCAGCGGAAACGTTCCGATCGGAAAAAAAGCGGCGGCAATGGCGGTCTGGACCTGGCGAAACTGAAAACGACCGAGCAATGTGTTTTCCCAACCAATGGCCGAGAAGCCGAACGCGGCGAGCCAGGCGGCTGCGAAGAACACCCACAACCAGCGTTCATCTTTGGAGGCAGTGCTGCCGGCTTGTGACGGCTGCATCATTGCTCACCAAATTCTGCCGCGAAGCGACGAAGCCCCTCGGCCAGCGACAGTTTGGGCTGCCAGCCGATCGCGGCCGAAAGCTTGGAGTTATCCAAAAGGCTATCGTGCACGTCCCACGCGTGACCGGGCACGTGTTTCACGGCCACAGACCGGCCGGTGGCCACCTCGGCGAGAGAGATGACTTCACTGACGGTGTGCGAACGGCCGAGACTGACGTTGAAAGTGCCGATGGGGCGCAGCCGGACGACTTCCGCAAGCGCGGCAGTGAAATCGGACGAGTGCAGAAAGTCTTTTCTGGCGGTGCCGTCGCCCCAGACGTGGAGCGGCGTGCCCTCGCGGGCATGTTTCAGGATAAAAGGGATGATGCCCTGCGGCTTGTGCGCGGGAACGGAAAAACCATACGGATTCGAAATCCGCAGAATGGTGTAAACGAGTCCGTAGCGGCGGCCATATTCCTCGATGATGTGTTCGGCGGCGAGTTTCGCGTGACCATACCAGCCGAGCGGCCGGCAAACATCCGTTTCGCGGCTCGGAACGTCGGCCTGAGCGTTGCCGTAGACCGCGCCCCCGGAGGAGAAGAAAACGAAATGCAGCCGTTCGCGGTTGGGCGAGGCGCGGATCGCGTCGAGGATGTTGAAGAGCAGCGGCAGGTCCTGTTTCCATTCGAGGCCGATGTGGCGTTCCGAATTGAGCGGCACCGTGCTCCAGGCGAGGTGAATCAAGGTGTCGGCGCGGTCCGCGAGATTGTTGACGAAGAGGTTCTCGAGCCCGAGATGCGAATCGCCCTCCGATCGGGAAAGGCTGATGATCTGCGCGCCGCGACGGGAAAGGTGATCCCGAATCACACCCGCAAGCCGGCTGCGGCCACCGGTGAGCACGATGCGTTGGGAAAGCGGCGCGTAATCCATTTGAAAATGGCTTACGACGATGAAGCCAGGGGCAGGTCCGTCAAGGAACAGTAGAAATCAACCAATTCGGCCGCGCTGCGCTTCCACGAGAAGTGCCGAGACGCGAACTCGCGTGCGCCTTGCGCCAGGCGGGCGGAGAGCTCTGGTTGCCGATGGAGCTGGGTGATGGCATTAGCGATCGATTCGGCATCGGCGCGGGGCAACACCCAGGCATCGATTCCGTGGCGCACGAGCGAGCCGAGATTCGTCTCCGGCAGGATTACCGGCCGGCCGATTGAGAAGAACTCGGGGAGCTTGGAAGGGAAGCGGTAGTTGTTGAACGCGTCGGGCAGTCCCGGCTGCACGAAAACATCCGCGAGCGCCATGAGAGCGGGCAGGTGTTTGGCGCGCGCCACATGGCCGAGATGGATGAGCCAGGGAAGCTGCGTGGACGATTGATACGCGGCGAATTCCGGGAAATCCCGGCCCGTGCGAATGAGGAATGTTTTCAGGCCGCGCCGATTCAAGAGTGCAACCGCATCGTAGAGACTGCGGACTTCGCCGGCATTGGAGGTGTGGGTGTTGCCGTGATAGAACAGCACGACGTCGCCGGGTGCGATGCCGAGAGCGGCGCGCAGGCGGTCGTCGCGATCGCGTAGAGAAAAATCCCCCGCGGCCGGGGCCGGCCACACCAGATGAATCGGGACCTCGGAGGGCGCTTGTTCGCGAAGCCGGTCGACGATGACGGTGATTCCACGCGCGGTGCGCAAAAACGCGGGCGCGCGACGGGGGTGGGAGAGCTCTTCGACGAGCGGATCCAGATCCTCATCGGGCATCGCGGCGATCTGCTCGAACGGGCGTTCGAGACGGGTCACCAGAATGTCTTGTTCGTTGTCCTCGAGATGAACGAAGAGTTTGCTGCCGAACGTCGTCACGACCGCCTCGGTGAATTTCCTGACGTTTTCGCGGGAGGTCCAGGCGTGAACGATCCCGGGGCCGCGCTGGTCTTTGAAGAGGCTCGGGAGATGGGGCAGTTCGGCGAATTCGATGGCCATGAAGTCGGCGCGGGGCAGGGCACCGACGGTTTCCTTGTGAGCGGGAACGGCGACGACGCAGTCGTAGCCGAGCGCGATGAGCTCGTTGGCGAGATTGGCGACGTGCAGCGCGCTGTTGGCCGAGAAATCGCCATA